>NZ_CAUPIY010000011.1:0-85881 GCF_963511525.1 uncultured Mobiluncus sp. | reverse complement strand
CTAAATGACGCACAACCTAACTTTCGCGCTCAAATTGACATGAGGCACCACGGCTTACACACACTTTTAACTATGACAAGCCCCAGAAAGTAGTGACATGGGCACCACGCGTCAGCGGCCATGTCTGTCACGCTGAGCGGAGCCGGATTCAGGGCGCGTCCGGGAAGGTCACTTCGATGCGCGTGCCCTGGCCCGGGGTCGAGTGCACCGTGATCTCCGCCGAATGCAGGATAGCGGCGTGCTTGACGATAGAGAGCCCCAAACCGGTACCCCCGGTCTGTCGCGAATGGGACTTATCCACCCGATAAAACCGCTCAAACACGCGCTCCTGGTCCTCATAAGGAATCCCGATACCCGTGTCGGTCACGACCAGCTGGGGCCTGCCCAGATGAGTCCCCGCCCAAACGTTCACCTCGCCGCCCTCGCGATTGTACTTGATCGCGTTGTCTACCAGGTTATACACCATCTCACCCAGGAGCGGCTCCACCCCGGTGAGCGTCGTGTGTGAACCGGAGAGGGTCAGCTTGACATCGAAAGACGCGGCACGAGGCTGCAGCCGCTCCACCACCGTGCGGCACAAATCAAACAACTCGACCTCCCCCGCTTCTGACGGCAGACCACCCTCGTCCAGCCGAGACAGCTCCATGATGTCGCCAATCAGGTCTAGCAGGCGGGAGGACTCCTGGTGAATACGCTCGGCAAAACCCGGAATGTCCTCATCTTTCACCAAACCGTTACGAATAATCTCGGCATATCCAGAGATGGATGTCAGCGGGGTTTTCAACTCGTGAGACACGTTAGCGGAAAACTCGCGGCGAGAACGCGCGGCCGCCTCCTTGTCCCGATTCTGATGTTCCAGACGTTGCAGCAGCGGCAAAAACTCGGGGTAAATCGGGACTGTTTCGTGGTCCTTGCCGTAGGCCTGGAGCATAGCGTGGGGGAGGGGAGGCGCCGCCGACTCAGAATGGTTCGGCTCGTCTTCCGGTTTCGTGTCGGTGTAGGCTCCCGAGCCGAAGACCCCGCCGCCGCCGAAAACGCTGGAGTTTCCGAACACCCCGGTGTGCCGCCCAATCTCGGGCAGCCGGTCGCGGTCATAAGGGGTGCCCGAGAGCGGATGGTTCAGGTCAATCTGTTCCAGCGGCTCGACGATGAGGCGGGCCTGACGCCGCGCAATGAGGAAAGACAGCCCGAACACACCTAGGGCAATGCCGCCCAAAATCGGCAACCCGGACAGGGCCGTGGCATAAAACGTGCGGACGGGACGCGCCACGCGGACGATTTTGCCCGACGGGATAGCCCGCGCGTAGTAGCACATATCCTCGCCGAGAGTGTCAGAATCACGCACCACGATATCGGAGCCCAACCCGGAAGCCAGGCGCCGCAAAGCCGAGACAATCTCAGGCCGGCTCGCGTGGTTGGCCATCTGAGCGGCGGGAACTTCGGAATCATAGAGAACCTCACCGTCACCGGCTACCAAGGTCAGGCGAACCCCGGGAGTCTGACGGTGAAAGTCGGTGAGCATCTGGGTCTGAATATCATCGGTATGGTGTTCCAGGCTCAGCGCCAACAGGTCGCCTTCCTCGGTCAGGGCATCCAAAATGTTGGTGCGATTGACCCCATAAAAGAACACGACAGAGCCAACATAAGCAAGCACCAGAGCTATGGCGGAAATACCTGAGATAGCCCCCAGGATCTTGCGTCGCATGAAATCTCCCTTGATTCGGTGGCGGCTGGGCTAAGAGCGCCTTTATTCGGAAATCTTATATCCAACGCCGCGCACGGTTTGGATGTGTTTCGCGGCCGCGCCGAGCTTCTTGCGTAGCGTGCGAATATGCACATCGACCGTGCGCGTCTCGCCGTGGAAACTGTATCCCCAGATGGAATCCAGCAATTTGTCGCGGGAAAACAAAATCCCCGGCTGGCTCATGAGTTCCTCTAACAGCTGGTACTCCTTTAGAGTCAGTTTCACCTCTCGGCCCTCAACAGCGACCGTGTGGCGGGGCAGGTTCAGGTCAATAGTGCCGATGGTGAGGATTTCCTCGTCCTCAGCAGCGGGGTCGGCGGGGCGAGACACGCGGCGCAACACCGCCCGGACTCGTGACACCAGCTCCATCATGCCAAAGGGCTTGGTGATGTAGTCGTCCGCACCCAGATCCAAGGACTTGACCTTGTCGAACTCGGCGCCTTTCGCCGTGACCATGATGACCGGAATGCCCTCGGTTTCCGGGTTGGCCCGAATCCGGCGCAAAATCTGGATGCCATCAACGCCAGGCAGCATAATGTCCAGCAAAATCATTTCCGGGAGCAGCTGTGCCATCGCTTCGCGAAATTCCCGATAATCAGCGAAACCCCGAGCGGTAAAACCGGTGGAACCGAGGGTGTAAACAACCAGATCCCGAATGTTCAGGTCGTCCTCGACAAAATAAATCACACTTCCATTATTCCAGGGAGCGCCCGATTCAGGCGGATTTTGTGTCGAAGATGACATCGTGTACCCCCGTAATTGCGAAATCCACCCACTCAGCGATGTTCGTGGCGTGGTCGCCGATACGTTCCAAGTATTTGGCAATCATGATGACGTCGATAGCCTTTTGGGCGTCCGCCGCGTCAGCATGCACAATGAAATCAATCATCTCGGTGGCGACCTCATCAAACATCCGGTCTACCGCGTCGTCTGCCGCTTGGGTGGCGGTAGCCAAAGCCAGGTCGCGGTCGACAAAAGACTTCACCGCGTCGTGGACCATCTCAGCAGTTTTCGCTGCCATCTGAGGGATTTTGGGGAATCCTCGCACCAGGGACATATCCGTAGACTTCACGATTTCCGCAATATCCGCGGCCTGGTCGCCGATACGCTCCATGTCGGTAATCATTTTGAGAGCGGCGGAAACCTGGCGTAAATCCCCGGCCACCGGCTGCTGCTGCAACAGCAATTTCAGGCACAAGTGCTCAATGTCTCGCTCCATCTGATCGATGTGGGCATCAGCCCGGATCACTTCACGAGCGATTTCATCGCTGGAACTGGACAAGGCCACCATGGTCTGACTGATGGCCTGTTCGCAGAGCTCTCCGGTCTCAACCAGCATTTCTTTGAGCTGCATGAGTTGTTGATCGAATCGGGAACGCATTACCTCTCTACTTTCTGTTTCATAACTCAAAACTTTATTTTCCTGACGCACCCCGCGGAATCTGCCGGACGCGCGAAACCACGGTGTTAGCTGAACCGACCCGTGATGTAGTCCTCGGTGCGTTTGTCCGAAGGCACGCTGAACAGAGTTTCCGTATCGTTGTACTCCACCAGTTCGCCCAGCAGGAAGAACGCCGTGTTGTCGGCGATGCGCGAAGCCTGCTGCATATTGTGGGTCACAATCACGATGGTGTAATCCCGAGCCAGATCCACGACCAGTTCCTCAATCTTGGAGGTAGAAATCGGGTCGAGAGCGGAGGTCGGTTCGTCCATCAAGATAACGTCCGGTTCGGTAGCCAAAGCGCGGGCGATACACAGGCGCTGCTGCTGACCACCGGAAAGTCCCACGGCGGACTTTTGCAAGCGATCCTTTAGCTCGTCCCAAATCGCGGCTTGACGCAGGGAACGCTCCACGATGTCGCTCAGTTCCCGATGATTGCGAATCCCGTTAATGCGCGGCCCGTAGGCGATATTGTCAAAGACCGACTTGGGGAACGGGTTAGGCTGCTGGAACACCATGCCCACCCGCTTGCGCAGGGCGATGGCGTCCATATCCTTGAAAATATCCGCGCCGTCGAGCAGAACCTGTCCGGTGATGCTGACGCCCTTGACCAGGTCATTCATTCGGTTCAAGGTTTTCAGGAAGGTCGACTTGCCGCAGCCCGACGGACCAATCAAAGCCGTAATTTTGCGGGGCTGAATGTCGATGTTGACTCCCTTGAGAGCCTCAAAGTCGCCGTAATGCAGGTGCAGGTCACGTGCGGAAAACTTGGCGGTGGTCGAAATTTTGGGCGCCGCGGGGGACTCCAAAACGTTAGTTTGCCCAGTCATGAGTGGTTATTCCTTTCCTTTAGGGTGGAAACGGTCGGTGAAGTTCGACGCGTCAATAGTCGGTTCGGCATGGTTCACCGTGTCGGTAGTGGGGACGGGAGTGTCGGAGTTAGCCTTACGCCACTTGCCTTTGCCGCCCTTGGGAGCCTGGTCAGACAAGCCCGCCAGGCTGGCGTGAACCCGCTTGGTGATGGTGCGAGCTAAAATCGAGAATAGGAGGGCAATCAGCACCAGCACCGCGGCTGAGAAGTTAGCGATGTCCACCGCGTTGGGTTCCACCGCTTCGGTACGCATCGCCCACACGTGCAGCGAAAGGGTTTCGCCGGGACGCATGGGGTTGAACGCGTTGGTGGGGGAGGTAATGTCTGTGGAGGACCAGTTGATGTTGGTGGACATACCGGCGGTGTAGAGCAGGGCGGCAGCCTCCCCGAAACCACGCTCTGCTGCCAGCACCACCCCTGTCATCAGGTGGGGGAGGGCCGCCGGGAGCTGCACCCGCACGATGGTGGTCCAGTGGGTCGCGCCCAAGGCCGCCGAACCATATTTCAGGTCCGAGGGCAGTGCCCGGAGAGCCGACTCGGTGGACGTGGTGACCAAGGGCAGATTCAGAATCGAAACCGCCAAAGCGCCAGCCAGCAAGTTCCACTGTTGGCCCACCATGAGGATAAAGACCAAGTAACCGAACAGGCCGACCACGATGGAGGGCAGGGAGGACAACGACTCGATAGAGATGCGGATGAACCCGGTCCAGCGATTTTCTGGAGCGTATTCAGCCATGTAGATTCCGGCGGGAACACCGAGGGCAACGGAAACAATCAGGGACAAAAACACCAGGTAAACGGTGTTGAACACCTGGTTCATGATGCCGTCACGGCTGAAACTGAGGAACACGGGGTCAAAACTCAGCAGGCCGCGAACCACGATGTAGGCCGCCAGCGCCACAATCAACATCAGGAAGAAACCCCCGATAGCGCCAAAGACGCCGGTCATCAGGTTGTTGACGCTCTTGGCACGGCGAATACGGTGTTCCATCTGGGCGGAAAGACCCGAAGCGGTAGTCGTAGCGGTACTCATTGATTCTGCTTCCTTTCCGCGCCGATGATGTGGATCACAAAGATAAAGAACATCGAGATGAGGAACAGCAGCAAAGCCATGGTCCACAGCGCCGAGTTGTGTTCCCCGCCGTTGGTGGTGTTGCCCATGTCGGCGGTAATCGCCGTGGTCAGCGAACTGGTCGGAGAGAGGATGTCTGCGGGCAAGGCGCGAGTTTTGCCGATGACCATCGCGACCGCCAGAGCTTCGCCAAAAGCCCTGGCCAGACCGAGGATAATGCCGGTCAAAATGCCCTTCTTGGCCGCGGGCAGGACAATGTGGTAAATCGACTGCCAGCGGGTAGAACCCAAGCCGTAGGCCGCCTCGCGATAATCGTAAGGAACCGCGGTAATCGCGTCGGCGGAAACAGTGGTGATGGTCGGGAAAATCATGACCGCCAGGACGATGCCCGCCGCCAGGACCGAATAGCCGCCCAGGGGGGCGTGAAAAAAGTCACGAATAAATGGCACCAGGACGGTCAAACCGACCCAGCCGTAAACCACGGAAGGGATGCCGAGGAACAGTTCCACCGCGGGACGGAACAGGCGCTCACCCGCGCGGGGAGCAATCTCTGTAATGAACACGGCGGCTCCCAACGCGAAAGGCGTAGCGATGGCCAGGCCCAGGAAGCAGGTCATCAGCGAACCCAGAATAAAGATGAGGGCGCCGACACTGCCGCGCAGAGTCAAGTCCGGGCTGTCCTGCGGTTCCCAGTCCGGGGAAAACAGGAATTCTCCCACCGTGTGCTGGAACGCGGTAAAGGTGAAAGAACCTTTGTACAGCAGGAACAGGCCAATAACGACCGTTAGCACAATCAGGAAAACACCCGCAATCGCCACGGCAGAACCGCCGATTTTGTTTGCCAAACGGAAACGTTTGTCCGCCCCGCTCGAGTCGAACCGCGGCCGGGTCAGAGATGGATCCGCCGCGGAATTACGCGCCTGCGGGAGCGCTGAATCTGTGGATTCAAGACGAGTGGACACGTTAGGTTCAGTCATCATTGTTTCCGTCGATTCAGGCTCCCGCACCGAAGAAGCTGTGGTAGCCATTTGTTCAGTTGCGCCTGAGCCTCTTTAGGCCGCGGGGTCAGGGTGAGAAGCGGTGGCTTCCTTGGACATCTTGGAAGACACGCCGTAGCCCATCTTTTCCAGGTCGCCAGCGAACTTGTCGCCCATCATGTAGTCAAGGAACGCCTTGGCTACTTCATCAGGCTCACCCTTGGTGTACATGTGCTCGAAGCCCCACACCTTGTATTTGCCGTTGTAGGTATTTTCCAAGGTCGGTTCCACGCCGTCGATAGCGACGGGCTGAACTTCGTCCTTGCCAGCCAGGTAGGACAGCGCCACGTAGCCGATAGCGCCCTTGTTCTGGGTCACGGTCTGGAGCAGAGTACCGGAGTCGTCGGTCTCGAGGGACTGGTTGGAGGCTTCCTCGGCACCGTTCAGCGCCCAGGTCTTAAACAGGGCGCGAGTACCGGAGGAGGACGGGCGGGTGACCAACACAATCTTTTCGTCCGGGCCGCCAACTTCCTTCCAGTTTGTGGTCTTGCCGGTAAAGATGTCGGTCAACTGGGCGGTAGTGAGGTCTTTCACACCCAAATCCTTGTTGACCACCGGAGCCATCGTGATGGTGCAGACCTTGTGGTCGACCAAGTCGGCGGCCTGGGTCGCATCGAGCTTCTCAGAAGCGAAAACGTCAGAGTTACCGATGTTTACGGAACCGGCCGCAACCTGCTTGAGACCCTCACCGGAGCCGCCGCCGTTCATCGTGACGGTCACATCGGGGTTGTCTTTCATGAAAGCATCGGCCGCGGCTTTTGCCAGGGGCAGCAGCGCGGAGGAGCCGGAACCGGTGACGGTGCCGCTCAGGGTCGAAGTCGGTTCACTGGACTCGGTGTCAGTACCGGAAGCGGCCTTATCGCCACCGCCCCCACAGCCGGTCAGCAGAGACATGGAAAGCAAACCAGCGCCAAAAATTGCGCCAATACGAGAGATTTTCATTGTGTTCCTTTCATACATCGAACTTTTACTCCCAAGTCAGATAGTAAGAAAGGATTGTTAAGGCTAGCGCGGGGCAGATGTTAAGAATACGTAAAACAATTTTACTTTACGGTAGTTGCCCTATTGCTTTACGATTACATGGATTTTCCGTTAATCTTGGCGGGTGACTTTGGAGATAATCCGAGCCGGCGCCACCACCATGACCCGGTCTTCAGGGGACAGGATGGTTTTGGCGTGGGCGGTTTCCCAAGTGCCGGTGGGCGATTCAATCGCCACGATAGAGAATCCGTCGCGGCGGCGCACGTCGAGCTCACTGAGGGTTTTCCCGCAGTAGCGCGGCCCCAAACTGGTGATAACCAGGGCAAACCCGTGACCCAGGTCGATGTAATCCTCGAAAGACTGGGCGACCTGGTGGGCGGCGCGCAAACCCATATCAGATTCCGGATAGAACACGCGAGTGATGCCCATCTGGTTGAGGATTTCGCCCTGTTCCACGCTGGAGGCTTTCGCCCACACTTGGGGACAGTGCAGGGTCAGCAGGGCGGAGGCGCTCAGGATGGAGGCGGCGAGGTCGGCGCCAATCGTGACCACCCCGCAGGCGTACTCGTCTACGGCCAGCTGGGCCAACGCTTCCTTGTCGGTGGCGTCCGCCCGCACCACGTGGCGAATCAGTGCCGAAGCGCGTTGCACGACTTCTGCGTTACAGTCGATACCCAGGACTTCTACGCCGCTGGCCTCCAACTCGGTCGCCATGCTCAAGCCGAAACGTCCCAAGCCGATGACGACCGCGCTTTGGGGGTTACCTGCCTCGTGGGCCGGGGATTGTGGGGAAGATTTCTGATTAAACATATTCATTTGCGTTGTCCTAACCGATGAGGGGGTGGTCACGAGGAAGTTCGTAGGCTACCGGCCGTTTCCGGGTTGCGAGAGCCGCGGCCAAGGTCAGCGGTCCGACACGTCCCAGAATCATAAAGATTATTACCATGAATTGCGCCGCGACAGGCAGCATGGGGGTGATTCCGGTACTCAGACCCACGGTACCCAGAGCGGAACAGATTTCGAACAGGCACTGGTTGAGGTTAAAAGGTGTAGAGAGCATCAGCAGGAAAGTCCCCACCGCGACCAGGCCGGAAAACAGCGAGAGCACCGCCAAGGCTTGGCGCTGGGCCGAACGCGCCAGGCGCCAGCCCAGGATATTGATGGCGTGAGCCCCCCGAATCTCACCCCAGAGGGTCGCCATCACCACGGTCACCGTAGTGATTTTCAGCCCTCCCGCGGTACCGGCCGGACCTCCGCCAATCAGCATCAGCCCATCGGTGATGAGCCAGGTCTCCGGGTACTGTTGGGAAATGTCGAGGGAGTTGAAACCCGCGGTGCGCGGGGAAACGGAGGAAAACAGCCCGTTGAGGAAACGTTGCGGGACCGGCATCGCGCCGAGGGTATGGGGATTGTGCCATTCCAGAGCCGTGATGGCGACCCAGCCGAAAACAATCACCACCGCGGTTCCCAGCAGCATGATGCGGGTAGTCATGCCCCACTTCCACCAGTGCAGGCCGTTGCGGTAGAGCATCAGCCAGACGGGGAAGCCCAAGCCCCCTATCACGATGAGTGCCGCTAGGCTCAACAGCAGGAAAGGGTCGGCGCTGAAACTCATCAGGGAGTCTTCGTAGGGGGCGAAACCGGCATTGTTGAAGGCGGAACCCGTGAGGAAAACCCCGTGCGCCATCGCCTGGAGTGGTGAGGCGGCGTGCCCGGAAAACCACAGATAGAGACTGTTAAAGACAGAAAACACCAGTTGCAATAGGAACGAGGCGACCACGATTTGCGATACAGAATGGCGCACTTCACGCGGAGTCAGGCCGAACCACACTTTGGCGATGGCACGGTCCTCGAAAGTGGCGCGTTTACGCAGAGCTGAGGCGAGCAGGGTGACCATGGTCATGGTGCCGATGCCGCCTAACTCAATGAGCACGAGGACGACAGCCTGACCGAAAGCGGACCAGTAACTGCCTGTGTCCACCACAATCAGTCCCGTCACGCTGGTGGCCGAGGCGGCGGTGAACAGCGCAATCGACAGGGGAGCGCCGCCGGCGAACGCTGGCCCGAAGATGGGGACGCCGGTGGGAATAGTTCGGGGGGTGACGATGTCGAAAGTCGTCGCGACCGCAGCTCCACTCCGGGACACCGGAAGCATCAGCAATGCCGTTCCCACCAGGATAGTTATCAAAAATGCCGCCGAGATTTTGCGGCCGGGATTAAACTCGGAGATGCGAGCCACCGGATTAGTATAAACCAGGCGGCGCGCAGCGCAAGTTATTTGAGAACCGCACCGGATTACCAGTAAGGTAAAAAGGTGATTTCCCCCGATGATTTTCAGCCCCTGATTGAAAAACTGCGCGCGTCTTTCGCGACGATTTCGGCGGTGATGGACCCCGAGCTGCTGGAGCAAAAGATTGCCGACTTGACGAAACAAGCCGCCGCCCCGGACTTGTGGGATGACCAGGAAAACGCCCAAAAAGTCACGCAATCGCTGTCGGTGGCGCAGGCCGATTTGCAGCGTTTACGGGCGATGCAGGCGCGGATTGACGATATGGAGGCCCTGGTCGAGCTGGGGGCGGAAGAAAGCGGGGAGGACCGCGACGCGATTCTCACCGATGCGGAACACACTTATGAAACGTTGAAACAGGACCTGGACGCGATGGAGGTGAAAACCCTGCTGAACGGGGAATATGACGAACGTTTCGCGGTCGTCACCATCCGTTCCGGAGCGGGCGGGGTGGACGCTGCCGACTTCGCGCAGATGCTGCTGCGGATGTACCTGCGGTATTGCGAGCGGCACAACTATGCCACGAAGGTGCTGGATACGTCCTATGCGGAAGAAGCGGGGATTAAGTCGGTGACGTTCCAGGTCGATGCTCCTTATGCGTACGGAATGTTGTCAGTAGAAGCCGGGACGCACCGGTTGGCGCGGGTCAGCCCGTTTAACGCGGCGGGCAAGCGCCAGACTTCCTTTGCGGCGGTGGAGGTCATTCCCCTGATTGAGACGACCGACCACATCGAAGTGCCCGAGAGCGACATCAAGATTGATGTGTTCCGGTCCTCCGGTCCGGGCGGACAGTCCGTGAACACGACGGATTCGGCGGTACGACTGACCCACCTGCCCACCGGCATCGTCATCTCGATGCAGGACGAAAAATCCCAGATTCAAAACCGGGCCGCCGCGATGCGCGTGCTGCAGTCACGCCTGCTAATGCTGCGTCACCAGCAAGAACACGATAAGAAAAAGGAGCTGGCGGGGGACGTCAAAGCTTCTTGGGGAGACCAGATGCGCTCCTACTTCCTCTATGGGCAGCAATTGGTCAAAGACCTTCGAACCGGCTATGAATCGGGCAACCCCGACAGCGTATTTGACGGCGACCTGGACGGATTCATCGACGCGGCGATTCGCTGGCGCAAGCATCAGGAAAAGCACAGCGACCAGTAGGGGACCCACCGAGAAACAGGCCGGGAGGATTCCCCCCCGCCCCCGCGAGCGCCCTTTTGCGCGGTAATAATCGCGTTTTTCCCCTGCGATTGCGCTTCTGCGGGTGTCACTCCGTTTTTATCGTTTTGTTATAAATAGACTTAGTAGCGTATCTGAAACTGAACTGGGGAGCGGAAAAGGTTGATTACCTTCGACAACGTCACCAAAATTTACAAGCGGGGAGCGCGCCCGGCGCTGGACCACGTGGGGCTCACTATCGACCGAGGCGAGTTCGTGTTCCTGGTCGGAGCCTCCGGATCGGGAAAGTCCACGTTCCTCTCGCTGGTACTCGGCGAAGAGAGCGCCACGGAGGGGAAGATTCTGGTCCTGGGCAAGGACCTGGGGCGATTGTCGAGGTGGAAAGTGCCGGCGCTGCGCCGCCAAGTCGGAGTGGTGTTCCAAGACTTTCGCCTGTTGGAAAACAAGAACGTGTACGACAATGTGGCGATTGCCCTGCAGGTCATCGGCAAGCCGCGTCGTGTCATTCGCCGAGTCGTCCCCGAAGTACTGCAGATGGTCGGCTTGGGCGGCAAAGACAAACGTTTTCCTCACGAGCTCAGCGGCGGCGAACAGCAGCGCGTGGCGATTGCTCGCGCTATGGTGAACCGCCCACCCATTCTGTTAGCCGACGAGCCGACCGGAAACCTGGACCCCGCCACGTCCTTGGGAATTATGCGACTGCTGGACCGGATCAACCGGGCCGGCACCACCGTGGTGATGGCCACCCACGACGAAGAAATCGTGAACCAGATGCGCAAACGCGTCATCGAACTGGACGAAGGACGGGTCGTGCGCGACCAGGCTCGCGGCATCTACGGAGCCTCGGCCCCGAAAGGAACCGACGCCGACGCCGACCGCCCTTCTGACAGCGCGGGGGAGTCAGCGAAACCGAAAGGTGCGGGGGCGGCACGGAAAGGAGGCCGTAAGTAATGCGACTAACTTTCGTATTATCCCAGGTAGGCCAGGGTTTGCGACGCAATCTGGCGATGACGGTCGCGGTGGTGATCGTGACTTGTGTCTCCCTGCTGTTCGTGGGGTCGGCGGTGCTGGCAGAGATGCAGATTGGCAACCTGCGCGACACCTGGTACGGCAAAATCGAGATTTCCGTGTCGATGTGCACCAAGGACGATGTGTCTCCCAACTGCAACGGTCAGGAGGCCAGCGAGGCACAGATCGCGGCGATTGACGAACAGTTGAAGTCCGAGCGGCTCAGCAAGTACATCGACAATGTGTATTTTGAGACGAAGGAAGAGGCTTTCGAGAGTTTCAAAAAGCTGGCCGGCACGGAACAGTATTATCAATATGTCAAAGCGGATATGATGCCCGCTTCGTTTCGGATCAAGCTGAAGAACCCGGAGCAGTACCGCGTGGTCGTCGAGGAGTTGCAGGGACGTGACGGGGTCGCCCAGGTCATTGACCAAAAGCAGATCCTGGAAAAGCTGCTGACCGGGTTGCATCAGGCGACCTACCTGGCTATCGGGCTGGCGGTAGCGATGATTATCGCCGCGGTCCTGTTGATTACCACCACTATCCGCTTGTCCGCGATGAGTCGGGAACGTGAAACATCCATTATGCGCCTGGTCGGAGCCTCGAACCTGTTTGTACAGCTGCCGTTCATGGTGGAGGGCGCTGTCGCGGCGACGATTGGTGCTCTAGGGTCGGTGGCGATTTTGTGGGCCAGCGTAAAGTTCCTGGTCGGGTCCTGGCTGTCGGGACTTTCCGGGGTCGTCCAGCTCATTTCACCCAACGATGTGCTGCTCATCGCGCCGTTCCTGGTGTTGGCGGCCATTTTGCTGGCGGTCGTGGCTTCGGCGGCGTCCCTGAACCGCTACACCAGAGTTTAGGGCTCCGTTGGCAATGTTTCGGACGGGGAAAGTCGCGGTATTTGGCTAAACTTGAAACATCACGCTTTGCGGTGTGGCAACCAAGAAGGAGGTGAGCACGTGCGAAGCAAATTGACTGCCCTGGTGGGGGCGCTGGCGGCGCTCGGGATCGCCTCGATGTCCACAGTTTCGCTCAGTTATGCTAACGCGGCGCTCACCCCCGCGAACGCTAGTGCGACCGCGAGAGCGAGCGCGACCGGCCTTGTGCAGGCTGACAAGAACTCGGACGAACGTAAGAAACTCGAGGCGCAGCAGGCCGCTTCCAAAAAAAAGCAAGCCGAACTGGCGGCACAGCTGGAGGGGGTTAACGCAAATCTGGTGCAGCTGGCGGTATCCCTGGAGCAAACCAAGGCAGCCATTCCCGCGGCGCAAGCTGAGGTTGCCAATGCGCAGGCGAAACTGGCTGATGCGCAGGCGAAACATCAACAAATCCAGAGCCGGCTGGAGATTGCGAATCGCCAGAAAGAGGAACTGCGCGAACAGATTGCGAAGGGCGAGCAAACCATTGAAAAAACGCAAGTCGCCATCGGTCAGATGGCGCGCATGGCTTATCGCGGGGCAATGCTGGAAACTTCGCCGCTTTCGTTGCTGCTGGATGCCCAGTCCCTCGATGAACTTACGCTGCGGGCGCAGGTGGCGGCCACGGCGACCAAGTCGCAAAATCGTGCCATTGTGGAAGCTCAAGAGGCAAACGCGGCCAACAACAACGCTCGGGCTCGTCAGGAAGCCGTGACCGTGAAAATTGGGGAGCTGGAGACGCAGGCTCAGCAGGCGGTGCAAGCCGCAGATGAGGCTCGCGCTGAACAGCAGCGAAAGCTGGGCGAATTCCAGAATTTGCAACAAAAGCAGGTCGCCCAGCAAGGGCAGCTGAACAATCAGCGGGCGGCGTTTGAAAAACAGATTGCGGATGAACAGGCCACGCAGGCGGCCGCGGCGGCGCGGATTGCCGCACTGAATCAACAGCCGGACAGCATGCCGGCACGCTCCATTTCAGGGGGGATTTTTGGTGCGCCCCTGTCGTCGCTGTCGGTGACCTCGCCTTACGGTTACCGGGTTCACCCCATCACGAAGACGCGGCGGCTCCATGCCGGGACGGACTTCGGGATAGGTTGCGGAACCCCGATTTATGCCTCGCAGTCCGGAACGGTGACTTTCGCTGGCTGGGAGGGAGTCGGCGGGAAATCGACTTATATCAATCACGGCACTATCAACGGTTCCAAGTGGCAGACTACCTACCGTCACCAGTCCCAGTTCAAAGTTTCGGTCGGTGCTTCCGTGCAGAAGGGTCAGGTCATCGGCTTGGTTGGTTCCACCGGCGGTTCGACCGGGTGCCACCTGCACTTTGAAGTGTGGCAAAACGGGAAAACTATCAACCCGCTGGGGGTGCTGTAGGCGGTCGCCTCACGAGGACGGCGTCACCAGAGTGGGTAGGCGAGCGGCCGGCCTTGTGATGTGTTCGTAACTAACCCGTAACGCAACCGTGGCGAATCCGTGATGGGCTGGCGGCCACCAGGCCTGGTGAAGACTGAGGGGCGCCGCGGGGAAAAGTTGGCAACCCGTGCTTTTGCGCTAAAATTGCACTCTATGGGTAAAAAAGCTGCTACGGGGGCGGGCCAGTCGGGGAAGCTGACCCCTTCTCAGCGTGCCAAAGCGGAGTCGGACGCCAAGAAAGTCATCGCCCGGAACAAGAAGGCCGCGCACGATTATTTTTTGGAGGACCGCTACGAGGCGGGATTGTCGCTGACCGGCACCGAGGTTAAGGCTTTGCGGATGGGACGGGCATCGCTTGCGGAGGCGTGGGTTGAGGTCGACCGCGGGGAGGCGTGGCTGCAAGGGGCGAATATCCCGGAATATTTTTACGGTTCCTGGACGAATCACGCTCCGAAACGCAAGCGCAAACTGTTGTTGCATAAGCGCGAAATCGCGAAGCTCGAAGGGGCGGTCGCCGCGAAAGGCTACACGATTGTGCCGGTAGAGCTGTATTTCGTGGGCGGACGCGCGAAAGTGGAGATTGCGGTGGCGAAGGGCAAGCAAGAGTGGGATAAGCGTCAAACTATCCGCCAGCGCGAGGACGACCGCGAGGCGCAGCGGGCTTTGCGGGAGGCGAACCGGCGCTCCCGGTGAAGTGCGGGGCGGCAGGGGCTGTTGCAGACTGGCGCAGACTGGCACAGACTGGCGCGGACGACCCGGCAGGAGCGCCGCGAGCACAGTGCCATACCGGATAAGGTTCGGCGGGCTGGCGAGGTTCGGTAAAAGCTGGCGTGCCGCCGGTTTGTGCGGGGGCGCGAGGTTATTCCGTTGGAGCTGACTTGAGGTACTGATGCTCGGCGCGGATGGCTTTGACCAGTTCAGCGTGGGCATTGGCGCCATATTTCGCCGAGAATTCCTGCCACTCCTGAACCGCTTGGGGATCTAAGTGCATCATGGCCTGGAGGTTGCCCGCGTTATCGCTGGCGGTGATGGCCTCGCCGTCCTCCGAGCCAGCCCATTCGCGAAATACTCGGTAGCCCTCGGCGCGGAACGCCTCCGTGTAGGCCGCGGCCGCCGCGTTGCGATCGGCACGATACGAGGCGACTTCTTCATCAGGAATCCAATAGGCATCGACCAAGGTCATGCCGTTGCGGTGGGTTTTCGTGTCCCCCGGCGCTAACTCGAAGTCGTCGGGAGGCCAGGAGTCATCCTCCGGTTCGGTGCGGGCGATTTCGGCTTGAAACAGCTCCAGCGCGTCAGAGGAAAACAGGACGAAATAGACGTTTTCTATCGGGGTTTCTGCGTTTTGGGAGGGGCTTTGAGCTGCGGAATCGCCCGTGTGGTCGGCGTCACGAGAGGGGTGGGTTCCGGCGGCCCACTCGCGTACGGCTGCCACGCCGATGCGCGCTACCTCGGCCATGTCCCAGCCGTAGACTCCGCCGGATATGGCGGGAAACGCCACGTCGTGGGCGCCCACCCGAGCGGCTTCACTCAAGGAGTTCGCAAAAGCGTTGTGCAGCAGCTGCGGGTCGGTTTGTCCGGCGTGACGGTTGGGCCCGACGGTGTGAATGACCCACCGCGCGGCCAGGTTGAACCCCCTGGTGGCGACCGCTTGGCCCACCGGCAGACCGTCGGGGAAACGAGTCTCGCGCAGCTTGCGACAGGCCGCAAGCAGCTCCGGACCTGCTGCCCGGTGAATCGCTCCGTCGACACCGCCGCCCCCCAATAGTGAGGAGTTCGCGGCGTTGACGATCGCGTCCACATTCATCTCAGTGAGGTCTCCGCCAATCGCGTGTATCTGCATTTTTGTTCCCTTTCGGCTAGGTTTTCAGTCTAGCGTGAAGCGGGAAAAACGTCGCGGGAAAGAGCTGATTTTCGCACAAAAAAGTGCCCTGTGCGGGAACCGAAGCGGGTAATAAGTCCTCCTACACAGGCAATGTAGACACAAGTCCCAGGCTCGAATTTCTCGCGAAACAATGGTCATACCTGGTGCCATACATGGTGTCAGAATAGTTATGGTTTTTAAGCCGAATATATATGCAGGTCAAGTGCCCTGTGTGGGGCTTGAACCCACGACCAACGGATTATGAGTCCGCTGCTCTGACCGACTGAGCTAACAGGGCGTAAACATCCTAACAAGTTACCGAGCTCAGGTGGTATTTCTGAGTGCCGGGAATTCGAGGTTTTGGCGCCACCGCCCCAACCGGCGAAATGCCTGGGCGGGACAGTGGCGCCCTGTTATACAGTTGAGTTCATGGGCTTGAGGAAAAGGAAAATCCCTGCTGAACTGAAACCGCTGCTGCCCCGCGGCGGGCGCAACTGTGTGCCGTTGTACTTTGCGGACCAAGACTTGTGGCTGTTTGCCGACCCCAGCGGCTTAATCAGGCGAGATAGCGAGGTGACTCGCTGGGAGTGGCACGAGGTGCAGCAGATTGGGTGGGACCGCGATACCGACACTTTGAGTGTGTCTTGGCCTGACCCGGGCAAAGCGCCGCTGCTGCTAAAGAACCCGGAGTCGACCATGCTCAAGGCCTTCGGAGACTACGCGCGCATTTACCTGCAAAAGTCCCAAATCTATACCCAGTTTTCGACACTGCCCTCCGGGACGAAAGTGCGGATTTCAGTGCGGGCCAAGGCTGACGGGAGCCGGTTTTCCGAAGTCGTCGCTTTCGGGGCGCTGGCACCGGGCGACCTTCCCGCGCTGTCCAGCTTGGAATCCCAGGTACGCGACATGGCGGGTCTACCGGCCTGATACCGGTAACCTCGCAGCGAGTGGACATTCGCGAAAAGGTTCTGTTAGAATCTTATCCGCAATCCCGCGTAGCTCAACGGCAGAGCGTCCGACTGTTAATCGGCAGGTTGCTGGTTCGAATCCAGCCGCGGGAGCTTTTTTGTATCCGGTATTTCGGCGTTTTTCGAGCCGTTTTTCACTGATCCGCCGTTGGGCTTATGGGCCTTTTTCAGGTCGGTACGCGCCCCGCGCCCCGGGCGATTAGCCAGCCAGTAGTCGATAGTGTCGGTGGACCAGCCGTTGGCTGTAACTTTTTCGCCCGTGCCTATCCTGACATCGGGCGCGGGCATATAGCCGCGCTGGGAGTACGCCTTTAGCGTATTTTCGGAAAGACCGGTGTAGGCAGCGACACCGCGCAGTGAAAGAAACATGGTAGCCCCTTTTTTTGGAGGAAGCCCCGCCCCCGTGAAGGGACGGGGCGATTTCCTAACTATCTTTCGGCTTCTGCACCTTCTCACGGATGAGAATCAGTGCTAGAATTGCCTCAGGCAAGGAAACCAGGATTTCGATGAATGCGATCATCTTAATCTCCTTGTCCTCCAGCCCCAAGATGCAACCTTGGGGCTTTACCTTTGTTAGAGCGGATGCCCTAACATCTCTAACTATACGCATAGATAGGCGTAGCGCCAAGCGGGAGCGTAATTTGAGGTAAAGGGGACATTACCCTTGTTTCGATTTCCCCAACCAAGCCATCACCGCAGCTAGTACGGCTTCGATGCCCGTAGTTAGCGTGGGTTGCATGACCGGAGCGAACTTGGGGTTATGGTTAGGGAATTTGGGGTCATAGTCGCGGAAACCTCCTAGCCCCCAATAGCAATAAGGAATTCCGAACGCGTCCGGGATAGTGCTGAAATCTTCGGAAGCGGGAACCTCGCCGCAATCGCCTACCCGCTCAGCACCAAAGTGGGCAATAAATGCCTGCGTCACTTTTTCGGTAGTTTGCGGGTCATTAGCGGTCAGGGGATAGGAATCATAAAGCTCGAACTCGGCAGGTTCCGGACTGCCTGCCGCGGCGCACCCGGCGTTAACAATCCGTTTTATGGCTGTCAGTAAGTGTTCGCGCACCTCCATGTCATAAGCGCGGATATTGACCAAAAGGGTGGCGCGTTCGGGAATGATGTTTGACTTTGTGCCAGCTTGCACCGACCCCACGGTCACTACTGCCATCTGAAAAGGATCGATTTCGCGCGAAACGATAGTCTGCAACCGCAACACAATCGTCGAGGCAAGTACCACTGGATCAATGCCCATGTGAGGCATGGAGCCATGCGAGCCCTTGCCATGCAACGTAATTTTCAAGGACGCGCCAGTAGACAAAATCGCGCCGATATGGGTGCCGACTGAGCCGGCGGGCATGGGACCGGTCAGAACATGCTGACCGAAAGCAACGTCGGGGCGAGGAATTTTTTCGACCAGACCCGCCTCTATCATCGATTTCGCTCCCTCAGCGGTTTCTTCACCGGGCTGAAAGAGGGCGATATGGGTGCCACTCCAGCTATCGCGATGTTCAGCAAGCACTCGTGCGGCCCCCAGACCAGCAGTAATGTGTACGTCGTGTCCGCAGGCGTGCATCGCCGGTACTTCGTTTCCGTCCCGGTCACGTCTGGTGATAGTGGAGGCGTAAGCCAACCCGGTCTCTTCTCTCACCGGGAGTCCGTCCATGTCGGCGCGGAAAAGCGTGGTATTACCCGTGCCATTTTGTAGTATCCCAACCACGCCTCCACCGATTATTTCGGTCTGGTAGCCAAGGTCCTGCAGCTGTTTCTCAATAAAATTGCAGGTTTCTGTCTCTGCCATCGAAAGTTCAGGATGCCGGTGTAGCCATTGATAGGTTTCGTCCGGCCATGAACCTAGCTGAGCGACTGCCGTGTTTATATCCAGATTGTTCATCATAAACTCCTCTCAATTTCTTTTAACTCTGTTTTCTTTGCGGCGCAAAATCGCCCGCCGGGTGGGTCCTGATTTGGGGGTGTCATGAGCAAATGTGTAAGAAATCGGGGATTAAATCGGGGTAGGTGGTTATATAGACCAGCAACCCCGATTTAATCGCCAATTTGCAACAGGGGACGCGGCCCGTCGCTCAAAAAAAGCCTGTCTGCGCTTTAAAATGAGCCTGTGAAAGGAATCCCGGCGCCGCCGAATGGACCAGCTCAGACCCCGCCCAAAGCCAGCAAGACCAAGAAGCTGCTGGTGGGAGCCGGAGTGCTGTGCGCCGTAGTGGCATGCGGCAACGTGCTGGGAAGCAAAGCCAGCGATTCTGAGCCCAACCCCGTGGTTTCCGCCAGCCCAACCGTTTCCACCAAGGCACCGCGCGTCACCGCGGAACCCACCCCCACGCCTTCTGACCCTTCCCCCACGCAGACCCCAGAAAACACTGTGGAACCCAGTCCCGCCGACGCCCCCACGCCGGAAGCGACCGGGGACGCCGCGACCGTGCTGGCGACCTTGCCGGTGAAAGGGCGGGCGCCGAAGACCGGGTATCGGCGCGGAGAATTCGGCCAGAGATGGCGCGATATCGACCGGAACGGCTGCGACACCCGCAACGACATCTTAAACCGCGATTTGACCAACAAAACCTGGCGCGCGAACACGCGCGGATGCGTGGTGTTGAGCGGAATCCTGGCAGAGCCATACTCCGGGGAAACCAGGTATTTTGACAAGTCACAAGCCTCGGCCATCCAGATTGACCACGTGGTCGCCCTGTCCGACGCGTGGCAGAAAGGCGCCCAAGCCTTGACCGCCGCGCAGCGCGAAACCCTGGCGAACGATCCGTTGAACCTGCTGGCGGTGGACGGCCGGCTCAACCAGCAAAAGTCAGACGGGGACGCGGCGACGTGGCTGCCGCCGCACAAGGACTTCAGGTGCGCCTACGTTTCGCGCCAGATTGCGGTCAAAGCGAAGTATCGGCTGTGGGTGACTGAAGCTGAACGTGACGCGATGGTACGTATCCTGAGTAATTGCCCAGGTCAGGTACTGCCTGCCGACAGTGGGGTGGTCGTGCCCTCCGGGACCGTGCCGGCTTCTGTTCCGACAGAACCGTCGCCCCCGCCGCAGAACGTGGCCCCTTCCGCGGCAAACCCTGCACCGCAGCCCGGGGCACCAGGGGGCTCGGGAGCCAACTACGCCAACTGCCGGGAAGTCTGGGCAATCCTGGGCCGGCCCATCACCCCGCAGGATCCGGGATTCCGAGACAAATTTGACGGGGATCACGACGGGGTGGGCTGCGAATCCCGGCCCCGCTAGGGTCCGCAGCTTCGCCAGATTCTCCCGGTTTTCAGACGAAAATCCCGGCTGCGGGTAGACTGGGGGAATGGAAAAAATGCGTGTCGACGTGTGGTTGTGGGCGGTGCGACAGGTGAAGTCGCGCTCTCTGGCCACCGCGGCGGCGCGCGCCGGGCACGTGAAAATCAACGGGGTCAGTGCGAAGGCCTCCAGCGCGTTGCGGGTCGGGGACGAGGTGCGGCTGCGGGTCGCGGGTTTCGACCGGGTCCTCAAGGTAAAAGCCCTGATTCCCAAGCGTGTGGGGGCGCCCGAAGCCGTGAAATGTTACGAGGACGTCACCCCACAACGCTTGACGAATCCCGCTAATGCGGCCGTTATCTATCGACCGCGTGGCACCGGGCGGCCGACCAAAAAGGAACGCCGTCAGCTTGACGCCTTGCGCGGGCGGACGTCCTTTTGAAGTCGGTCGTAGCCCGGCGACGCCCGGACCCGCCCGACGCGGGTTTCAAGCCCACGCGGGTTTCCTACTGGGGTTAGCGCACCAGGGTCTTGGCCGCGTCAATCGCCTGGTCAGGAACGACCGCGGTCCCGCCAACTGCCAAGATACGCAGACCGGCACCGTGGGAGGCGTAGAGGTCACGCAGCGCCAAAGTCGTGGCTTCCGGCAAACTGTTCCCGTTAATCAGCAGGACCACCCCGTTCTTGAGCGACCCGGCGACGGCCGCATCGGCCAGGGCCGTGCCGTTGACCAGGTAGATCTGTTGAATCGGGGACTTGTTGTAGCCCAAGGTTTTCTTGGAACGGGCTTGGGCCAGCAGGCGAGCCGTCTCGAAGCGATCCGCTCCGCCAATCCGCTTGATATTGGTCGGGTCGCTCTGGGCGGGCGTGGCTGCGGGAACCCCAGCCGAGTTCAACCAGGCTTGAATCTTTGGAATCGCGGCGCGATATTGGGGCAGGCGCTCTTGCCAGAACGTCTGGTAGCGCTCAAACACCAGCGGAGCCAAGCCCAGCGGCCACTTTTGATAGTCATAAGTCCCGTTGATGACCGAACCGGCCATGGTCCACGACCCGGGGGTGACGCCGCGATGCAGGTAAGTGTCGAATTCCAACTTGAAAGATTCCCGCAGGTTGGCCAGGAACGTATCATCAAGCCAGGAGTAATTGACCCCGAAGTAATCGCCGTACTTTGTGACGACTTCCTCAAAAGTCGCCAGGTTGTGGGGCAAGGAGATGTCGGCTCCGTAGTAGCCGGAGCTCGCCAGGGAGGACAGGAACTGGTTCGCTCTATCTTTGTTGTCGTTATAGAGCGCGGCAACCGAACCGTAGTTGGAATAGTCCTGCTTGGTCTTAAACAGGAATTTCGACCAATTATCCTCAATGGTTTCGCGGGTATATTTCTCAGCTTCCGCGCCAAACTTAATCCACTGCGAAGAGGCCGAAATCTTTTGCGCAATCTCTCCGTTTGGTTTGGACAGTTCCGTGTAATTTTGCAGGGTCTTTTGCCAGCGGGCGATGTTTTCCGCGGTCTTGGGGGTGTCGGCCGCGGGGACTTCCACCGGTCCCGAGTTGCCTTCAGAAGTCTTGGTGGTCGGCGGGGTCGGGGTGCCTCCCGAAACGAATTTGCTCAGCTGCTGGGTGGTGGCCACGGGTATGGCTCCTGTTCCGCCCAGCACGGTAATCTGAGTAATTCCGCCTTGCTGCAAACGTTTCAGGGTCGCGGCGGGGATGGTTCCGTCAGGTTGCACCAGCAGGATGGGGGTGTCCAAAGCCCCGGCCGCCAACGCGTCGACCATAGAGCCACCGTTAGCGATCAATACCGAAATGTTGCGCGGATGGTGATTGAGTTCAACCCAGCGGTCATAGAGCAGGGCCGCGGTTTCATAGCGATCCGTGCCTTGAATCTGGGCCGCTTCGACACGGTAATCGGGCGGGTAAGCGGCGTTGAGTCCCGCCGGGATGCCACCCCACAGACCGGGGCCGCCGAGATAAGCCAGCCGATGAGTATCCATCTGGCGCAGAAAGTTGACTCGGCCATTCGTATCGGCACCCCAGGGGTCGCCATAGACGATACGTCCCGGCAAAGCTCCGGCGGTGATAGCATCGGGAATCCCGTTCGGTGCCGCCAAGTACACCGTGTTGGCCTCACCATAGGCGGACGCCGCCAGGGAAGTGGCCACCCGGTCGGGACCGGCCAGACGATTCTCGGGATTCGCTCCGTTGGCTGCCGGGACACCCATTCCGGCAAGGAGCGCTGCTCCGGCCAGACCGCAAAGGAACTTTCGCTGGGAACTAACAGTCATTTTTGCACCGCACTTTCCGTAAAATAACCTGCTTATGAGGGAATTTTACCAAGACTAGGGTCCCGAGAAGGTCGTTTTTGCGGCCTAAACGCGCGGCTTTAGCCTCTTTAGCCCTTTTAGTCCCAGTCGCCCAGGAAATGGCTGCGTTTGGGGAACTGGGCGCGGTAAGCATCAGCGCGCCGACCCAGAAAGTATCCCGGCACGCATAGCACCAGGAGCGCCACGCCGAACACGAAACCGGGCGCGACCTGCATTCCCGCCACAACGAAGGCCGCCACCGACAGCACCACACCCAGACCAGCCCCGATGGCCCACAACACTTTTGCGGACACAAAAAACGCCAGGTGAACCAAGCCCACGGTGGCAGCCAGGACACAAGACCCGGCAATCATCAGCGTGACGGTCGCCCCGGTGGTCAGCGAGTTCGGCTGTTCGTAGGCCGAGCCGGCGTAGGTCAAAAAGTACGCCGCCAGCGCGAACCCGAAAGACCCCACTACGAACGGCCACACGTCAGCCGCGGTGCGCCACAGGGATTGTTTCGGTGTCGCGGCTTTTCCGGATTTGTCGCGAGGATTTTTGCCCGCACGAGGTTCCCCCTCCGGTTTTGCGTTCGCAGAGGACTGATCGGGCTCGTCGGGTTTTTCCTGTTTGCCAAGGTTGTGCGAGGACATGACTCCTAGTCTAGTAAAATTGGGTAACTATGACTGATTTGAAATCTGTTGCGTGTCCGCTGCCCGCTTTGCCCGCAGGTGCTCCCGGGGCGGATGTTACCTTGGAAGACGGAGCGATTCGCCGCACGATTTTGCCTGGGGGAACGCGGGTTATCACCGAGCATATGCTGGGCACCCGCGCTGCCACCGTGGCACTGTGGGTCGCGCGCGGCTCTCGTGACGAGGTCGAAGGGGCGCGGGGCTCCACGCACTTCTTGGAACACCTTTTATTTAAAGGGACTCCGCGGCGCACCGCCCATCAGATAGCGATGGAATTTGACGCGGTCGGAGGCGATTCCAACGCCGCTACCGGCCGGGAATGCACCCACTACTATGCCGAAGTTTTGGGCGAGGACGTGCCCATGGCCATTGACGTTTTGATGGATATGCTGTGCGCGCCCTTGCTCAATGCCGCCGATTTTGAGATGGAACGCGGCATCATCCTCGACGAACTGACGATGGCGCTGGATAACCCCAGCGAACAGGCTTTTGACGAATTTACCCGCCGGGTTTTTCCGGCGCATCCGCTGGGGCGTCCCATTGGCGGCACGATTGAATCGGTAAAAGCCGACACCCTGGAGGCAATAGTGGCTCACTACCAGGCCGGATATGCCCCGGATCGCCTGGTGGTGGCGGCCGCGGGAGACGTCAGCCATGACCAGGTGTGTGAACTGGTGGCGGGGTCTTTGCGCCGTCCCGATTCACCGTGGCCGCAATGGCAATCCGCACCCGACCCGGCCCAGCCCGCCTTAGACTTCGACACCGCGGCAGCCGTCCCGCTGGGCAACCCCGCCGACCGCTGCGGGAACAGTCTCAACGCGGTTGGTCAGGGTGCTTGGAAACCCGAATCAGGGATTTTTAAAGTCGCCGGCAAGTTTGAACAAAGCCGGGTCCTCATTGGCGGGCCGGGACCGGGGGTAGCGGACGTGAACATGCCCGTCATGAACGTGATGAACGCCGTGTTGGGCGGGGGAATGAGTTCGCGTCTGTTCCAAAACATCCGGGAAAAGCGAGGTCTGGCCTACACCACCTACGTGTTTAACTCTCCCTATCGAGACGCGGGCAGTTTCGGCGTGACCGCGACCTGCAATCCGGCGAATACTGACCAGGTGGCAGCGCTGCTGCGTGCCGAACTGGAGGATATCGCCACCAACACGGTTCCCGAGGACGAGCTAGCCAGGGCCAAAGGCCAGCTGCGCGGCGCCACCCTGCTGAGTCTGGAGGACAATACCGTGCGGGCCAATCGGCTGGCTCATGCGGAAATCCTGCGCGGGGCTTATATCCCGCTGGCGGCCAAGCTGGAACAAATGCAGGCCGTCACTGCTGCGCAAGTGCGGGACTGGGCGGCTGAACTGGCGAAACGTGCCACTATTGAGGTGCGGTTGGGGCCGGAGGAATAAAGCCGTCCCCGGTGGTTTCGCCGCACCCCTTGCGTCCACATGGCGGACGGGGTTTCCATCATGTGAACAAAGTGCCTAAGATGACTGCATGAGTACTTTTGGGCGTTTTTCAGTAGCGATGGTGACTCCTTTCCACGCGGACGGCTCGGTGGATTACGAATCCGCCGCTCGCTTGGCGAAGCACCTGGTGGACACCGGCTGTGACGCCATCTTGGTTTCCGGCACCACGGGGGAAGCCCCCGCCACGCACTTGGACGAAAAAGCTCAGCTGTTGCAAACCGTGCGCCGCGCGGTAGGCCCAGACATCAAGCTCATTGCCGGGGTCAGCTCCAACGATACGGCGCACACGGTGGCGATGGTGCGCTCGGCGGCTCAAAACGGTGCCGACGCATTGCTGGTGACCGCGCCCTACTACAATCGGCCCTCCCAAGACGGCATTGTCGCCCACTTCCAGGCGGTTCACGAGGAAAGTGACCTGCCCATCCTGGTCTACGATATTCCCGGACGCACCGGGGTGCGCATTGCCCCCGAGACGATGGACCGGCTGGCCCGGCTGGAACGCGTGAAAGGCGTAAAAGACGCTACCGGCAACGTCAGTGCGGGTATCCAGGCCATGCGGCGCACCGGATTGGAATGGTACAGCGGCGACGACGCTCTGAACTTTTTCTTTTTGGCAGGCGGCGCCTCCGGGGTCATTTCAGTAGTGGGACACGTAGAAGGCAAACGGATTTCAGCCCTGCTGGATGCCGTTGCCGCCGGCGACCTGGCCCGCGCGCGAGAATTGGATGCGGCGCTGGAGCCCTCGAATCGTGCCATTATGGGCGCCGGTCAGGGGGCGACTTACGCAAAACAGGCCGTTTACGCCTTGGGGCTGATTGAGTCCCCGCGTCCGCGTCTGCCGCTGGTCGAACCCAGCGAGACCGAAATCGCCGATATCTGTCAGGCTCTGGTGAGTCAAGGACTGTTGCAAAAATAGCCGGCGCGGCCTGACACCACGCCACAAAAGGAGGACCCGGAAATGTTGAAAGTTGCGGTAATCGGGGCCAAAGGCCGGATGGGTAGCCAGGTTTGTGCTGCGGTCAGCGCCGCGCCGGATATGGAGCTGGTCGCCGAACTGGACCGCGACGACGACATCACCGCCAGTTTGCGCCGCGCCCACGCCACCCACGCGGTCGACTTCACCATTCCGACCAGCGCAGAAGCCAACGTGATGGCGGCTCTGCAAGCTGAAACACACGTGGTGGTCGGCACGACCGGCTGGAGTGAGGACGCCTACGCCCGGGTTCGCCAAGCCGCCCAGGCCGCCGACCGTTCCGTGCTGATTGCCCCCAATTTTGCGATTTCTGCCGTGCTGGCCATGAAGTTCGCGGCCGCGGCAGCCCCGTACTTTGAATCCGTGGAAATCCTCGAAATGCACCACCCTGACAAACTCGATGCCCCCTCCGGCACCGCCATCGCCACCGCGAAAGGCATCGCCGCGGCACGCGAGGCAGCCGGCGCCCCCGCCTTCCCGGATCACACCGAATCGGATCCGCAGGGCACGCGCGGCGGAAAAATCGCGGGTGTGCCGATCCACGCCGTGCGTTTGCGCGGCCTGTACGCTCACGAGGAAATCCTTTTGGGTAACCCTGGTGAACAGCTGGTAGTGCGCACCGATTGTTTTGACCGCGTATCCTTTATGCCCGGAGTGTTGCTGGGACTGCGCAAAGTCGCCACTTTCCCCGGTCTCACCGTCGGCTTGGACACGCTGCTGGGGCTCTAGGCGCGCCTTTCCGCTTTCCCGTTCCTTTTCTCGTTTTCCTCTCCGTTCACAAGGGTTGAGCCGGACTTTGTTCGCTCGGCGTGCGCTCCTGGGCGGGTGGGCCAGCCCGGCGGAGAGCACAACCGCTAAGATGGGTGCGTGAGTGAAGATATTTTTCAAATGCCACTGCCTGGCCCCGCCAAACCCGATGTCTTGCGATTAGTACCCTTGGGCGGTTTAGGCGAAGTCGGCCGCAACATGACCGTTTTGGAAACCGAAGGCAAAATCCTGATTGTGGATTGCGGGGTGCTGTTTCCCGAAGAGATCCAACCCGGGGTGGACCTGATTTTGCCGGATTTCACCTATATTCAAGACCGGATGGCGGACGTGGTCGGCGTGGTGCTGACCCACGGACACGAGGACCATATCGGAGCGGTGCCCTATCTGTTGAAACTGCGCGAGGACATTCCTGTCTACGGTTCGCACCTGACGTTGGCGTTCGTGGAACCGAAACTTTTGGAACACCGCCTGCCCACCACGAACCTGCGGGTCAAAGCGGAGGGCGAGCGACTCGACTTGGGACCATTCCACCTGGAGTTTTGCGCCGTAAACCACTCGATTCCAGATGCCTTGGCAGTCATGGTGCGCACGAAAGCCGGTTCCGCGCTGATTACCGGGGACTTTAAGATGGACCAGCTGCCCCTGGACGGGCGCATTACCGACCTGCGTGCTTTCGCGCGTTGGGGTGAAGCCGGGGTCGATTTGTTCTGCGTAGACTCTACGAATGCCGAGGTCCCCGGCTTTATCACCTCGGAGCGCGAGATTGGCCCCGTCCTTGAGGATGTTTTCCTCCACGCTACCGGCCAGATTGTGGTGGCTTCATTTGCGTCCCACGTCCACCGGGTGCAGCAGGTGTTGAACGCCGCCGCGAAATCTAACCGCAAGGTCGCCCTGGTGGGGCGCTCCATGGAACGCAACATGACCATCGCCGCGGAGGCCGGCTACATGACCGTGCCGGACGGGGTGCTGATTGACCTCAAGGATGTCAATTCCCTGCCCCCCGAACGCCGCGTGTATATGGCTACCGGCTCGCAGGGCGAACCGATGGCCGCCCTGTCGCGAATTGCTAACCGAACTCATCGGACGATTTCCATCGGCCAGGGCGACACGGTGGTGCTGGCATCCTCGCTGATTCCCGGCAACGAAAACTCGGTGGGGCGCGTCATTAACCAGCTCATTCGTCTGGGCGCGCAGGTCGTTCACAAGGGTAATTCGAAGGTTCACGTTTCCGGTCACGCTGCCACGGGCGAACTGCTCTATGCCTACAACATCGTGAAGCCAAAGAACGTGATGCCCATTCACGGCGAGATTCGCCACTTGGTCGCCAACGGGAAACACGCCGTGAAAACTGGGGTCGATCCGCGCCACGTCATGCTCGCTGAGGACGGGGTGTGCGTGGAGGTCAAGAACGGTGAGGCCCAGATTGTGGGTCAGGTGCCGTGTGACTTTATCTATGTGGACGGCACTTCTATCGGGGAAATCGGGGAGTCCGAACTCTATGACCGCCGCGTGCTGGCCCAAGAGGGGTTTGTGGCGGTTTACGTGGTCATGGAGATGAGTACTGGGACTATCCTCGCTGGTCCGACCGTTATTGCCCGCGGGGTGGCGGAAAACGATGATGTGTTTAGGGACATTGAGCCGGCCATCGCTGACGCGTTAAGCGCGGCGGCGGCAGACGGAAAAGCCAGCGTGCGGGACATGGAGCGGGTCGCCCGCCGCACCTTGGGACGTTGGGTGTCCAAGCGGTTGAAACGCGCACCCATGATTGTGCCCCTGGTGCTGGAAGCTGACTAGTTCAGGGAGAATCGCCGTGGCTCGTTTCATTTCCACCCAGTCAATCAATCTGGAGCTACCGTTGCGGGTTGATCACCTGCCCGATCGGGGTGCCGAAGTCCGCGCCTCCATCATGGAAGGGGCGGTCGTGGCCGGAGGTTTCTTTGTGGTTGCCACCGTAGCGCGGCAAGGTGTCGCCACCTGTGTGACGGCCCCCCTGGGAACGGGTCCGAACTCGATTCAGGCCCGTCACTCCTTGGGACGAGAAGGAATTTCGGTGCTTTCCCGCGAAATTGTGGGTGACATCGGGCTGCGGATAGCGGCCATAGATTCCGAAGGGGTGCGCAGCGTCATTACGTCCCCCGGCGTCGAAGTCGAGCCTGACCCGCGCGACTTAGCGGGAATAAATCTGCGGGAAAATGATTATGTTTTTGCCAGTCTCAACGACCTGGCTTACCCCCAGCTCGCCGAGATTCTCACACAGTGGATTGAACGGCTGCCGGACAATCTGTTCCTCGCGATAGCGGGGGGTCCGTTGGTCGGGGAAGTCGACTTGGACGTGATGGTAAAAGTCCTGGGAAGGGCGGATTTGCTGACTTTGAATAAGCATCAGGCCGATACGGTGCGGATGCGACTGGGTCGCGGTCCCATTGCCGAGGTGTTGCGCCGTTACGTGAAACCAGAAACCGTGCTGGTGCTGCGTGACGGGGCAAACGGGGCGGCTATTCAGGAATTTGCGGGGCAGATTCCGCGGGGAGTGGCTGCTTACCCCACTGACTTGGTGGACACGACCGGGGCCGGAGAGGCTCATACCGGGGTCCTGCTGGCCTCGCTCATGATGGGGACACCGCTGGACCAGGCTTGTGAACGGGCCAATGCAGCCGCTTCGCTGGCGATGGGGCGGCGGGGCTACTACCGAATCCCCACCGCTTCCCAAATTGATAACTTTCTGGTTGCAAACTCGCGGCTGTAATGCCACCTTTTTCGGCGTGGGAGCGCTAAAAAAACCCTGCGCCCGGATAACCTAAAAGCGCTATGAGTGCGACCAAAAAACAAGTGAAAACCAGCCCGTCGAAACGCGGGTCTGGTGCAGGCAACCGAAAAACCGCCCGACCGGGCAATCGGGATGAGCCGCCCCGCCCCGCTTTGGACCCGCAAGTCAAACGCGACATTTTGGGGTTGTGCCTCATCGCGCTGGGGATTTTGGTCGCTCTGCGGGAATGGTTTGGACTTTCCGGTACGGCCGGGAACGTGATTCACCTGACTTTCGCGGGACTTTTCGGTGTGTTCGCGGTCATTCTGCCCCTTGCTCTAGGGTTCCTCGCCATACGTTTGTTCCTGCGGGGTCGTTTCCTTCCTGACCCGGAAAATGACGGAGTCACCGAGGCAGAAGCCGCGGAAGTCGCCGCGCTTCGCGGCTCGCGGGAAACCCGGATTCTGGTGGGACTTTCGGTTATCTTGGCGGCGCTGGCGGGAATGGTCCACGTGGCCAAGGGTTTGCCTTGGCCCTCCACCGGTTTCCCCGAAATCATGACGGCAGGAGGGCTGTTGGGCTGGTTCTTCGGCCATCCCATCGGGGTGCTGTTTTCGCCGTGGGGAGCGTTCCCGCTGCTGGTCATCCTGATGCTGATCGGAATCCTCATCGCCGGGGGAATCCCGGCGGCAACCTTGGTGTCGCTGATTCGCCAGCGTTTTTCCCGACAGTCCCCAGACCGCGACACCAGCGATGACGAGTCGGAGGTAGTCGACCTCACCGGCGCTACTGAAGTCATGGCACCCTCGCGAATGCCTTGGAAACGTCCCCGTTCGCAGTCAGACGCGGAGGAAACCAAGGTTATGGAGCCGAACGCGACCCCGACTGCTCAGCCCACAGATCCCGACGCGACTCAGACCCTGACAGAGCCCGCGATCGGAGCCACCGAACTTTTGCCGGGACGGAAACAATCCGGGCGACATAAGGCCGAGCGTCAACCGACCGAGGTGACACCCTCGCCCGAACCGTCTGCTAAAACCAAGGACACCCTGCCGGAACGCGTCCACACCGGCTTGGGACACGACATCGACTACCACCTGCCCTCGCTCGACCTGTTGAAAGTCGGGCCTGAACACGTGAAGCGTTCTCCGGCTAACGACCGCGTCATCGAGTCCCTGACCGATGTGTTTCAACAGTTTGGGGTCGCGGCCGAGGTCACCGGCTTTTCGCGCGGGCCGACGGTGACTCAGTACGAAGTCACGCTCGGTCCGGGAGAAAAAGTCTCGAAAGTGGAGGGACTGTCCAAAGACATCGCCTACGCGGTGGCGTCCCCGGAAGTGCGGATTTTGTCTCCCATCCCAGGGAAATCCGCTATCGGGATTGAAATCCCCAATGCGGACCGCGAAAACGTTTACCTCGGTGACGTGCTACGTTCCGAAGCGGCCTCGCGCCTCACTCATCCGCTGGTCACCGGGGTCGGCAAGGACGTGGAGGGCGATTACGTCCTGACGAACATTGCCAAGACCCCGCACCTGCTGGTCGCCGGCGCGACCGGGTCGGGTAAGTCTTCGTTCATCAACTCGATGATTACCTCCATCATGATGCGAGCCACCCCGGAACAGGTCCGGTTGATTCTGGTGGACCCGAAACGAGTGGAACTTACCGCCTACGCGGGGATTCCCCACCTGGTCACGCCCATTATTACCTCGGCAAAGAAAGCCGCGGCGGCGCTGGAATGGTGCGTGAACGAGATGGATATGCGCTACGACACCCTGTCGAACTACGGATACCGTCACGTTGACGATTTCAATCAGGCGCTGCGCGCTGGCAAGGTGCAAAAGCTGCCCGAGTCGCGTTTCGAGCCGGAATGGATGCCATACCTGCTGGTCGTGGTGGACGAGCTGGCCGATTTGATGATGATTGCGCCGCGGGACGTGGAAGCCTCTATTCAACGCATTACCCAGCTGGGTCGCGCGGCGGGAATCCACCTGGTGTTGGCGACGCAGCGTCCTTCCGTGGACGTGGTTACGGGCATTATCAAAGCTAACGTGCCCTCCCGGCTGGCTTTCGCGACGTCCTCGAACCAGGATTCCCGAGTGATCTTGGATCAGTCCGGGGCGGAAAAACTTATCGGTCAGGGCGATGCCCTCTACCTGCCCAGCGGGGAATCTAAGCCGCAGCGGGTGCAGGGAGCCTGGGTTTCCGAGGAAGAGATTGTGCGGGTCGTCGCCCACGTCAAGGCGCAGATGGAGCCCGTGTATCGCGAAGGCGTCACCAGCGAACAGGGCAGCGAGGAAGCCAAGGTTCCCGAAGAGATCGGCGACGACTTGGACGACGTGCTGGCCGCCGCCGAGCTGGTGGTTTCCACCCAGTTCGGTTCCACGTCGATGATTCAACGCAAGTTGCGCAAGGGGTTTGCCAAAGCGGGCCGGTTGATGGATATCCTCGAAACTTACGGCGTGGTGGGTCCCTCGGAGGGCTCCAAACCGCGCGAGGTCCTGGTCACGAACGAGGAACTGCCCGGCGTCCTGGCAACGCTGCGCGGAGAAACCGAGCCCGAGCCGGACCTCCCACCGGAAGTAGAGGAACCGGAAGACGACACCGAGGAACCTTTTGACGACTCTGCTGAGGGCGAGCCCTCGGAACAGGTCCCAGAACCCGACGACGCCGACACCCGCCCGCTCGACACCACGTTGGCTTTTTCCGATGAGTCTGACCCGGCGACCCCGGCTGACCCGGCGACCCCGGCGACTCCCGTGGGCCGCCAGGAGCTATACGATGGGGACGACACCGAGCCTTTGCCCTTCTGACTAGGATGGATTCATGACCGCAAACCCGCAGGACGTGCCCCAGCCGGCCGCACCGCCGAACTTCAATATCGCCAACGTGCTAACGGTGATTCGCCTGATTTTGGTGCCGGTATTTATTTGGTTGATGCTGGTGCCGACCACGAAGGCACAAGTGTGGGCCTTCGTGGTGTTCGCCGTGGCTTCCGCGACCGACAAATTGGACGGGACCCTGGCGCGAAAGCTGAACCTGGTCACCGATTTTGGCAAACTCGCGGATCCTATCGCCGATAAAGCCCTGGTGCTCAGCGCATTCGTGCTGCTCAGCCTGCACTGGCCGGTGTTTTGGGTGGTGACTGTCCCGGTTTTGGTGCGGGAACTGGGGATTACCCTGATGCGCCTAGTGTTGGCGCGTCGGGGGCGGGTCATGCCCGCCAGCCGCGGCGGCAAGCTGAAGACCGTGACCCAGATGGCGTTGATTTTGCTGCTGTTGATTCCGTGGGAAGCCCTGGTTCTCGCGGCGTGGCCGGTGGTGCGCGTCTTGGCGATAGTTCTGTCGGTCCTGGTCGTGTTCATTACGGTTTTCACCGGGATTGACTATGTGCGCCAGGCTCTGCGCCCGGCTGAGCAACACTAGCCACGTTCCCGAGGCGTTGTGCTGGGGCGACAATCAGTCCCGGGGATGAGATTTGCGGGAATAAAAACCTGACAAAGTTGGTTAAACTTAGTGTGATGAACAAAAAAGATACCTTTGCCAACATGAAGTTGCCTTACGCGCTGCGTCCGGGGATGAGCCCGGAGCGTTCGGTCAGGCCGGTGAATCGTGCGGGGGTGCGAAGCCTGCCTAAAAAGCGGTATTCTGAATCCATGATGCACAATCCTCCAGTTGACAAAGCCTCCACGCCTGTTTTACGGCGTGAGCTCGGTGAGGTTTTGCGTCAACTGCGCCAAACTCGCGGTCTGACTTTGCGTGATGTTTCGGCAAAGGCGCGGGTGTCGTTGGGTTACCTTTCCGAGGTGGAACGCGGTCAAAAGGAAGCCTCCAGCGAGTTACTGGCCTCCATCTGTTATGCGTTGGAAGCGCCGGTTTCTTTCGTGCTTCATGAAGTTGCGGATCGGATAGCTGTGGTCGAGGGCGTGGTGGTTCCCGAGCTGGTTCCCGATGAGCTGCTGGACAGCATCGACTGCGCCCCAATTTCCTGATGCCTCAATTCCAGGGCGGTCCGGTGCAGCGCGGCATGACGCGCTCCCAGTTTAAGCAAGCGCTGGCTGAAGTGTTTCCACACGGTTTAGGTGAAACTCTGGCCAGCGACCAAGTACTGACTGAATGGGGCATGACCGCGAGTCAGGCGTTAGAGCGCGGCGCAGATCCCCTCGCGGTGTGGCAAGCCCTGCTGCGCGCCACCGATCGGGACACGGAGGAAAACCTGTTCTGGCACCGGCGGGATTTACACGCGTCGCGTCACTAACCGCGGCCCGCGTCTCTAACTCAGCTATTCAGCGGGCAAATCCCGAGGTCGGGATGGTTTTAATCTTTGAGCTGGTTTCGCGGTAAAGTTGAGGAATGCTTACAAAAATGTCCTCTTTCTTTGTCCGCACCCTGCGTGAAGACCCGGTAGAAGCCGAAGTGGAGTCCCACAAGCTACTGGTGCGGGCGGGCTATATTCGCCGCGCCGCGCCAGGGATTTATACCTGGCTGCCGTTGGGGTTGAAAACCTTGCGGCGCGTAGAAAACATTGTGCGTGAAGAAATGAACCGCATTGGAGGACAGGAACTGCAGTTCCCGATGTTGCTGTCCAGCGAACCTTACGTGGCGACGAATCGCTGGGAAGAGTTCGGCCCTTCGCTGTTCAAGCTCAAAGACCGGAAAGACGGGGATTACCTGCTGGCTCCCACTCATGAAGAAATGTTTACCCTGGCGGTAAAGGACCTGTACACCTCGTACAAAGACCTGCCGGTCATTCTGTACCAGATGAAGGAAAAGTACCGTGACGAAGCTCGTCCGCGGGCGGGGATCATTCGGGGTCGCGAGTTCGTGATGAAAGACTCCTATTCCTTTGACCTCACGGACCAGGGGTTGGAACATTCCTACGCCCTGCACCGCGGAGCTTACCGGCGGATCTTTACCCGTATCGGGTTGGATTACGTCATTTGTCACGCTTTGAGTGGTCCGATGGGCGGTTCGGCCTCCGAAGAATTCCTGTTCCCCTGCGCTATCGGCGAGGACACGTTCGTGAAGTCCCCGGGAGGCTACGCCGCTAACGCGGAGGCCGTCACCACCATCGCGCCACAGCCCCTCCCTTATGACGACGCACCCGCTGCGGAAGTACGGCCGACCCCGGACTCCACCACGATCGAAACGTTGGTGGATCAGGCGAACAAACTCTATCCGCGCTCGGACCGGCCTTGGGAAGCCAGCGACACGCTGAAAAACGTGGTGGTGGTCGCCGAATATCCCGACGGACGCAAAGAAGTCCTGGTCATCGGCGTGCCCGGGAACCGCGAAGTTGACATGAAACGCTTGGAGGCGAGCCTGTCTCCCGCTGACGTGCGCATGGCGGAGGCCAAAGACCTGGAAGCCTACCCGGATTTGGTGCCGGGCTACATCGGCCCACAGGTCGTCGGCCCGAACTCACCGAAACGCACTACGGACGTGGACGGCAATCCCGTCGGATCCCCGCGCTACCTGATCGATCCGCGGATTGTTCCGGGCACGCGCTGGGTGACGGGAGCCAACCAGGCCGGGATGCACGTGTTCAACTTGGTGTGCGGGCGCGATTTTACGGCGGATGGCACCATCGAAGCCGCAGAAGTCTTGGAAGGCGACCCGGCTCCCGACGGTTCGGGGACGTTGACGTTGGAGCGCGGCATCGAAATCGGACACATTTTCGCGCTGGGACGCAAGTACGCCAAAGCTCTGGGGTTGAGCGTGCTGGACGAGAACGGTAAGGCACAAGTCGTGACGATGGGTTCCTACGGTATTGGTGTGTCGCGCCTGGTGGCGGCCATTGCCGAAGAAAACCACGACGAGAGGGGGCTGATGTGGCCGCTGAATATCGCGCCTTTCCAGGTTCACGTGCTGGCTACCGGCAAAGACCCAGAGATTTTTGCCACCGCGGAAAAGCTCGCGCGTGAACTCGATGCGGCTGGTATCGAGGTTCTGTATGACGACCGCCCGAAGGCTTCCGCCGGGGTGAAGTTCAAGGACGCAGAACTGTTGGGGATGCCCTTTGCGCTGGTCGTGGGCAAGGGATTAGCTGAGGGTAAGGTCGAGATTCGCCAGCGCCGCGAGGGCACAACTGAGGAAACCTCCCCGGAGACTTGTGTGGAGGAACTGTTGCAGGCCATAGAGAGCGAGGCGGCAAAAACGGCCTTTTCCCTCAGCTCGACCGAGCTGATTGGAGAGCCTGACCAGTGGGAAAAGGATCAAAACTAGGCGCCCGGGCGGCGGCAAAGAGAGGTCAACATGGCATTTCGTGAGATACGCGTGGTGGGGGATCCCGTGCTGCGCACCCCTTGTGACTGGATCACAGACCCGCGCGACCCCGGCGTGAAACAGCTGGTCGAGGACCTGTTAGAGAACGTGGACGAGGAGGGTCGCGCCGGGTTGGCGGCGAACCAAATCGGGGTCAGCCTGCGGGCATTTTCCTGGAACATCGACGGGGAAGTCGGCTACGTTTTAAATCCGAAACTGGTTGCTACCAGCGAGGATGAATTCCAAGACGGCGACGAGGGCTGCCTGAGTGTGCCGGGGCTGTTTTACCCGACGAAACGCGCCTGGTATGCCCGCGTGGAAGGCATCGACCTGGACGGAAAACCGCTGGTGGTAGAAGGCGAAGAACTGATGGGGCGCTGCCTGCAGCACGAATGCGACCACTTGGAGGGGCATTTGTACCTGGACAGATTGGAACGCAAATACCGCAAGGAAGCGCTGCAGCAAATTCGGAAAATGGGTTGGTAGACCCCAGATAGACGTGCAACCGCGGTCGGTTTAGCGCATAATAGAAATATAAGTTACCTCGTTGTGGTTCGGTGTTCGGAGGGGAAGCCGCAACACCGGCCTGTTGAGCTGTGGCTCAACCTCAAACACAACAGGAGGTAACCATGAACCAATACACGCGAGGTGTCCTGTTTATTCACACGGCGCCTAGGGCGTTATGTCCCCATATTGAGTGGGCGGCGGGGACGGTTTTGAACACCGAAGTCAGTTTGGATTGGACGGTCCAAGAAGCTGACCCGACGTTTTTTCGCGCCGAATTCTCCTGGGTCGGAATGGCCGGAACCGGTGCCAAGTTGGCTTCAGCCCTGCGCGGCTGGGAACACCTGCGATATGAAGTGACTGAGGACGCGGCTCCCGGCACTGACGGCGGACGCTGGTCCCACACTCCTGAATTGGGAATTTTCTATGCGCAAACCGACAGCGTGGGCAACGTGGTGGTGCCGGAAGGTCGGATTTTAGCGGCGTTGGAACACGCGGATAATCCGTTGCAAATGCGCCGTGAGCTGGACTTAGCCTTGGGCCGCGCGTGGGACGAGGAGCTGGAACCGTACCGTTGGGCGGGTGTCGGCGCTCCGGTGAAGTACCTGCACAAGGTCGTCTGAGCCCTTTCTCGGGGTTGTCAACGTTGCCATTACGGGGAAAATTCGGTGTAAATTCCCCACGGAGGCTCGGTTTCATATATCCTGAAACTATGACGAACAATGCTTCCGCCCGCGCGGAACAATCTCAAAAGGATCGCTCAAACAAATCTCAGCCTGGTCTTGGTTTCGATAAGGGGTCGATTGTCCAAGAATTTTATTATGACGATGACGTCGATGAGACACTGCGTCACGCCATTGAGGACTTCCTGGGAACCGAACTGGTAGACGAAGATTACGGGGATGTCTCTGACGGGGCGCTGATTTGGTGGCGTGCCGAAGACGGCGAAGTCGATGATTTGGCGGATTTATTAGTTGACGCGTCTGGAAACCTCGATGATGGCGGGCTGATTTGGGTCATGACCCCCGTGTCCGGTAAGCCAAACTCGGTGGATACCCAGTTCGTCGAGGAGGCCGCAAAAATCACTGGTCTGCGGGTCATGTCCTCCTCTCATGTGAGCCCGGATTGGCTGGGAATCAGCCTCATGGCGCGCGTCACGAACCGCTGAAATCAGCCGTAATAAAACCCTGCCCGCCCCGGCCCTAAGTTTCAGAAAAAGGGGCTAATGTCGTAAGATTTAGGGGCTTATGAAAACCACGCGGACCGGACTGGCCGGCAGACCGCAAGAACAAACGATTTTGGAGACAAAGTGAAGAGCACTGTTGAAAACCTCAACCCCACTAAGGTCAAGTTGGCAATCGAGGTTCCCTACGAGGAATTCAAGCCCGAGATGGACAAGGTTTTCAAGGAATTCGCCAAGCAGGTCAACATTCCCGGTTTCCGTCGCGGACGCGTCCCGGCTCGCGTGTTGGAATCTTACATCGGCCGCGGCGCGGTTATTGAGGATGCGGTCAATCACGCGCTGCCGGAATACTACGGCAAGGCGGTGCAGGAACATAAGATTGCTCCGATGGGTCAGCCTGACGTGGATGTGACCGATACCCCCAACATTGAGGGCGAAGCCGGCGGCGATTTGAAGTTTACGGTGGAAGTGGAAGTGCGGCCCGAGGTCGAGCTGCCGGACTTTTCTAAGCTGAGCTTGGAAGTTGACGCGGTTAAAGACGACCCGAAAGCCCTGGACACCGAGCTGGACAACTTGCGGCGCCGCTTTGCGACTCTGAAAACCGTGGAGCGTGCCGTCAAGCAGGACGACTTCGTTACCCTGGACCTTAAGACTGAGATTGACGGTAAAGAGGTCGATTCCTTGAACCAGACCTCCTACCACGTTGGTGCCGGCGGTTTGGTTGAGGGCCTGGACGAGGCTTTGAAAGGTCTGAAAGCCGGAGCAACCAAGACATTTGAGACTCAGCTGAAGTCTGGGCCGCACGGGGGAGAAACCGCCCAGGTTACCGTCACTGTGGATTCCGTGAAGGAACAGGTTTTGCCGGAAGCTGACGACGAGTTCGCCATGATGGTTTCCGAACACGACACCATTAAGGAACTGAAACAGGAACTTGCGGAAAACGTGGACCGTCAGGCTCGCGTAGCCCAGGCTATGTCGGCTCGTGACAAGCTGGTCGAAAAGTTGCGCGATGAGCTGGAGTTCCCGTTGCCACAAGGGGTTTTGGACGAGGTCGTGGCAGCGCAGGTCGGTGAGGATGCCAGTGAGGAAGATAAACAGAAGGCTCAGGAAGCTGTCGAGCAGGATCTGAAGGTACAGATTATCTTGGACGCGGTGGCCGAAGAACGCCAGATGAATGTGTCTCAGCAGGAACTGCTCGAGTTTGTGCTCCAGACCGCGCAGGCTTACGGCATGGATCCCTCCATGCTGCTGCAAAATGCGGAACAGAACAACCGGATTCCGGCATTTATCCAAGAAATCGCCCGTAACAAGTCCATCGCCTCAGCCCTCGGAGAGGTCGAGGTCAAGGACACGAACGGCAAGGTCGTCGACCTCAAGGAATTTATCGGCCAGGAGTCGGCGGAAGACGAGGATACTGAGGAAAAGCCGGCCAAGAAAGCCCCGGCAAAGAAAGCCCCCGCTAAGAAGGCAGCGGCTGAGAAAGCCCCGGTTAAGAAAGCCCCAGCCAAGAAGGCTCCCGCTAAGAATGCTCCGGCAAAGAAGGCTCCGGCAAAACAGGACGCCGCGGAAAAGTAACTCTTGAGAGCGAGGCGGGTTTCGGTACTGACCGGAACCCGCCTTTTGCTATCGATTGTCGCCCCCCACACTGGCGAGGTGAGGGAAAACCCGCCGGGGGAGACTTGTGAATAAATCAGAAAGAAACCGACCGACACCGCCAGGGGACGCCTCCGGCCAAAGTCGGGATTAGCCCATAGCGAAACCGGGGGAATGAAGCGCGAAGGACGCGCGGTTTTCCGTTAGGGTTAAGTGAACCAAGCGAGGAGGAAACGTGACCGTAGTTAATCGCGACGAAGAAACGCCCGATGTACCCACGGGTGGGTTTATTTATAAGCGCTTGCTGAAAGAGCGCATCATTTGGCTGGGCGATGAAGTTAGCCAGGAAAATGCCAATGCGATTTGCGCCCAGATGCTGCTGTTGGCGGCCGAGGACCCGGATTCTGACATCTACCTCTATATCAATTCTCCCGGCGGCTCCGTCACCGCGGGCATGGCTATCTATGACACGATGCAGTACGTGAAACCCGACGTGGTGACCGTGGCGATGGGAATGGCGGCCTCGATGGGGCAGTTCCTGTTGACGGCCGGGACGAAAGGCAAGCGTTTCGCGACTCCGCACGCCCGCATCCTCATGCACCAGCCTCTCGGCGGTGTCCAGGGAACGGCCTCCGAAGTGCGGATTAATGCGGATTTGATTCTGGCGATGAAGCGGGAACTCGCTCAGATTACCGCCGAGCGCACCGGTCACACGCTGGAAGAAATCACCAGGGACGCCGACCGTGACCACTGGTTCACCGCTCAGGAAGCCTTGGAATACGGCTTTATTGACGCGGTGGTAGAGAACGCGGCCGCGGTACAGAGCTCGAAGAAGGGGGAGTAATGAGGCATTATCAAGGTGATTTAGGGATGTCCGGGGCAGGATTTGCTGCGGTTTCGCCCGCGAATGCGTCTGTCCCCGCGGGGGCGGCTCCGGCGTTGCCCAGCGCGCGCTATATCCTGCCGACTTTCGAGGAACGTACGGCTTACGGCTACAAGCGCCAAGACCCTTATGCGAAACTGTTTGAGGATCGAATTGTGTTCCTGGGCAACCAGGTCGATGACGCCTCCGCCGATGACGTGATGGCGCAGCTGCTGGTGTTAGAGAGCCAGGATCCCGATTCGCTCATTACCATGTACATCAACTCTCCGGGCGGGTCTTTTACCGCGATGACGGCGATTTACGACACGATGCAATACATCAAGCCCGAGATTCAGACGGTTTGTTTGGGTCAAGCGGCGTCCGCGGCGGCGGTGCTGCTGGCGGGGGGTGCTCCGGGCAAGCGTCTGGCGCTGCCCAACGCGCGGGTACTGATCCACCAGCCGGCCATTCAGGGCGCCCAGGGTCAGGCCACCGATTTGGCGATTATTGCTGAGGAAATCGACCGGATGCGGGCCTGGCTGGAGGAAACGCTGTCGAAACATTCCAAGCGCAGCGTGGAGCAAATGCACGAGGATATTGACCGGGATAAGATTCTCACGGCTCCCCAGGCACTGGAATATGGTCTGATTGACCAGGTGCTGGAGCCGCGCAAAGGCAGCTCGAGTTAATTGTGACTTGCCAGAAACGTGGCTTCACGCTTTGATAGCGTGGAGCCACGTGATTTTATGGCTGTGGTTAGCCTTGGTTGGCTTTGGTTGGGCTTGGTTGGACTGAGACTGTGCCCTGAGGTGCCCACCGTTCAGAAGCGCGGGGCGGGGAATCTGGCAGCCAATCTTCTCACCTCTTTTCGTTGTAGTTTTCAAAGAACTGATTCCAGGTGGACTGGAGTTTTTGGTTTCTGGCTAATTTTGCGACTTTCTGAGTGTTAACCCGTCCTAGGAGTGCCTCGGCGGCGTTGGTGGCTTCAGAGGGAGCCTGCCCCCACTCGGGATGTGATACCAAATCCAGCAAGTTTTGTTCTCGAGTTTGCACGCGAAATTGACCCAGCTGGCAGGAGACAAGTTCAGTGTCCTGGAGGTGATAACGGCTGATAGAAAAACATACCTGAATCCCGCCCGTGAGCGCCACATTGCGGTGCTGACGCGGCACTAGAATCGGGCAGGTTCCCATCTCGCGAGGAATCAACCCCCACCAGCGCGCGGCACCAATACCGGCCAGTATAGGCACGTCTTCACCGTAAACACTGGCGGCATACGCCATTGCAGCCTCAACGGTACTGGGTTGCCACGCAATTCCCACTTGTGCGTCAGGTATGCCGATATAGGCGCCGCAACCCAAGCGATACACGAGTTGCTGGCGATACAGTCGCAGTAGCTCCTTGCTGGGGTTTGCGTATATCGCGCTCAGCTGCGCGGGGCGAACCGTGCGCAAAGGAGCCTGTGCGATTGCGGTTGGTAAACCACCTCGACGCGGCTTAGTTATAGGCTCCCGATTCCCGTCCATATATAAAACCTTACCATAAAGGTAATAAAATGCATATTAGTATTTTATAGACGGGGATTCGTAGAAAGGCGCTGGAATATGGTCTGATTGACCAGGTAAGGTGTGCGGCTAGCTTGGGCCGGCGCGTTTTTATCCTAGGCGGACGAGCCTTTGTAACTGTGGCATAAACGTTTCATTTTTTGATGATTTTCCTGACTCCAACAGTGAATGTGCCTGTTAGGATTATCGTCAAAGCCATTGTCAGGGGGTCATAAATCAGCTCAATATATTTCCCGCGGCTTTCCTTGCGACGAGATGGGAAATACAGCAGGGCAAACATACGAAACGGGGAACTAATCGTGGGGGTTACAGTACCGTCCTCCGAGTCACCTTGGTTTTTATGATATTTATCCTTCAGTTAGTCCCCGAAAAGTAACTGCAGCCTATGTGATTTGAACTTAACTTGGGGTTAACCACGTACTTTTGTGGGTGTTCTTAGGCTGCCTCATTCGCTAACGTGTTTGCCAGCCCACATTAGTGGGATTGAGGCTGATTGATGAAGGAGAAAGCCGTGCTAAGTAAAATTGCTCTTGTTACCTTTGCTAGTGCTCTGACTTTTGGGGTGGTGCCCCTGTCGGAGCCACCATTTGGTGTACATCTGCGTGGTCTGGATGTTGCACTAGTGAGTCAGCCGATTTATGTTGGCAAATCCACGGTGTTGTACAAACCATGCCCTTGGCACCTCAAAATACTAGGAAAATGCTAGGCATGATGCTCTAAAATTACCGTGTGCCGTTAAAACGCAACTTTCTTACCAGACTCGGTCTGTGGCCGATTTCTGTGGTGCTCTGTGCAGTTGCTGCACTTGGCATGGATTTAGGGGACTTTCTTGGAGGCTCGGTATGGTTCACCTGGCACACTTGGGTTCTTGAAGTTGCAGGCATTATTTTGCTGGTACTAACTGCCTGGCGGCCGGGACTGTTTGGATTGACCTTCATAGTTTTCCAGTGCATAGCCTCCATGCTTCCACTTCCTTGGGCGGTCGGTGCGGTGTCTATCTTTGTCTATCTGCTCATTGGCTACTTTGTTTTTACAGAATATTATTGGCTTGCCGTGGTCGGTGGTCTTTTAATTATTGTCACAGATTTATTTGGATACAATCCCAAGGTAAATTTCCTTAGTGTAATAACTTTCGATGTGTTTGCTCTTCTCTTTGCGGCTCTTATCGGGTGGATTCTAAGAACGCGTGAGGAATCCGTTGAAGAGGCTAGGCTGAAACTTGAAGAAACCCAAAGAGACAAGGAACGTGCAATCGGATTGGTACGTGAGAATCTTGCCAGCACTTTACACGACAAGTCAGTGGCGGAATTGTCTCATGTGGTCATGCTTTGTGATGGGCTTCTGAATTCCAATGAAAGCGAAAACAAGCGAAAAATCGAGATGATTGTCTCGGAGTCACGCCAGGCTATGAAGCACCTTAGAGAGATGATTGGCGGACTTAAGAAAGGCGAATCTAATAGCGGTGAAGTGATATCTCTGAGCGAAACTGTTGGAAATGCCCGTTCATTGGCCAGAACTTGTGACATAGAATTAACCGTCATACTGCCGGATAAGGTGGAAGAGACTCTCGACCAGACATCACTAGGTATTCTCCAGATTTTTATCGGCGAAATTGCCACCAACCTCGTCAAATATGCAGAAAAAGGTACTTTTGCACGGATCGAAGGTGATTTTACTGATGAAGCCTTACAGGTGGTATCCACGAACCAGGTTTCCCAGAATGTGGTAGTGAACCAAACAATGAGTTCCAGGCAAGGACTGGGACACCTTGCCGCCTTGTTGTCGGAACGGGGCGGTCGGCTGAACTATTCATCAAATGGGAAACTGTGGATGATTTTGGCACTAATCCCGATAGAGCGTACATCTCGGTTCGAGGAAGCTAAGAAAACGAGGTAAACAGGTATGGAAAACGAACTGAAACCAAATCCGGATGCTTTGGAGCGACCTTTGCGCGTGCTCTTGGCTGATGATGATGATTTGGTGCGTAACCTTATTCCCGAAACTTTGAGTGCATTTGAAGATATAGAGGTGGTGTACACTGCTAAGAATGGCCATGAGGTATTGGAGCTGGTGAATAAATACACTGTTGACGTTGTGCTAATGGACGTGGATATGCCGACAGTAGATGGTATCGAGGCAACCGCGTGGTTGGCGCGTGAGCACCCGAAAATTAAGATTTTGGTCTTTACCTCTTTCGGGCGGAGACCTTCAGTTATGGAAGCCATCAAAGCTGGAGCTGTCGGGTTTATCACTAAGGATACGCCGATAACGGAGATTGTCCAAGATTTACGGCGTGTTTCGCGCGGGGAGTCCGTTTTGAGTCAGAATCCGGCGGAGGCCTTGATGGATATTATGCGAGCCCAGCCTCTGCAGACCATATATGACGAAACCTTTATTCAGTCAGTAAATGGTCTTCCGAAACAACTCCGAAAGGTCTATCAGCTTTTGATTGAAGGGTTGTCGAATAAGGCGATTGCCAAGAAGCTCGGTCTCAAAGAAAACACGGTGCGAGACTATGTGTCTCAGATTCTAGCCCGCACCAACTGCGAAAGCCGATCGCTCCTCGTTGTGAAATCCTTCGAGAATGGTTCATTTTAATAACGCGTGGCGCGGCGGAATTCTCCGCCGCGCCACGGGTCTATCAGTTTGATGGTTTCCTAGAGAAGACACTGACTATTGCCCCCAGGCTGATGCAGATTATGGCCACGTTGCTGATAGGAGGCAGAACTTGCAGGAAATTCAAGATCGCCAAGGCAATGATTATTGCCAGAGCTAGTAGAATTGTCCAAATCTGGGCTGTACCGTTTGCTTTGTTGCGAAAAACGACCATGGACAGGCCGGACAGCACTCCCAGACCAATGAATAAGTAAGCTATTACGTCAGGCATCGCGCCCCCTTATATTTATGACTTTCTGATGTCTCGGGAAAGTTAATCCCGGAAACTGCTTAATACTAATATGTCAGCCAGCACAAATATACCCACAAATGTGGGTATTTAACTACCGACAATAGTAGGTGCAGGGCTACCCGTCCGGCACCAGAAGCCTCGCGCGACACCGACGCAAGATCCTTGCCCGAAACGCTCTATTGAACACCATAAACCCGCCGAGCTGCACCGCGAAGTCGGCGGATTGGCCCTCAAAGGCGTGTTAACGAGAATAAAAACCTCTAAAACCGTAGAATCGTAATCAGTCTGAACTCGTCTATGAGAGGAACTCATGTCACGCACTGCCGAATCGGTCGACCTGCTGAAGTGTTCTTTCTGTGGAAAGTCCCAGCGTCAGGTTCGTAAGCTCATCGCCGGTCCCGGCGTGTATATCTGTGATGAGTGCATCGAGCTGTGCAATGACATTATTGCCGAGGAACTCGACGGTAGCCCCGCGGGCGGTCTGGACGTCCTGCCGACTCCCCATGAAATTTTCGATTTCCTGCAGGAATACGTGATTGGTCAGGAAAACGCGAAACGTGCCCTGTCCGTAGCGGTCTATAACCACTACAAGCGGGTGCGCGCCCAACGCCACGGCGAAGACACCGGCATGGAGCTGACGAAGTCGAATATCCTGCTGCTCGGCCCCACAGGAACCGGAAAGACGCACCTGGCGAGGTCTTTGGCGCGCCTGTTGAAAGTCCCGTTCTGCATCGTGGACGCCACCGCTCTGACCGAAGCCGGCTACGTGGGCGAGGACGTGGAAAACATCCTGTTGCGCCTGATTCAAGCCGCCGATGGGGACGTGAAAAAGGCCGAACGTGGCATTATCTATATCGATGAAATCGACAAGATTTCCCGTAAGGGCGAAAACGCCTCCATCACTCGTGACGTGTCCGGCGAGGGCGTGCAGCAAGCTCTGCTAAAGATTATCGAGGGCACCACCGCCTCCGTGCCGCCGCAGGGCGGGCGCAAACACCCGCATCAGGAATTTATTGAGATTGATACCTCCTCGATCCTGTTCATTGCCGCCGGGGCGTTTGCCGGTCTCGACGAAATCGTGAAAGCTCGGTTGGGGCAGCGCTCCACCGGGTTTGGCTCGGATCTCAAGTCCGTAAAGGAACACGGCGACCTGTTCGCCAAAGTGACCCCCGACGACCTGCACAAGTTTGGTTTGATTCCGGAGTTCATCGGCCGTCTGCCGGTCATTACCAATGTGTCGGCCCTGGACGTTGATGATTTGTCCCGCGTTTTGACCGAGCCAAAGAACGCCATCTTAAAGCAATACCAGCACCTGTTTGAGCTCGACGGGGTGAAACTGACTTTCACCGATGCGGCAATTCACGCGGTGGCCGAGCTGGCTGAGAAGCGCGGTACCGGGGCGCGTTCGCTGTCGACCCTGATGGAACACGCCCTCTCTCAAATCATGTTTGACCTGCCCTCACGTGACGACGTGGCGGAAGTCATCATCGAGGCGGAGTGCGTTTTTGAGGGCGCCGAGCCCACCTACGTGCTGCAGGACATTCACGGCGGTTCGGTCGCCAAGACCGCCTAACGTTTACGTCACAAGGTTCCCCGGCGGGTTCACGCCGAGGTTGCCGTTTTCCCTGGGGGCGGCTCCGTTTCACGTTTCGAGAAACTCTCCGCCGCGGCGCGATGACCCGGTAAAGTGAGAGGGGAACCTAGTGAAGGGGCAACAATGAACACTACGCAAGCCGAAGCTATCGCCGCGAACCCGCCGCAAACCCCTGCTGAACTCAAGGAATACCGAGCCACCATCGACAACATCGACGCCGCGCTGGTGCATCTGCTGGCGGAGCGGTTCCGTTGCACCCAAAAAGTCGGTCAGCTAAAGGCCCGCCTGGATTTGCCGCCGGCTGACCCCGAGCGTGAGGCGCAGCAGGTGGCGCGTCTCCAGGCTTTGGCCGTCTCGTCAGGGCTCGACCCCGATTTCGCCAAGAAGTTCCTACGTTTCATCGTTGACGAGGTCATCCGCCACCACGAAGCGGTGCGCGAAACGCCCTCTCACTAACATTTACGCGTCATTTTTCGCAGATGAAAGCGGATTTCTCGCTAATTAGGTAAGGCAAGCCTTGCCAATTGTTTTGCATTATGTCATGATTGGCAGCGTCGTTAAGTCTTAAGGAGAAATTCGCATGAAAGATAGAATCATTGGTTCGCTGCCTACCATAGTGTTGGGCCTGCTCATTGCCATCGCGCCCCGGACTTTTGCGCCGGTTTGCGAGTTTGCTGCCAAACACAGCTCCGGTATGGAGAAAATGTCCGGGATGAAAGGCTCCGGCGGCATGGATCACATGGGGCAGGCTGGCAAAGCGATGGGCGAGGCTCATCAACATATGGCGTGCTACTGGACTGCTCAAGCCAGCTTGGGGATTGGAATCCTCCTGCTGGTCATCGGGCTGCTGGCATTGTTCATGGACTCTGAGATTCGCACCGGTTTGAACCTGAGCGCGGCGCTCATCTATGTGCTGGAAATTTCGATTGTCACCGTGCTCATCGGAGTGTGCAAAAACGAGGAAATGTCTTGCAATGTGTACGCTATGCCCACGCTGTTGGTGCTGAGCTGTATAGGGATTCTGGCAGTCGGTGCGGCGATATTCCTGGATCAAAGGAAGCGCCCGGAACTTCAGAAAGCCGCGGCATAAACTGCAATGCAAAGCAGCCAGATAACCTGGGGCAAACTCCCTTTTCGCAATCTCAAATATTACCGTTACCGCAGTTTAGGACTGTTCCTGGTGGCAGTCCTGCTCAGCGCGATAACGTTTGGTGCGGGGATGGTTTCGCTGAACCTCAGCCAAGGTTTGTCGTCGGTCAAGGAGCGTCTGGGGGCGGACATAATGATTGTGCCCTCCCAGTTTGAGCAGTCCGCAAAGGATATTTACCTCTGCGGGGGAAAACCGAGTGGGTTCTTGCTGCCGGATGACGTTTCGGATTTGGTCGCCAATGTTGCCGGGGTGGAACGGGTCACCACGCAAACCTATATTGCTTCCCTGATGGCGAGTTGCTGCGAGGTGCGGCTGCAAATTATCGGCATTGATCCGGACACTGACTTCGTCATTAAACCCTGGATTCAAGCCACTTATTCCCGTGGTCTGCAGGACGGGGAACTGGTCGCGGGGTCCAAAGTCCAGATTAATGCCCAGGGCAAGATTCGCCTGTTTAACTATGAATTTCCGGTAAGCGCGCGGCTGGCGCCGACGGGCACGAACCTGGATTCGTCTGTGTTTGCCAATCTGGCGACCACGAAAATCCTGGCGCGCCAAGCTGAAAAGGTGGGGCATCCGGTCTTGTCCCAAGATCAAATTGGACACCGGGTTTCCGCAGTGATGGTAAAGGTCAAGCCCGGTTACGCCCCGGAGGACGTGGCGCAGTATATTTCCAAATCCCCCCAGCTAAAGGGCTTGGGTTTTGTGTCCGCGAACGGGATTAGTTCCCGGCTCAAGGAGGGTGTGGGCCACATTGTGGGCGCCCTACAGGTTTTTCTGGCTGTCTTTTGGGCAGTATCACTAGCGGTATTGGTGACGGTCAACTGGGTCAGCGTCATGTCTCGGAGCAAAGAACTGGGCTCGTTGCGGATAATGGGCGCCACCAAGCGGATGCTGACCGCAATGTTGCTGAAAGAGAATCTGCTGGTCAGCCTGGCAGGCGGCGTGCTGGGGCTGGGACTCAGCACGGCGCTACTGCGGCCATTTGGCAATGCCATTCAAAGGGCTTTGAAGCAGCCCTATCTGCAAAGTGATCTGTGGAGCCAGTGTTCGCTGGGCGTTCTCATCTTGGTGACGGTGTGCCTCAGCGCCGTTCTGGCCAGTGCTATCTCAGCGATTCGCATGTTGCGAAAAGAAACTTACCAGGTCGTGCGGGAGGGGCAATAGATGCTGTTGGAACTGTGCGAAGTGACCAAGAAGTTTTCGCGGCGAGGACGGGAGTTCAACGCGGTAGACAGTGTGAGCTTGAGTATTGATACCGGCCAGTTTGTGGTCATTTCAGGCAAATCGGGTAACGGAAAAACAACCCTGCTGAACCTCATGATGGGTTTGCTGCGTCCCAGCTCAGGAACGGTTCGGGTGGCAGGAGAGGATCTGTCTGGTCTCTCGGACCGGGAACTGTCCCAGCTGCGCCGGTTTCGTCTGGGCATGATTACGCAGCAGCAAACCCTGGTCAGTTCCCTCAACGTTTTGGATAACGTGGTGCTGCCCGCGACTTTGCGGTCAAAAGGGCGGTCGTCGGGGGAATCGTCGCCGGTGGCGGTGGAGTCTTTGCCCGTCAATCGCGCGTTGGATTTACTGGAAAAGCTCGACATTGCGGACCTATCACACGCCTGGCCCGCAGAACTGTCCGGGGGAGAGATGCGTCGGGTCGCCATCGCCCGAGCACTCATGGCCCAACCGGAAGTTTTGTTGGCGGATGAACCGACCGGCGACTTGGACGACGACTCTACCGCGGCGGTGCTGCGGCTATTTCACGAGCTCACACAAGGGAGCAGCACGGTCGTCATGGTCACGCACGACGCGGCCGCTTATGAATACTGCAACCGCAGGTTCAATATGCTAGACGGCCACCTGGAAGAGCTGCGGTAGGGCGAGGGCATTTTGTTAAAAATCAACCCTGAACAGCTAAATTTGCTATAAGGCAAGGCTTGCCTTATTTATTATTTTTCTGTAGCCTTGTCATGTTTCGATTTAGAAAGAAGTTGAGGAAATCGTGGACGCAACCAGAAACCAGCCTTCTCTGTGGGCACGTGGACTGCGGTTTATCGTAGGTTTTTCCGCTTTGGTGGTGGCGCTAGCCTTCGGCGGAGTGGTCTGGCCCAGCGCGGCCACACCCCAAGATTCCGATCTGGGTGAATGGTCTGAGGTCGTGGCGGTAATGCAGGAAAAGCTCTCCGCGGTTCCGGAAGCTGGCGATCCGAGCGCGGTCCAGACTCTGATTCGTCAAGCCTACTATGAGAACTACCAGACGAGCGGACTGGAGGACCAGGTCAAACACGCTTTGGGGCGTGACGTCGACGATAAGTTTGTCGCCGAACTATTAAACTTACGCAATCTCAGCCGTGACGGCGCGAGCCCGGAGGCACTGCGAGAAGCCAGCGACAAAGTCATAGACCTGCTTAAGGAAACGGTAACTAAGCTGGTCAAAGCCCCGAAGGTGGCGGATCAGTGGAGTAGGGTCGCCGACACGATTGCGCAAACTATTACTGATGCCCAAAGTGCCTACGTCAAGGGACAAGCCGACCGGGCATTCACCCTGGCTACCGAAGCGTACCTGGGACATTACGAAGCTGACGGGTTTGAAAACAACACCATTGTGCACAAAGGTTTCAGTCGCGTGACTGAGATTGAGGGCATGTTCAGTGACTTACGACAGGGCTACAAAGACGGTCGTGACCGGGCTCAACAGGAGAAACTTGGCAAGGACCTGATTGCGAAGCTGACTGAGGACGCGCAATTTTTAGACTCGAAAACGCAGGACACGGGACCGCTAGGGATTTCCGGTTTCTTTGCCGCTTTCCTGATTCTGCTGCGTGAAGGCGCGGAGGCACTGCTGGTCGTGGCGGCGTTGGTCACCTACGCGTTGAAAGCGGGACGGCGCGACCAGCTGCGGGGAATCCTAGCGGGCGTGGGTATCGCCGTGGTCATTTCCATCGGTCTGGCTATTCTGTTTGGCCAGCTCAGCGCCAGCGTGCAGAGCGGAATGGGTCAGGAACTGCTGGAGGGAATCACCGGCCTAGCGGCCGCCCTGATGCTGATTTATGTGTCTAACTGGATACTGAGCAAGTCCAGCGGCAAACGCTGGGAGGAATACATAAAGGCGACCGCGGGCGAAAAAACCGCGTCGGGAGGCGTTTTTGCCCTGGCATTTGTGTCCTTCCTCACCGTGGCCAGGGAAGGTGCCGAAACCATCCTGTTCTTTTACCCGATTGTTGCCGGGGCGAAAACGCACAGCGATTATTGGTTTATCGTTTTGGGTGGCGTAACGGCGGTAATCATCCTCGCGATTCTATTCGTGTTGGTCTGGCAGTTCGGGGTACGCCTGCCGCTCAAGCCGTTCTTTAAGTGGACTTCAATATTGCTGGCGTTGCTGGCGGTAGCCATCGTGGGCGGGGCAATCAAAGAGCTGCAAGAGGCCGCTTTGGTCGGGGCGCATGTGGTGCCTTCCGTTCCTACCGTGGTGTTCCTGGGGATTTATCCCACTGCGGAAACCCTCGGTGCCCAGCTTATTACCGCCGCGGTATTGGTCGGCCTAGCTCTGTTGCAACGCCGCCAGGCAAAAGCCGACCAGCCCGAGGCAGGCCACTCCGAGGCAGGCCACTCCGAGACTCGTTCCGACACCCCTATCTCGGAAAGTAATGATAAAGCTCCCGAAGAAAACTCTTCGAGGGAAGACACACAAGACGCTGTCGAAGCACACAGCGGAAAGGAAGAATAATGAAGAAGAAGCTACTGGCTCTGGCAGCCGTCCTGGCGATGGGAGCGAGTCTCAGCGGCTGTGGCGAAAACCCGGACAACCAGGCGAAGCCGCAGGACTCCAAGCCGGCGACGACTGGGCAGGAACAGCCGGAAACCCCCAGCGATCCTAATGTTGTGGGTATCAAGGAGATTCCGGTTGGGGATTCTGGCGAACAAACCAACGGGCCGCTGAATGTAAACGTTGTTTATTTCCAGGCTGTCGATATGGAGCACGGCTCAATGAAGATGCCTCCGGCTTCCGAGTCCGATATGCACTTTGAGATTGACGTTTCCACCAATGAAAAGGCCGAAGAATTCGGATACCCGGCCGATTCATACCTGCCCTACCTGGACGATTTGAAGGCCACAGTTAAGGATCAAAAGACCGGTGAGGAAACTGACCTGGGCACCATGATGCCGATGATCGCCGTTGACGGTCCTCACTATGGTAACAACATCAAGCTCAAGCCCGGTCTGTACGATGTGACCATCACCATCCCCTCTCCGGAGGACAAGTTCATGCTGCACACGGGTAAGGATTCCTCCGCGGTCAAGGGACGTTTCTGGAAAGAACCGCTGAAGTTCGAGTTCAAGAACTGGCAGTGGGACGGGCAGATTCTCTAAGTAGATTTCATTGCTCAAGTTATTTGTTGTCGCCCTCCGCTACGGGCTGCCGCTATTCGTGCCGCTGGCAATCTTGCTGGCAACACGACCGCATACCCCGATGGAACGCCGAGTCGTGGCTCGGATTACCACCGTGGTGTTGGTGGTGGCAGCCCTAGCGGCGGCAACGCTGGCATGGTTTCGACTGAACACGAATCTGATAGATGTTCCCACCATGAACTTCTATCTGGTTCCAGTCATGCTGATTTGCTCGCTAGGCTTCCTGGGAATGTCGTGGTGGTTTGGCGCCGCCGACCTCTATGACATTAAACAGAGTGCTAAACATCGGGCGCTGCTGGTGGCCTCGCTGTTGACTGCCGTCAGCATCATCATCAATTTCGGCTTTGAATACGCATTTTCGACCGATGAAATTGTGCTGATGGGATCCTCTCCGTTAGAAACAGAATCGCTGGTGCGCTTTTCTGGATTTGCGTTCGGATCGCTGCTGGTGGTCGTCGCCGGCTGGGCCTACGTGCGCGCCACCAGGCTGGTTCCCGCCATGGTGCGTTTGGCAATCACTACCGCGGTATTTTTGGTAGTTATCGGTCCGCGTTCCATTCTGCTGTATCAACAGCTCGCCATACGTGGTTTCCTGCCACGGTCACGCACCATCTTTGAACTTGTGTTGTGGATTCAAAATGCCAACACCGTCATACTGCTGACCCTGGTGGTGCTGACCGCCATTCCTGGTATCATCGCCATTTGGTTCGGTTCCAAACCCGTCAACGTTTCCGGCCCGGAAGCGCGTCTAGTGAAGGCGGATCGGATTACCCGCCGTCACTTTTTAGAGCTGGCCTTGGGCGGCACGGTTGTTTTCGTTACCGCCTTGACCGTTGGCAAGCGCGTGGCGGAGGCTGTTCCGGAGTTATCCCCGATAGAGCCTTCCACCGTGAAAGGAAATGTGGTTTCCGTCAGTCGGGAGCTGGTGTCTGATGGACACCTGCATCGGTTCGCCTACGTGACCGAGGACGGGACACAAGTTCGTTTCATCGTCATTCAAAAGAACGCCGTAGCCTACGGTTGCGGCCTTGATGCGTGTGAAATCTGTGGCGAATCCGGTTATTACGAAGACAGCGGGAAAGTCATTTGCCGGCGCTGCGGGGTCATGATGAATATTCAAACTATTGGCTTTCCCGGTGGCTGTAACCCCATTCCGATTAAGTATGAAGTGGGGCCGAAAGAATTACGGTTTTTTGCTGACGAGCTGAGTGGGCACGCCAAAATCTTTAAAACCAAAATAATCTAAGGCTCTAAGGTATAAGTTTCCATGTTCTTTTTCAGGATGATTTTCAAGGCGTTACGCCGGCAGGTCGGTAAACGCCTCATGATTGCGCTAACGATTTTCTTAGGGGCAGGTCTCACAACTTCCATGCTGTCGGTCATGCTGGATGTCGGGGATAAAATCAAGCAGGAACTTGGCTCTTACGGTGCCAATATCCAAGTGCTACCGCAAGGAAAATCCGTAGTTTCCCAACTCTATGATTTCGAGGATACGGATAGCTCGGCGAATTCCCAGTCTGGAGCGTTGCAAGAATCCGAGCTGGCCAAGCTGAAAACCATTTTTTGGGCTTATAACATCGAAAACTTTGCTCCGTTCCTGGAAACCAAGGCAGATTCCTCAGGCCAAAACGTTGATGTAGTCGGGACCTGGTTTCGCAAGAAGCTAGCCATCCCCACTGGGGAAAAAGTCGATACCGGCATGGCGGATATGCGCGACTGGTGGGAAGTCCAAGGCAGTTGGCCGAAAGCCCCCGATGAAATCATGGTCGGAACAAAACTGGCTCAGCAAAATGGCTGGCACCTGGGGGACTCTCTGACCTTGAAACCCCCGCCCGGAGTGGCTGGCTCCGCACCCAGCCCAACTTTGACTATCAGCGGTATCTTTACTTCCGGTTCCAATGAAGACCGGCAACTATTTGCGGATTTGAGCGTAGCTCAGAGCCTCTCTGGCCGTCCGGGCCAGGTCGACCGGGTAGAGGTGCGGGCTATCACCACGCCGGAAAATGACTTGTCGCGCCGCGCTGCCCGCGATCCCAGCTCACTATCTCTGGAGGACTGGGAAACCTGGTACTGCACCGCTTACACGTCCTCAATCGCCTATCAGATTGAGGAAGTCATGAGCAACGCCGTGGCCACCCCCGTGCACCAAATCGCCGACAGCGAGGGCACGATTCTGGAAAAAACCCAGCTCATTATGACTTTGGTGGCCATTCTGGCCATGGCGGGTTCCGCTCTGGGCATTGCTAACCTGGTGACCGCCTCGGTGATGGAACGTTCCGCCGAGATCGGGCTGATGAAAGCTTTGGGGGCGCGCAATCTGTTTGTGGTGCTGATGATTTTGACGGAAACCTTTATCGTGAGCCTGGTCGGGGCCGCGTTCGGATGTGTGGGCGGAATCGGTCTGGCCCAACTGGTCGGTCACCTGGTATTTGGGGTCAGTATCAATATCCGCCCGGTGGTGTTCCCCCTGATGGCGGTCATCGTGGGGCTGACGGTTTTGCTGGGCTGTTTACCTTCAATCCGGGCGCTGGTGACTTTGCAGCCGGCGCGGGTCCTGCACAGAAAGTAGGCGGGAATGAACTCACACAAACGCATGTTCGTGCGCATCATCTGGAAAGCCTTTGCGCACCGTTTCTCCCGGGTCCTGATTGCTTCCCTAGCAATCGCGATGGGCGCCTCCACTCTTTCCGGGTTGGGGCTGGTGGCGGTGACAGTTCCCGACTATATCGCCAAGGAACTGCGCTCTTTCGGGGCAAACCTGGTGGTGCTGCCGCAAGGCTCCAACGTCATTACTCCGGAAACGGTGTCTGCCATCGACCGGCAGTGCGGCGAGAGCCTGTTGGGGCGGGCCGGCTACAGTTACGGTAACCTGCTCTACGGTCAGCAGCCCGTCCCCCTCATGGTGACGAAATTTGCCGACGCCCGGTCAGTGAGACCCTACTGGTCAATTGAGGGGAAAGTGCCGCAGGGCAGCGAACAGATCCTGTTAGGGGTGAACCTGGCAGAAAAATTCCGTCTGCACGTTGGCGACCTGATCGGCCTCAAGGTGGCGCAGCTGCGGGAAAACAACGATGAGGAGAACTCAGGAGACGTTAAACATTCTGGCAAACAGCTGGAAATCTCCGGGCTGCTGCGCACCGGCGGCCCCGAGGACGACCTGGCGGTGTTGAGCCCGGACAGTTACACCGCTATGGGTGGGGTTGCCGACCACTATAGTTTGGTGGAATATTCCCTGAAAGGTGATACTTCCCAATTGAGCGCTTTAGCGAAAACCATCGGAAAAAAGGTTAACGGGGTTGACGCTGAAGTGGTGCGTCGGACTACCCAAAATGAAACCCGCATAGCCCATACTCTAAGCAACCTAATTTGGTTGGTCAGTATTATTATTTCCGCCCTAATGCTCATTGCGGTATCCGCGACACTCAGTTCGATTGTTTCGGAACGCGCCCGCGAGATTGGGCTGAAAAAGGCCTTAGGGGCTTTGAGTAAGGACGTGTTCACGGAGCTTATCGGGGAATCGATACTGTTAGGGCTGTTCGGAGGCTTCTTGGGAGTGCTGCTGGGAATCGGTCTGGCCGATTACATATTGCAAAAAGTTTTCCTGGCACGAGTAGAAATTAACTGGATAATTATAGTCCTCACGATTGTTTTTTCGGTAGCAGTAGCGGTTATCGGTTCTCTGTGGCCGGCTAAACGTATTGCCCGAATTAATCCTATAAATGTTCTTGGTGGAGAGTGAGAATGCAATGGCAGATAACAATGATGAACAATTGATTTATCGAGTCGAGAATGTGTCTCGAAAATACGGCGAGCTGGCGGCGCTGGATAATGTCAGCCTCGATGTGACTCGCGGCGAATGGCTCTCGGTAGTGGGGCCGTCCGGTTCGGGCAAGTCAACCTTGATGAACATTCTGGGCTGCCTGGATTCTCCCACCGAAGGACTGGTTTACCTGGAAGGTGAGCGTCTGGACAAAATGGGCGAACTGGAATTGGCCGCGGTGCGCCGCCGCAAGATTGGCCTCATCTTTCAACAGTTCCACCTGGTCAAGCACCTCTCGGCGGTAGAAAACGTGATGATGGCCCAGTACTACCATTCCCTCCCTGATGAAGCCGAGGCGATGGAGGCACTAGACCGGGTGGGCATGTCCGCTCGCGCCACCCACCTCCCTCATGAACTATCCGGAGGGGAGCAGCAGCGCGTGTGCGTGGCTCGTGCCCTCATCAACCACCCTTCCGTCATCCTGGCCGACGAACCGACCGGAAACCTCGACGAGGCAAACGAAAACATCGTTATCGACTTCTTTTCGCAGCTGCATCGTGAGGGCACCACCCTGCTGGTCGTCACCCATGATGCCAACGTTGCTCGGCAAGGGCAGCGTCAAATCATTTTGGAACACGGAAAAATCGTCAGCGAAGTCCACAACCAATCGCAAACCGCAGAAAAATCTGACCCACAAACGCTTGAGACGGGACAAAAAGATGCGTAAAACGACCGCGGGGGCATTACTCGCAATCGGCATGGTCGCCCTCAGCGGTTGTGCGACTTACCCGGCGGCCTCAACGTTGCCGGACGGGCAATACGCGGGCAGCTCGCAGCCCGAAGAGGACGGTACCGTCGGCAAAATTCGCTTCACGATTAAGCACGGTCAGGTGGTTGACGCTGAGTTTCGTCTCTATGACAAAGACGGGACGGTACATGACGAAAATTACGGGAAAACCGCCAGCGGCGGGATAGACACGGAGTTCTACCAGCGCGCCCAAGACGCTATCAGCGCTGAACAGCGTTATGTGCAGCAGTTCCAGAGGACCGGGGATCAAAATAAGGTCGATAGGGTGGCCGGGGCGTCCTTGTCGCATCGGCTGTTCCTCGACGCGGTTCAGGCGGCTATGGACGCCGCGCAAAAGTAGGCGTTCGTGCACCTCGCGCAGACTTTGCACGGAGAAACCACGATTACCTTCGCGGCGATGGGGACGCTGGTGACGGTCTCGTGGCGCAGCACTCCCCAGGTCGCGGAAGTCCTGAGGGTGAGTCTGCCGCAAAGGGTGGAGCAGTTGGAGGACGATCTGTCACGGTTTCGGGCGGATTCTCCCGTGAGCCGCCTGAACACCGAGTGGACGGATGTCGGGCCGCACTGTACTGCGGTGTTTCGGGCTGCTCAGGTTTGGTCGCAGCGTACCGGGGGGTTCTTTAAACTATTTCCGTGCCTGGGTGTGGGCGCCGAAACGCTGCAGTTGCGGGGCGAACAGGCTCGTCTCACCGACGGCGTGGGGTCTGGGGGCCTGGATTTGGGAGGTATCGCGAAAGGTTACGCGGCTGCGCAGCTGGCTTCCCTCATTGCCGAATCGGGGGGCAGCGACATCTTGGTGTCGTTTGGGGGTTCGTCGATTGTGGCGCCGGACCGCCGGGCCACCATTAGAGTGCAATCACCCTGGACAGGCTCGGAATTCTTGGGAAACCTGCAGATAGAAAACGAGTCCCTCTCCTTTTCCGCGCTGCCGCAAACGCAGATTGTCCCCAGTCTGGTGCGCAGTCACATTCGCGGTCTGGACGGGCAGCTCACGTTTACCGATATTTGCGCGGCACTTGTGGTGGGACCTGACGCGATGAGTTGCGAGGCGCTCTCTACCGCGCTGATTGCGGGGGGCACGCCTTTGCTGCACGATTTGACTCAGAAGGGCGTTTTGGGTGGGGCGAATCGTGCCCTAGCCATGACTTCCAACGGGAGGGTGTTTGCCGACCCCGCGCTACAGTTGAGTATCACCTTAGATTTGCCCGAACCGCTGCCACTGAGCCCCGTGTTGGCGGACTGATGCCGCAACGGGCTGGTGCGGACCGGCGGCTTTTGCCCAGCCGGTAGCCAAACCAAAGTTCGGCACAGAGCCTACAATTTACCTAAACGCTCCCGAGGGCGAGCGCGAACCCCAGGAGGCGGACTGAACGTAAATGTGTGACTGTGCAGGAAACCTCGCGGCCGTGCCCGACGCGGTGGTGATTTTGGCAGGAGGGACCGCGAAACGTTTGGGCGGGGTGTCTAAACCCGATTATCGGGTGGGAGGCATCAGGCTCATTGACTGGGTTTTTGCCGAAATCGAGCGCACCAGGTGCTCAGGTCGGGTGGTCGTGGTCGCTCCTGAGCACCTGTCGGTTCCCCCCGGGGTGGTGCTGACATTGGAAGATCCCCCTCTGGGTGGACCGCTGGCGGGCCTCAATGCCGGGATAGCGCAGTTGGAGGACCTGCCAGATTCCGCGGTCGTGGCAGTCATGCCTTGTGACGCTCCGCTGACCCCAAGATTGTGGGTGAACTTGTGTGCACAGTTCGAGGACTGTGTCGGGGCAGCGCCGCTGGTGGACGACGGTGAAACTCGACTCCAGTACCTGCACGGTTGCTATCGGCTGGGCGCCTTGCGGGGACTCGATCAGGTGCGTAATCGGTCAATCCGCAGCGGTTTTTCCTGCCTGGAGGTGGCCGCGGTGGCGGACCCGCAACATTATTGCGCGGACGTCGACACGCCCCAAGACGCGCGTGAACTGGCGGCGCGTCTAGAAATTCCCCCGCCGTAGTTGAGGCTTGATTCTCAGAAACCGCGTTCCATTTTTGAAGTACGGTTCATTTTTTGCCCAATTTCGATGGATTTATGAACTATAGTTCATTTTTTGGATGGTGACCCCGCCACGGCCCGCTCCCGGGCGGCACCCTCTCAGCTGGCCCTTATGCCTGGGTCTGGTCAAGCTGTTCAATGATGTAATGCAGCAGGGGAAGCACCACCTGCAAGGCATCCGCGACCCCGCCCGAGGAACTGGGGCAGTTCACGATGACCGCTCCACGAGAAGTCCGGGAAGTCACTCCAACTACGGCACGAGACAACACCGATTGTGGTGTGTTTTTCAGACCTACAGCGCGAATCTGTTCGGCAATCCCCGGCAACTCCACATCGCACACCGCCAGAGTTGTCTCGGGCACGATGTTTCGGGCGGAAACCCCGGTAGAGCCCACAGTCACGATGAGGCGCGCACCGGCCTGTTGCGCCCGTTCAAACTCGGCACGCAGGGGAGCCGCGAGGTCATCGATGACTTCCTCGCGGATTACTTCAATCCCAAAGTCGCTCAGCAGTTCACGAGCTTTGGCGGCACCTTTTGGTGGTTTATCGCCGCTGACCACTCGTGAATCAACAGTGATGATGGCCGCGGTTACCTGGGAATGCTCTGCCACGATGACCTCCTGAACCCGAAATCTCCATTTACGCATCTGCTACGTAGCTAAATTACTACCAGTTTATAGCCGCAAACGACACGTTTCTGGCTCTTGGTGCCGATGAATCGAGGTTGATTACCTGGTTAAACGCGGTTACATGACCTGGATTTTAAAATCTGCCAAAGAAACGTTTAACTCTGTTAGCTTTTAGACAGGTGTTCAATAAATGCCATAGTGGCTTATGAATCAATGGGGAGAGAAATGACCGCAGACGCTCAGAAACTAGATACCTCCGGAAAACTGTTGAAAAACTGGAATCCCGAAGATTCCCAGCAGTGGAGCTCAAAAATAGCCTGGACGACCCTGGTGGTTTCCACCTACTCGATGATTATGGCGTTCTGTGTGTGGTTCTTGGTGTCGGCATTGGCGCCAAAACTCAATGAAATTGGTTTCGGACTCAGCAAGGCACAGTTGTACTGGCTGGCAGCGATGCCGGGCCTGTCCGGGGGCCTGATTCGTTTCGTCTACACTTTCCTCCCTCCGGTGATTGGAACGCGCAAGTTGGTGGGGATTTCTTCAATCCTGTTCACCATCCCCATGTTTGGCTGGTTTTTTGCGGTGCAAAACCCGGACACTCCGTACTGGTGGCTGCTGGCGTTGGCTTTCATGTGCGGTATCGGCGGAGGTTCTTTCTCGGGATATATGCCGTCAACCGGCTACTTTTTCCCCAAGCGTCTGTCCGGAACCGCTCTGAACCTCCAGGCCGGTATCGGAAACTTGGGTATGTCTATCATTCAAATCGTCGGGCCTATCCTCATGGGATTCTCCCTGTTCGGTTTGTCTTGGCTGGCTCCGCAGAGCGGTTCCAACGGCGATATCTGGGTTCACAACCCTGCCATCTTCTTTGTTCCCTGGTCCCTCGTGGCAGCCGTCCTTGCGTTCACGCTACTCAAAGATGTTCCGGTGAAAGCCAACATTCGGGAGCAAATGGACATCTTTTCAAATAAAAACACCTGGTTCATGACTCTGCTCTACGTGATGACCTTCGGGATTTTCTCGGGCGCCTCGGCTCAATTCGGTTTGCTCATCAACAACAACTACGGGCCAGATTCAACTCTGCACCTAGCTGTACAAGGTGCCACCTATGCTTTCCTCGGTCCGCTCATTGGCTCCATAGTGCGGGTTTTGTGGGGGCCGCTGTGCGACAAGTTCGGCGGGGGTCTATGGACATTCGTTTCCGGTGTCGGCATGGCCGTCACGCTGGCGATTTCCGGATTTTTCTTGATAAATCCCCAGTCCGCCGCAGACTTTAATGGGTTCCTCTGGGCGATGCTGATTATGTTCTTCTTTGCGGGAATCGGCAACGCCGGCACCTTTAAACAGATGCCGATGATTATGCCCAAACGCCAAGCCGGCGGAGCTATCGGCTTCACGGCTTCAGTAGCTGCCCTCGGGCCGTTCCTGGTCGGAGCGGGTCTCGCCGTTATTCCGGCGGCACAGTTCTTTTTCGGTGCCACCGTGTACTGCATCTTCTGTTCCGTTCTGTGCTGGGTACTTTATGCCCGCAAGAACGCTCCGTTCCCCGGTTAGACCTTGTCAAGTGGAGGTAATAAAACAATGAGTGAATCGAAAATCCAAGGCGGGGGATACAAAGACGTTCCCTCGGGCGTATTCGCGCTGGGCTCAAAACTGCGCCGCGGTGAAATGTCTGGCGATTCTCGCCAGCTGTTTATTGAAGGTGGCCGTGACGCTGACGCTTTCTATCGGCAACGCTGGTCCTATGACAAGGTCGTGCGTTCGACTCACGGGGTGAACTGCACTGGGTCTTGTTCGTGGAAAGTGTATGTAAAAGACGGCATCATCACCTGGGAATCCCAAGCCGTTGATTATCCTTCCACCGGACCGGAACTGCCTGACTATGAACCGCGTGGTTGCCCCCGCGGAGCAGCCTATTCTTGGTATGAGTACTCTCCGACCCGGATTCGTTACCCGCATATTCGCGGAGTCCTGCTGGATTTGTACCGAGAGGAACGAAAATCGGGCAAGGATCCGGTAGAGGCTTGGGGGGCTATCGTCGAGGATCCGCAAAAAGCCAAAGCCTACAAGTCCCAGCGAGGCAAAGGCGGCATGGTGCGAATCGGTTGGGATGAGGCCAATGAAATCATCGCCGCGGCCCACGTCTATACCATCAAGGAATACGGTCCGGACCGGTTAGCCGGGTTCTCGGTGATTCCCGCCATGTCGATGATTTCTTACGCCGCCGGATCGCGGTTTTATGAACTGCTGGGCGGGGTCATGCTGTCTTTCTATGACTGGTACGCTGACCTCCCTCCCGCCTCGCCGCAAGTTTTCGGCGATCAAACCGATGTTCCCGAGTCTGGCGACTGGTTCAACTCGCAATACCTCATCATGTGGGGGTCGAACATTCCCCTGACCCGTACCCCAGACGCTCACTTCATGGCCGAAGCCCGCTATCACGGGCAAAAAGTCGTGGCGATTTCGCCTGATTATGCTGATAACACCAAGTTTGGCGATGAGTGGCTGCGGGTGAACCCCGGCACGGACGGGGCCTTGGCGCAAGCTATGGGTCATGTAATCCTCAGCGAGTTCCACGTTAAACGCCAGGAGCCATTCTTCCTGGATTATATGTCGCGCTACACGGATGCGCCTTTCCTGGTCAAACTGCAGGAAACCGAACACGGAATGGTGCCCGGTAAGTTCCTGACAGCCGCTGATTTGCCTGCTGAACTGGCAGGAGACTTGAAAGATCGGCCCAATCCGGAACATCGCGGACTGGTACTCGACGTGGATGGAACCATCAAAGATCCCGGGGGGACTCTGGCAGACAGGTGGGGTGAATCCAATGGCAAGGGTCATTGGAACTTAGCTCTGGACGGGGTCCAGCCAGCAATTTCGGCGCTCGACCGGCCTGATGCCGCTGGGATTGAAATTGTTTTGCCGCGCTTTGACCTGCCGAGTTCCCAATCCGAAACGGTAGCGCTCGGTGCCGGCTTGGTGAAACGGGGAGTTCCCGCTTTCAAAGTCGGATCGGACTACGTCACGACCGTCTACGATTTGCTGCTGGCTGAATACGGGGTGAAACGCGGTGACCTGCCCGGTCAATGGCCCAGCGGTTACGATGACGGCTCCACTCCCGGAACTCCCGCCTGGCAAGAGGAACACACCGGCGTGCCCATGCACGCAGCCATCCGGATTGCCCGCGAGTTTGCTCAAAATGCCCTTGATTCAAAAGGTAGGTCCATGATTGTGATGGGTGCGGGCACGAACCACTTCTTCCATTCCGACACGATATATCGCACTTTCCTGGCGCTGACCACCATGTGTGCCACGCAAGGGGTGAACGGCGGCGGCTGGGCGCACTATGTCGGTCAAGAAAAGGTCCGCCCGATTGCGGGTTGGCAACAGTACGCTATGGGTCTGGACTGGTCTCGTCCGCCTCGGCAAATGATTTCCACGGGATTCTGGTATCTGTTGACTGACCAGTGGCGTTATGACGGTTCACTGGCTGGACAAGTGGGGTCCCCACTGGCTGACTGGAAAGGCTTGACGAATGCGGACACATTGATTGAAGCCTCCCAACGCGGCTGGATGCCCTCCTTCCCGCAGTTCGATCGCTCCGCTCTGGAAATTGGCCAAGCGGCCCAAGAGGCCGGCATGAAACCCGGTGAATACGTGGTGCAGGAGCTCCAGGCCGACCGTCTGCACTTTGCCTGCACCGACCCAGACGACCCGCGAAACTTTACCCGTGTCCTCGCTAACTGGCGCACGAACCTGATGGGTTCCTCCGCTAAAGGCGCGGAGTACTTCGCGCGTCATATGATTGGAGCCGACAACGCAGTTTCAGCTGACGAACTCGCGCCGGAGCGTCGTCCGAAGCTGATAAAGTGGCGGGACGACCCGGGTATCGGCAAACTTGACCTCATGTTCACGGCCGACTTCCGGAACACTTCTACCACGCTGTATTCAGATATTGTGCTGCCGGCAGCCACCTGGTATGAGAAATACGATATTTCGTCAACCGATATGCATCCCTTCCTGCATTCATTCAATCAAGCGGTAGTGCCGCCGTGGCAGGCTCGCTCTGACTTTGAGGTGTTTCGGGATTTGGCCTATCTAGTGTCGGAAATGGCGCAGCGTCACTTGGGCACCAAGCAAGATGTGGTCATGGCACCGATTGCCCATGACACCCCCGATGAGATGGCTTTGCCGCATGGAATCGTGGAACCCTTGCAAACGCGTGAACTCATCCCCGGCAAAACCTTGCCAAAGTTCGTTCCGGTGGAACGTGACTACACCAAGATTTATGAAAAGTTCACCACGCTCGGCCCTAACGTGGAAAAACTCGGCTTGCCCATCAAGGGCCTTACGTTGAAACCCGACCGGGAAGTCGAAGTGCTGCGGGAGATGAACGGGGTAGCTACCAGCGGGGTGGGGCAAGGGCGTCCGCTCTTGGATACCCCGATTAAGGCGGCCGACGCGGTGATGCAGATGTCAGGCACCACGAACGGACGTATCGCGGTACAGGGCTTTTGCCAATACGAAGCCCAAACCGGCCAAAAGCTGGCGCAACTGGCAATCGGGGACGAAGAAAAACGACTGACGTTTAGAGAAATTACCATTCAGCCCCGCTCGGTCATCACCTCACCGGAATGGTCCGGGTCGGAACACGGCGGGCGGCGCTACTCCGCGTTCGTTATCAACATCGAACATCTCAAGCCTTTCCACACCTTTACCGGGCGAATGCATTACTACCTGGATCACGACTGGATGATTGACATCGGTGAATCCTTGCCGGTGTATCGACCCCCGCTGGACTTGGCGCGGATTTACGGTGACGCCGTAGTGGGTGAACTTTCCAAAGACGACGGCGTGGCCCAAGTTGCGGTGCGTTACCTGACCCCACACAACAAGTGGGCTATCCACTCCCAGTACTACGACAACCTGTATATGTTGACTCTGGGACGGGGTGGACAGACTATCTGGATGTCTCCCGAAGACGCCGCCAAGATTGGGGTCAAGGACAATGACTGGGTCGAGGCCTATAACCGTAACGGTGCCGTGGCGGCGCGAGCGGTGGTGTCTCACCGGATGCCGCCAGGGACGGTGTATATGTATCACGCACAAGAGCGGGTCAGCGGCACACCCATTTCACAAAAGTCGGGTCTGCGCGGAGGTATCCACAACTCACTGACCCGGATTTTGTTGAAACCAACCCATATGGCCGGAGGTCATGCTCAGCTGACCTACGGGTTTAACTACATTGGTCCCACCGGCAATCAACGTGACGAAGTGACGTTGATTCGTCGTCGTACCACGGAGGTGAAGTTCTGATGAAGGTACTAGCCCAAATCGCAATGGTGATGAATCTCGATAAATGCATCGGGTGTCATACCTGTTCGGTCACCTGCAAACAAGCGTGGACGAACCGGGAAGGCACGGAATACGTGTGGTTCAACAACGTAGAGACCAAGCCCGGCGTGGGATACCCGAAAGAATGGGAGAACCAAGGAAAGTATCGCGGCGGCTGGAAGCTCACGCCTTCCGGTAAGCTCCGCCTTCGCACCGGCGGTCGGGTACACGAATTGACCAAGATTTTCGCCAACCCGCAGATGCCCACCCTCGACGACTATTACGAACCTTGGACCTACGAGTATGAGAAACTGCTCGCGGCCCCGAAAGGCTCGAAATATTTGCCGAGTGCGCGTCCGGTGAAACAAATCACCGGTGAGCAGATTAATCAGCCGACTTGGGGCCCGAACTGGGACGACGATTTAGCCGGCTCGCTGGAAACTTTGCCCCAGGACCCCATCTTGGAACAAATGACAGTGCAGGTTAAGGCCCAGATTCAAGATGCTTTCATGTTTTATCTGCCCCGGATTTGCGAACATTGCCTGAACCCGGCCTGTGTCTCGGCTTGTCCTGGAACCGCGATGTACAAGCGTACCGAGGACGGGATCGTGCTGGTTGACCAAGATAAATGTCGCGGCTGGCGGATGTGCGTGTCGGCTTGTCCGTACAAGAAAGTCTATTTCAACCACCTCACCGGTAAAGCTGAGAAATGCACCCTTTGCTACCCTCGCTTGGAGGCGGGGGAGCCCACGGTTTGTTCCGAAACCTGTGTCGGGCGGCTGCGCTACTTGGGTGTCTTGCTCTACGATGCGGATCGAGTTGGCGAGGCCGCCGCGGTCCGAGACCCCCAGGATCTGTACCGTTCCCAGCGTAGCCTGCTGTTGGATCCTTTTGACCCAGAGGTGCGGGCCGCTGCGGAAGCAAACGGGGTGCCGCATTCCTGGATTCAGGCAGCTCAAGAATCGCCGGTATATAAGCTCATTTCAGAATATGAGGTGGCCCTGCCGCTCCACCCGGAATATCGCACTTTACCGATGGTTTGGTACATTCCTCCGCTATCCCCAGTGGTGGATGCGGTGACGGCTGCGGGTGCCGACGGTGAGGACGCCAAAGTATTGATGACCTCCATCGCGACCATGCGGATTCCCCTGGAATATCTGGCTGGACTATTTACGGCAGGGGACACCGTGCCGGTTGAAAAATCACTGCGCCGCCTGGCGGCCATGCGCAGCTATATGCGTGGACGCCACCTCGGGGAAGAACCCGATTCCACGGGAGCACAGGCCGTGGGCATGACCGGGGAACAAATGGAGGAAATGTACCGGCTCCTGGCTATTGCCAAGTACGATGACCGTTTTGTGGTGCCTACCGCCGGAGCGGAAACCCCGCGAGGCTTGCGCGAATTGGGCTGCTCCCTGGACGTACTGGGCGGGCCTGGTCGGGGTGGTGAGGGCATCCCTGCCTTCAGCAAAACCGGCTCCACCAAGACATTCGTCCCACTGGAGGTTCATAAATGAGCCAGGTGCAGTCGGGCCTGCCACCACGGGAGGCTCTGAATTCAACGGAGGCGGGACGGTCGCGGACCGCCCAGATGATAGCCTCTGTCCTGCTGGACTATCCGAGTGAGGACTACCATAATCAGCTGTCCATTATTCGGTTGGAGCTGGACAACGTGGAACCGGAAGTTGCGGATGAATTTCAAGCCTTTCTGGATTGGGCAGACTCGCACAATCTGCGCGAAATCGAAGATTTGTATGTGCGAACGTTTGACCAGAAACGCAAATGCAATCTGTACCTTTCCTACTACTCCACCGGGGACACCCGGATGCGCGGCTCCGCTATTTTGGCTTTTCAACAGGCCTTTGAGGCGATGGGCTGGAAAGTCTGTGGGGGAGAACTGCCGGATTATTTGCCAGCTGTGCTGGAGTTAGCCGCCCGCAGTGGCGATGAGCTTGCTGAGCATCTGATCAATATCCACCGTGACGGTCTGGAAGTGCTGCGGGCAGCCTTGGAATCCGTGCAAAGTCCCTGGTCCTCTGTCGTTGCGGGGCTGATTTTGACGCTAGACCCGCTGGACGAAAAGGCAAAAGCAGCGTTCCGTAAACTTATCTTGCAAGGCCCGCCCGCCGAGATGGTCGGCGTGCAGTCACAACCGTTCTTTTTGGCACCAAAACAGGAGGCACGCTGATGAATCCCTTTGAGCTTTTCTTGTGGGCAGGGTTCCCGTATCTAGCATTGGGCTTGCTGATAGTAGGCCTGATTTGGCGTTACCGCTACGACAAGTTTGGGTGGACCTCACGTTCCTCCCAGATTCACGAGTCGACTTTGTTGCGGTGGGCTTCGCCGCTGTTCCACTTCGGAATCTTGTTCGTTGGGGCGGGACACGTGATGGGGTTGCTTATCCCCAAGTCTTGGACCACGGCCACGGGGGTTTCCGAGCACGGATATCACCTGATGGCAACCATCGGCGGCATGACAGCGGGGGTGGTCGCGGTCGTTGGCCTGCTGGGCTTGCTCTATCGGCGTGTGGTCAATAAATCAGTACGTTTCGCCACCACGAAGAACGATATCTTCATGTATGTTCTGCTGTGCCTCCCGATTGGCCTGGGTTTCTGGGCAACTTTGCAAAATCAGGTGCTGGGCGGGGCGAATGGTTACGACTACCGGGAAACCATCAGCCCCTGGTTGCGCTCAATCCTGACTTTCCAACCCCAGCCGGAGCTGCTTGCGGAGGTACCTGGCTCTTTCAAAATGCACATTATCGCCGGACTTCTGCTGTTCGCGATTTGGCCGTTCACCAGGCTGGTTCACGTAGTTTCCGCTCCGGTTATGTACCCAACGCGTCCCTACGTGGTCTATCGTTCCCGCACGGAAGGGATACGCGGAGCAAAGACCCCGCGCGGCTGGAAACCCGTGACGACTCGCCCGCAACCGCGAGATTCACACTCTTACGGGGCTTAACTTTAGCTATCCGCTCACCCTGCTGTTGAGGTCAGCAGGGAGGGTCAATAGAGCCGTTGCGTCGTGACTTCATCAGCGGGGCGGAGGCCCGTCCGACTGCGAGCTTCTCGTTGAGCGGGTCAGGTTTCGCTCCGGCACGGACGCGGCGTCCGCCTCGGTTGGTGCCATCTTTGACCATGGGTTGCCTCCCACCGTAGAATCGTCATGGTTTCGGTGCTGAAGTCCATGGGAGGTGTGAGTGGTTGAGTCTTTCAAACTATTCCTTCATACCTACGTGTACTGGGTAGGTTTCATCCTTGGCTTCGCGATAATGCCTGGTTCTTTACTCTCCACTGCTGGAGTCGCCCCGGTGAATCTCCCATTGTGGCTTGCACCTCTCGCGGGACTGCTGCTTCTTGTCATTGATCGGCCATCAACATGGAAGCCGCCGCTCCGACGAGCATTACTGATCCGAGTATTGGGTGCAGGAGTTGCGACCATCGTGCTAGTCGCTTTTGATGCAGTTGCTTCCACCCACTACGGTTCCCAACATTGGGGTGAGACACTCATATCTCTCGGTCTCGGCTGGATTGCCTTTACGGTAGTGGCAGGACACATGCTCATGAGTAGCTCCGCCCGATTTGGCACACCTGCTCACACAATCAGGGACGCGATCCGTACCTACACGACATGGATTGGAATCTGCTTCGGGATTTTCTATATCCCCGCCACGGGGCTCTCCGCAGCTGGCACTCTTTGGATGGTTCTTCCACTTTTCGGAACGTTTCTCACCGGCCCGGTTCTTTTAATTTTTGACCCGCCACGACGATGGCCGCAACCGCGAGTCAGGGCACTGTGGATACGACTCTTGTCAAGCGGGGCAGCAGCATTACTACTTGTTGTCACGAACTCGTTCTATCGCAGTACTCGCACACACGAGATTTTCGTCGGGGACTGGCAGGAAAACCTGATCTTCTTCGTGGGTGCTTGGGCACTTTATGCCGCAGCGGCCGGGGTCACGTATCTTATGCGCGGCCCCAGCCACGAAGCATATGACAACCTCAGTAAATGAATTCAGCTAGAGCTTGACATGCTGCCTTCGTGGTTTCTTCGCTAGGCTCAACGCCCGAGTAGCCGTATGCTCCATTGGAACCGTCTGTGAGAAGGCCAACGTATCTGTCATCCAATGGGCCATCAATTTCTGCAAAGAACTTGTCCTCTGCGGTTCCTCCGTCGCTTGCACCAACACTCTCAGAGATCGCCTTGAATCGCTGCAGTAGCGAAACTGGATTGTTGTAGTAGCTCCTCAACGTTCGGGACAGAAGGTTGAGGTCGTCGGCTCCCGAGCCTTTCAGCATCGCAGCCAGTTTGATCGCATCCCCGTCGCTACACAGGTCGGAGTAGTTGCAGTTGTTCGGTAGATCATTGGGGATGGTCAAACCTTGAAATCCGCTGTGATTCTTATAGTTATCCCCTTGGCCAACAAGAGCCCTTGCTATTGCAATAATGTTTGAGCCGGGATTCAGGTCAACAACCTTTTGAATCGGACCGAGCGCTGAAGCTAAGTCACCTGCCCATCCCGTCCACTTATCAGGAACGAGCGGGTTGAGGTTGATGTAGCCCAGGGTGGTCACGCTCATATGCGGGATATCTACTGCACCACCTGCGGGGTCTGTCCATTCTTGTCGATCGGAGCGAATCCACTTATTCAAGGCAGAGATTATCTGGGACGCTTGAGTGTCATCTTCCAGCCTTTTCGCGTCCGCCTCCCGATATGCTTCAGCTGCCGCGGACCACTTTGCGCTTCCCTTGAGGTAGACCGTTGATAGGTAGTTGAGGACACATCGCCAAGTCGGAACTTTGACCCAAGTAACGTAGCTGCCGGATGTGATCGAATCCTCTCCGAAAGCGTAGTCCTTATAGACCACGCGCAATTCCTCGAACCGGCTCTCAAGCGCTTCGATCAGATCGAGAAAATCTAGAGCGTCGTAATTCACTGGCTGCGCGGGGCGCAACGACGAATCGGCTGACATGCGACCCGAATATGCCACGCGGTCAAGATCCCATTTCCCCCGATATCCACTGATTTCGTGGAACTGATCAAATACCCAGTTGTCGGGGATGGGAAAACCGAGATTACCTGAGAATCCGGTAGACATGTCAGAAACGAATGATGCTACCGCGTATCCAGCCTGAGCTATCCGGGTGCAGATGTTTCGTGAGGCGTAGATACCCACTCGGTAGCCGCCGCCGAGGCTTTGCGTTACTGCCTTGAAGTAGGGCAGGATGTGGCTGGTCACCTGAGGATCCGTGGCATCGTAGTCAACGGCGAAGTAGATCACTGTAGGTGGAACACCAAGTCGTTGGGCAGCGGTTTGGGCCTCTTTCGCATGACGGTGCCCATTTTCGACTAACTATGGACACAATCAGACTGGAGTGAGAATATGGGGTTGGCCTGCAGAAAAACCATACCATGGCACAACTCCTTACTACTGTGACGGGAATACCAGGAAGTGGGGTTTTGGTCTAGCGACATGGTAATGCCCTGCGGTATGACCGGTGGGGCAAGTGGAGGTCCTTGGCTACGAACAAGAATCAATGCGAATCTGTGATACGTTTACGGTGTAACATCTCGCCGAACAACTTCAGGGGATAAGTTGCTTATTTCTACACCTTTCGATAACGCGGTAAAGGATCTTTTTCGAGGTATCAAATGAGCCTGACAAGGAGGCGTTGGTTGCCTATATCGGTCGCAATAATTATCGTCTGTCTTGTGATTGGGGTAGTTATTCTTGCTTTGCATTCACGGCAAGCTACTCCAGTGCAGGACTCTCCAACATCAACGCAAGCACCTGTAGGTGATAGTAATTACTGGAACAAAGAGCGAATAGAGTCAGCTACTCCTGCTCCCATGCCATCGCCGTAAAACAGCGTTATTTCACAGTAACGTTTCCCCAGTTCAAGCTCGCTCACTTTATCTTTTATGCGCATACTGAGGCGGGGCTTTCCCCAGCGTCCGTCCAGGCGCACGTGTACTGCGTGATTATCGGGTTTTCCTACACGGAGCGGAAAGTGAAATACGTGTGGGATTATGCGCCGGGAGAGAACGCCTTGTCTGGCGCCGCCGCCGGGAACACCGCGTCTCGGAGCTTGGTGGGGTCCTGCTCTGTTTCTCTAAGCAACGAAGTTGCTAAGAGAAACTACGAGCACCCACAGGCTCCTTCGCCGGGTGCCCTCCCGCCGGCGCAGCGTACCAGGCGGGGAGGCGTCGGGGTGCGACGTGTGGTGAGTCGCTTGAACGGATACCTCGCGGATGCGCCGGATGTGTTCTAGGAGCGCCAGATGAAGCCGCTGTGTGACGTGCCGGAAATGTCAAAGGGATTTCAGCCCACTGATAATGGATTTCTGCTGCTGTCACCCGAAGAGCGCGCGGTGCTGCTAGCGGTCGAGCCTGGCGTCGCGCGCTGGGTGCGGAAGTTTTCCATGGGAGCGGAGTTCATCAGGGGCGAGGATCGTTACTGTTTGTGGTTGGAGGGTATTACTCCTAACGAGCTAGCTGAGCTGCCAACCGTGCGTAAACGGGTGGAGCAGGTGCGTCTCATGCGCTTGGCATCATCGAAAGCTGCAACCCGTAAGAAAGCTGAGACCCCGTGGCTCTTTGATGAGATTCGCTACCGGGGAGAAGGCACCTATATCGGGGTGCCGCATGTATCTTCAGAGCGCCGCGATTATATTCCGATGGGCTTTGTCGCGGACGGTATGATTCCCGGTGACAAGTTGTATTTCGTGCCGACCGATTCGCGCTATGTTTTCGGGGTTTTAGTCTTGCGGGCGCATAATGCCTGGATGCGCGTGGTTGCCGGCAGGCTAAAAAGCGATTACAGCTACGGCAACACGACGGTGTATAACAATCTGGTGTGGCCAGACGCTGCCACCGCCGAGCGCGAGCGTATAGAGCAAAGTGCGCAGGGGATTTTGGAGGCACGCTCACTCTATCCAGATGCTTCCCTCGCCACGCTCTATGACCCCGACCTGATGCCAGCGGAGCTGCGGGCGGCACACCGCGAAAACGACCGCGCGGTCGAGGCAGCCTACGGCCTGCCGACCGATAGTGATGAAGCAACCATCGTCTCACACCTCTTCTCTCTCTATGCCGCCAAAACCCGCTAACCTTGGATGTATGCCTGACTAAGTTCAACAGGCTGGGGTACGCACGCATGAGGAGAGAATTTAAGTCTCTTTGATATACCTTTACGTAAAAAGGGTTGTTTTTTACCTAGAATGGTACGATAATTGACTCATGATAGCGGGGGTTTCTTCTGGGAATGGCGTAGGTGATGCTGGAATAATGCCAGTTCGCGCCTGTAAGGATGCGCTTTCTGTTTCCCCGGTTGCCTCGAGATTTACTGAGCCGATAGCAGATTCTGTGAACATCAGTCATACTGCGGTAATACAAAACGACATGATAAACGGACTAAAATACTGGGCGTCACGCTGGAAAGTTGAATTTGACCCTAATAATTTGGACGCTACGATACAGGCTTTAAAAGGGAATGGTACTTTTACTGAAGACGATATTAAAGTTATTGCCGTGGCATATGGCTTTGCTCAAAGAGCTGGATATGCAGCTCATCAAGCAGAGCGTTTTCGAGTGGATTTGAGTTCGTTCAGAGACCGCGGACCTAACACTTGGGTAGCGGGTAACGAACACCCAACACCGGAAACGGTTAATTTCGATGCTAAAGTGCTTGGATCCAAAGCTTTTGAGACTACATTGATTCCCAAAGATTTCCTCATAAATGGATTTGATACACAATCAACAATTTTTGAGGGCGAGCAGGCCAAGTTTACAGCGGAACTTATGCGGCACCTCTCAGCGAGCCCTGATCAAGAATTAGATGGTACCTATGCTAGAGCTATGATAGTCCTTAGACCGCACCAACAGTGGGTGTTTAATAACTTCAAAAAAGACATGATTCGAATTTGGGGTCAAAATTAGAAAGGATATAAATTGAAGAAAGCATTTTTCTGCGCCTTTTTGTTTGCATTCACGATGATGGGTCTTGTACCTGCAGCATCTGGAAGTATAAATTTGAATAATTATGCAGAATTTGCAAGACCCTCTGTAATATATTCAGCGAATGACGAGGGCATTGCAAATCTCGCGCATTTAACTTATGAGCCGCTCCCAGAAAATAAAATTACGCATATTACGTATCAATTCGCCAAATATAATGATGTTCCTGCCGAAAATCAAACGAATAGGATATGTTATAGATACAATTATGGACTAAATGAAAAATGCGTAGACTTTTACAACGCCACACAAGGTGTGTCGTATGCCTTTTCTGGCTTAACAAATCGTGGCAACTTTGAATTCCGACACAAAGTTACAGGTGCTCAATATCCTGTCGGCTCTTCTATGAATGATTATGTGATAGTATTTTGGTAACATTTTATATTTATTTTTGTTGATTAAAGGTATCAGTGAGATTACGACTCGTCTGGTGTTTCCTATCAACACAGTTCCAAAATAAGTGCCGAGAAATTATGATTTATAACGAACTTGAAAAAACAACGATATTTCCACTTCGTGCCTATGTTCACCGGCATCCGGATCACATCTATCAAATGTCCTTTTTAGATGGGGAATGCGTTGAATGTGTTTGGACTGCAGATTACGAGTCTAGTAATGAGGAGGAATTCGGTATTAGTCCAGAGGACGAGGACTATTGCCAATTTAATGCTTCAGGTTTTAAAATCACTAATGTAATTATTCCAGGCAAATGGACACAATATGGATATATCAACCTCGGCTTCTGGTGTTTCCCCATCAAAATTATAGATACAAGTGATAACACCATTGTCTATCTGTCAGACTCTGGATTTAGTGACTTAGAGAATTGATACCGTATAAATCCGATACCCAGGCTAGAGCTTCAACTACACATGCTACCCTTACTAATCTAATCAAAAACTTTAGAATTGTTAATTTACTTTAGACCACAGCAGATGTATAAATTCGCAGATTACCTGGTCTCTCCAGTAAGTGTCTTCACTTCTCGGACAGGATAACCAGTGAAGCGAGGGTCTTGCATTGTTTTCTGCGAAGCCATATTTCCATTTGTTCCAGTACCCAACCGCTGCGTGCTTTTCTGGGGCGACTCGAGGTTTGAGCGCACACGGAAACAACTTCCCCAAATGTAGGCGTCTAGTCTCCGCGCGGGAAACTCAACAGGTTCTTCAAATACCCCGTGACCTTGGACAAGTCAGCGTGTCCTGCGGAGGAGTTCGTTTCCAGATTGGGTTGGGACACCCCCGCGTAGATATCCGCAATGGCGTCGGCGCATTTTTCCATCACGACCTGACGGCGCACCTTCATGGAAGGTGTCAGCATCCCGTTCGCCTCGGTGAAATCGAAAGGCAGAATGCGAAACTCGCGGATAGACTCCGCCCGCGAAACCCCGGCGTTGGCTTTTGCGATGGCGCGGGCAATGGAGGCGTGCACCGCCGGGTGGCGTGCCGCAGCCGTCACATCCATCGGGGGCAGGCCCTTCTTCTTCAGCCAGCTCGGCAGCATTTCCCCGTCGAGCGTCACCAAGGCGCCAACGAAGGGCTTGCCTTCTCCCACCACCATAATCTGAGAAATCAGGGGGTGGGATTGCAGCGGCTCCTCCAAGGTTGCCGGGGCAACGTTCTTGCCCCCGGCCGTGATCAGAATTTCCTTGGCTCTGCCGGTAATCTTCAGCAGCCCTTCGGGGTTCATCTGCCCCAAATCCCCCGAGTGCAGCCAGCCTTCCGCGTCGAACGCTCCGTCGTTGGTCTCGGGCTTGAGATATCCGGGGCTGATGGTCGGACCTTTCATCAGGATTTCTCCCTCCGGGGTGACGCGTATCCGCGCGCTGCACACCGGCGGTCCCACGGTGCCAATGCGATGCAGTTGCAGGGTGTTCACGGTGACAGCGGCGCAGGATTCCGTCATGCCGTAGCCTTCCAGCACGTCGATGCCGACTCCGCGATAGAAATGTCCCAGGCGTTCGCCCAGAGCACCCCCACCGGAAACCACGAACTCGCATCTGCCGCCCAAGAGTCCCATGAGTTTGCGGTAAACGAGCTGCTCGTAAACGGCATGACGGGCACGCAGGGCGCGTGTGGGACCCTCGGAGGTGTCCAGGGCACGAGAATACTCAATCGCCGTGTTCACAGCGCGATTGAAGATAATGTGCTTCGGTTTGGAACGGCTGGCTTGGTTTTGCGCCGAGTTGTAGATTTTCTCCAACACTCGGGGCACCACCAGCAGGTAGGTTGGCCGAAAAGATGCGATATCGGGCAGCAGGTTCTTGATGTTCGGGGAGTGGCCAATCACGCCGGAACCGCTAATCATAAAGATTTCAAGCAACCTGGCGTAAACGTGAGCCAGAGGCAGGAACAGCAGCAGCCGAGCGCGCGGATCCTTTGAAAAATCCGGCATCCAATCCATGTTGAACCACACCAGGGAGGTGAAGTTTCCGTGCGTCAGCAGGGTGCCTTTCGGATCTCCAGAGGTTCCGGAGGTGTAGATAATGGTGGCAATCGTGTCCATATTCAGGCGTTTACGCGCCTCATCCACTTCCACCTGCGCGACACTGCGGCCCGCCTCGTGCAAAGCCGCTATCGCCCCAAGGTCCAGGGACAGCACCTTCACCTCGCGATTTACCTTATCTGCGGCGGCGGAGATAGCCTCAGCCAGGCGCGCGTCCTCCGCGAAGGCAATCTTGATTTCCGCCTGGCTCAGGACCGTTCCAATCTGGGCGATGGAGGAAGTCTCGTACAGCGGCACATTCACCGCGCCCAAGCTCCAGCACGCGTAATCCAGCAGCGTCCACTCGTAAGATGTGTGCGCCATCAGCGCCATGCGATCCCCTGCTTGCAATCCCAGCGCCAGCAAGCCGCGCGCCACCGAATCCACCTCGTCAAGAAATCCGCGTGCCGTGATCTTTTGCCACTCGCGGCCCAGGCCTGCCTTTCGCTCGATGATGGTGCCGTCCGGGTCGCGCTTTACCCTGTTGAGCAGCATCCTCACAATATTCCACGAGTGGGGTATGTTGCCGGGCGCGGGGTTGAAGGCCTCTATCGTGCCATCCGGAAGGGTCTTGACCTCTATGGGCGAGACGTATTCTTCGGTCATTGGGGGGAGATCCTTCCTCGATAAATTCTGCGGAACAAGAACGCTACCGGACCTACTTTGTAGGTTTTTTGGGTTTCGCCGGTTTTGCCGGGGGCTCACCCAGCTCGGCGACGCTGACCTGCGGGGATTCGACCTCGCCGGCGACGAACTCCAGCTTGCCCTCCACGTGGTTAGCGGCCACCAAGTCGGCGCGAGCCGCCTCGGCACACGCCACATCGGGCTCGGGGAAAGTCACGGTGGCGTGCAAGAACGGGGTGCGCTGGGACACTTTGGCATCCGACTTGACCTTACGGAGGGCCGACAGTGCCCCGCCGGCCGCCCGCAGCACTTGGGGATTACCGCTCACGCTATCCAAACCGTCGGTGCTGGGCCAAGCCGCCCGATGCACCGACCCGGTGCGATACCAGGACCACACTTCCTCGGTGGTGAAAGGCAAGAATGGCGCCAGCAGACGCACCACGTTATCAATCGCCAGCGCCAGGGTCGTGCGCGCGGAGGCGACCGCGGCACTATCGGCCGCCGGATCCTTGCCGTAAGCGCGGTCCTTGACCAGCTCCAAGTAATCATCACACAGCGTCCAGAAGAAGCTCTCGGTCACTTCCAGGGCGCGGGCATGGTTCATTTCCTCGAAAGCCTTGGTCGCGGAGGTAATGACTTCCGCTAGGGTGGCAATCAAAGACCGGTCTACCTCGACCGTTACCAGCGCCGGATCCAAGACCAGGTCGGCGTCTCCGCCCATCGAGAGCGCGAACTTCGACGCGTTCAACAGTTTGATAGCCAAACGCCGCCCGACCTTCATTTCGCCCTCGTCAAAGGCCGCGTCCGTCCCCAACCGGGCCGAGGCCGCCCAGTAGCGCACCGCGTCGGAAGAATGCTTTTCCAGCAGTCCCATCGGGGTCACCACGTTGCCTTTGGACTTCGACATCTTTTTGTGGTCAGGATCCAAAATCCAGCCCGAAATCGCGGCCTGGCGCCACGGCAGGGCGTCAAACTCCAGGTGGGACCGCACCACGGTCGAGAACAGCCAAGTACGGATAATGTCTTGACCTTGGGGACGCAAGTCCATCGGGAAAGTCGCCGCAAACAGCTTTTCGTCCCGCCCAAAACCCGAATAAATTTCGGGAGTCAGGCTGGAGGTCGCCCAGGTGTCCATAATGTCGACTTCCGCCACGAAACCGCCCGGCACGCCACGCTGAGCTTCATCGAACCCGGCGGGGGTGTCCGTGGTCGGATCGATAGGCAGCACGTCCTCGCTGGGCAAAATCGGGTGGTCAAAGTCCGTTTCACCGGAGTCCTTGACCGGATACCACAGGGGCAGCGGCACCCCGAAGAAACGCTGGCGGGAAATGAGCCAGTCGGTGTTCAAACCGTTGACCCAGTTTTCGTAGCGAACCCGCATAAAGTCAGGCACAAAGTCCAGTTCACGCCCGCGCGCCAACAGTTCCTCGCGCAAATCCGTGCCTCCCGCGGTGCGGGCATAAGGCTGGCCGCCGTTGCGGATGTACCACTGGCGCGAAGTCACGATTTCCAGGGGCTTGTCGCCCTTTTCGTAAAAGTTCGTCATACGCTGGGTCGGTTTCGGATCTCCCAGCATTTCTCCGGATTCCCGCAACGCCTCGACGATAGCTTTCCGGGCGGAGAACGCCGTTTTCCCAGCGGTTTCCTGGTACAGCGCCCGACCGCGCTCAGAAGTAATCCAATCCGGCACGTCAGGAATAATCCGACCGTCCTTGCGCAGGATAACCCGGGTCGGCAGCTGCAAATCCCGCCACCAATCCACGTCCACCAGGTCGCCGAAAGTACAGCACATAGCGATACCCGAACCCTTGTCTATCTCGGCCTCGGGGTGAGCCAACACGGGAACCCGCACGTCAAACCCTGGTGACGTGACATAGGTACCGAACATATCGGCGTAACGTTCATCGTCGGGGTGGGCAATCAGCGCGCAGCACGCCCCCAGCAGTTCCGGACGGGTCGTCTCGATAACGATGTCGCCTTTGCCGTCCTCGCGGTGGAACGCGAAAGAATGGTAGGAGCCGGGATAGTCGCGCGCCTCCAACTCGGCTTGCGCCACCGCGGTCTGGAACGTGACGTCCCACAGACCCGGCGCTTCGGCAGCGTACACCTCGCCGCGAGCAAAGTTACGCAGGAAAAACGTCTGCGCCACCTTTTGCGCAGGCTTACCGATAGTCTGCATCGTGTAGGACCAGTCGATAGACAGACCCAGCGTCCGCCAGAGTTCCTCGAACTGTTTTTCGTCTTGAGCGGTCAAGCGTTCGCACAGCTCCACGAAGTTTTTGCGGCTAATCGGCACCTGGTCAGCGTTCTTGATGGACTTGCCTTCCCCGCCCTCATACGGCGGAGTGAAATCGGGCACGTAAGGGAGGGACGGGTCGCAACGCACCCCGAAATAGTTTTGCACCCGGCGCTCGGTGGGCAGACCGTTGTCGTCCCACCCCATCGGGTAAAACACGTTCTTGCCGCGCATCCGCTGGTAGCGCGCCACCAAATCCGTGTGGGTATAGGAAAACACGTGACCGACGTGCAGCGAACCAGACACGGTGGGCGGCGGGGTATCGATAGAGTAAACGGCTTCCCGGGTAGTGTCGGGGTCAAAAGCGTAGGTCTGTGCGTCCGCCCACACCTTGCGCCATTTGTCCTCAATCCCGTCCAGGGTCGTCTTTGCCGGTACGCTCGGAGCTTTCAGTCTCTCGGTCATCGTTTTCCTTTTATCGTTGTGATTTACCTGCAATAGTCTACCCGCTCGCGTTCCCGCTACCCTAACGGGTTCGGTGGGGCGGGGGTTATTTCTGGGTCGCTTTGGCGTCCCCGGCCATGGCGCCCTCAACCATGTGTACTACGGCTCGCGAGAATCCCGCGTCCTCGCCCGCCAGCAAACCGGCGATGGTGGAGCCGCCGGGGGAGCACACCCGATCGACCAGCTGTCCGGGGTGAGCGCCCTTTTCCAAACCGTCTTGCAGCATGAGGGCGGAGCCCAGCAGCATCTGGGTCGCGGACTCGATGGCCGCAGTCTTCGTCAGGCCCGCAGCCACGCCGGCTTTTGCCAAGGCTTCCACGTAGGTATAAGTCCAGGCGGGGGCACAACCGGCAATGGCGGTAAACGCGGAGAACAGGGATTCTTCCAGCTCGACCGTGCGGCCCACCGCGTTGAACAGTCCCAGGGCGTACTGCTTTTGTTCCGGGGTTACCGCCGCGTTCGCGCACAAGGCCGACATGGCGGCGTTGACCTGGGCGTTCAGGTTTGGCATGACCCGCACAATGGGGGTATCCGGGGACAACCAGCCCTCCAGATGGTCCAGCCCGACCCCTCCGGCGATAGAAATGACCAGCTTTCCTCCCAGTTCCGGGGCAATTTCGGTGAGGACTGCGCCGATGTGTTTCGGTTTCACGGCGACGACTACCGCGTCAACCGACCCGACCAGTTCCCGGTTAGAAGCCACCTGCTGGGCTCCGAACTCTTTGGTCAGCGGATGTTCCCCCGGGGTCACCCCGAAATCAGAAAAACTCAGGTCACCGGCTTTGACGAAGTCGTGCTTCAGGGCTCCCGCCGCGATTGCCGAACCCATGGCACCCATTCCAATAAAACCGAGTTTCATGTTGCCTCTTTTCCTGATTTGCGCGGTTTTCCCTGGCGTTCAGAGCAAACCGCCGGAGTTGTTTTCCTATAGGCTAAGTCTATAGCGTGGCTCTGCAGCCAAAAATTTTGGAAAGGTGACCAAAAGATGAGCATCACACCCGGACCCGTAAAGCCGTCCTCACACCCTCTTGACCCCCAAAGTTTCGGAATTACAGTTCCCGAAACGCGACCGGCCCGCCAGCCGGGACGAGTGCTGGTGACCGGGGCTTCTACCGGCATCGGCTGGGAAACCGTGAAACAGATGTGTGCCTGCGGTTGGGAGGTGTTGGCGACCGCCCGGCGCGCCGATAGGCTGGCCGCACTGGCTTATGAGACGGGCTGCGCGGCTTTTGCCGCTGACCTGACCGTTCCTGAGCACGTCCAGGCGCTGTTTGAGTGGGCGACCGCCGAGGGACAGGTCGTGGACGCGGTGGTCAACAATGCCGGGGGAGCGCGCGGCACCGACACCGTGATGGAGGCGAAGCTGGAGCGGTGGAAAACCATGTATAGCATCAACGTTTTGTCCTCCCTGCAGGTCACCCAGGCTTTCCTGTCGCAAATGTTGGCTCACGGGGGTGGGGATTTGGTGTTCGTCACCTCGACTGCCGGTCACGAGACGTATCCGGGCGGGGCGGGTTATACCGCCGCCAAGCACGCCGAGGCGATGTTGCCCGAGACGTTGCGCCTGGAGTTGGTGGGTAAACCGATTCGGATTATCGAGATTATGCCCGGATTGGTGCAAACCCCGGAATTTTCCCTGGCCCGCCTAGAGGACAAGGCTGCGGCGGAGGGCGTTTATGCCGGGGTAGATTATCCGCTGGTGGGGGCCGATGTCGCCCAAGCTATTGTGTGGACCTTGAACTTGCCGGCGCACGTGAATATCGACCAGCTGAAAATCAAGCCGGTGGAACAAGCCACCAGCACCATCAAAGTCCGCTTGGACAATCCGGCCCGGTGACCCATGGCGCGGATTGTAGTTATAGGCGCAGGTTGGCGTGCCGACAGCGAGCGTAGCGAGTGTGTGTCGGCGCGTGGTGGTGTGGAGCCGGTGAAAAAACGTTGCGGGGCAACGTTTTCGGCGGAACTCCTGAAGAAAAAAGGATACTAAGATGGCGCGGATTGTTGTTATAGGCGCCGGAATGGCTGGCCACTCGACAGCCCTCGGCTTAAAACATCGCCTGAAAGACGACCACGATGTCATCGTTATCAGCCCCGGCTCGGCTTGGACTAATCCCGACGTTATGGCCCAGATTGCCTCTGGCCTGCAGTCGGTGCAGCGCCAAACCGTTCCGCTCGGTCCGCTCTATCGGCGTAAAGGAATTATTTTTCACCAGGGAGTGGCCACCGCGGTTTACCCCAAGGGCTACCGGGACGACCCGCGTCCCCAGGTTCAGATGACTTTTACCGGCTCACATCTGGAGGGGGAAGTCGCGCGGGTGCCTTACGATTACCTGGTCATCGCCACCGGGCACGACATTGATCGGGTCGCGGGCATTCCCGCGGAAGCGACCACGGTGCCGACCTGTGTCCTGGACCGCCTGGACAGCGCCATCGCGGGGGAGGCAGAACTGCGCAGACTGCTGTTTGAACTGCAGGATTCCCCGGTGGACGACAAGCCGAAAGTCATCGCCATCGGTCGGTCCGCCCGCGGCATGGGTGGTTTTTACGGGGCGCTGGAATATGCCTTGTGCGTGGACGAGGTGCTGCGGGCCGCTTTCCTGCGCTCCCGGGTGGAACTGCACTTTTTCGACGCGGGACGACCGTGGATGTACGGCCACACCGACGACCCGAAGATGGAAGAGGACATGCAGACCGCCCTTGTGCATCTCATCGATCGGCACCGCCTGATTCTGCACAAAGATATGCGCCTGGCCTCGATCAATGGGCGCAGAGTCAGGTTTGTTCCGGTACACGGCGAGGGCCAGCCCGAAGAAATGGAATGCGATTTGGTGGCGGTGGAAGCGGCGCGGGTTCTCACTCCCTTGGCGGTGCATGACGCGAACGGAGCGGATTTGCGCGAGGACTTGTACGATGGCTGGGGGCGGCTGCGGGTGGACGCGAAAACCCAGCAAAACGGCTCCGGCCAAGTGGTGACAGTCTTGCCGCGCACTTTCCGCAATCCCACGTATCGCAATATTTTTGGGATTGGTTCGGCAATTGCGATGGACACGCGTGAACTCACCGCGGATAGCGATTCTGTCCCGGCACCCGTCCCGATGCAGACTCGTGACATGGCTCACTTGATGAGCCGCCAGGTCACCGATTTGATTATCGAAGAACTGAGCGGACAGAAAAACAAGGTTTTGCCCGAAACCTTGGAAGAGATTGAATCAGTGTTGAGTTTGTGTTGGGATTACGGGCTGATTTCCTCGCGGGGTTTCTATGCCGAGCTTACCTACCCAAAGAAAGGCAAAGACGCCGCGCAGCAGGTGCTGCGGGTACGTCACGGTTTGGGACCCTATTGGGCAGTGCGGATGGAGCGCTTCTTGGAACGCTACCGTGCCAAAGGCCGCGCCCTGTGGTGGATGCTGCCCACGTAAGAGCCTATTCGGAATCTTCGTCAGGTTCCGGCACCGCGTTGGGGAGCTGCTCGGCCAGATGCTCAAAGAAATCCTCGCTGGATTCCAAGGCGCAGCGTACCTGTTCGTCCAGCTGCGCGTCCGTCAAGCCGGTACGCCAGCTGATGGGCAGTTCCGTATGCACGTAGACTTCGCGGTCTTCGGTCACTCTCGCGTAGGCTTTCGGCCAGTAATAGTCTGTGTTCCAGCGGTTACAAATCGAGTTAATCAGGATGAAATCATCCAGTTCCGGTTCTCCGCGCCAAGTGCCGCGCACGCAGAGGATAGTGTCCTTTTCCCCGGTTACCTGGAAGTAATAGATGCCGTTTTGCCAGGCCCCGCCCACATCACCGTCGTGGTTGACCTGGTAACTCCAGTTGTGGCCTTCCAAGACTTTCTTAACTCGGTCACGAGTTAGGTTGGGCAGCCTATTGACGGAAAAAGGCGCGTTGTCGAATGGCAACTCGAAAGGATTATCGAAAAAATCCCCGCTGTCCTCACTCATGACCCGTTTCCTCCCGACTGGTGGTAGGTTTCATTTTAGCCGATTTCACCAGGCCCTGCCGCGGAATTTCTCTGGCGGTGAAAGCGCGACTTCCCGCTGGAAGTGGCGGGTTGTTGCCGGATGAGTCGCCCACAGTAGGATGGGATGGTGCAGGAAAAACCCCCGGAACTGGCTTTCACGTGGCGCGGAAAACACGAAGTGGTGTTGCCCGAAACTCGATCCTACGTCCCAGCCGAACGCTACCGCGAAATGCTCGGGGGCAAAGTGGCGACATCGCAGAGCGAAAACCGCCTCTATGTCGGGGAAAACTTGCAGGTCATGGGCGGATTGCTGCCCCAATACGAGGGCAGCGTCGACTGTATCTATATCGATCCGCCGTTTAACTCCGGGGCTGACTATGTGCAACAGATTCGCACGCACCACCGCGGTGCCTCGAAACGCACTATTGCCGTGAAACAGTACGGCGACCGCTGGCAAACCGCTGATTACCTGCAACATCTGTACGAGAGGCTGACGGTGCTACGACGATTTTTGTCGCCAACGGGAACTATTTTTGTGCACTGCGATTGGCATTCCTCCGCCGCTTTGCGCCTGGTTATGGACGAGGTATTTGGGGCAAGTAACCTGGTCAACGAGATTGTGTGGGCTTACGCTTCGGGCGGGGGGTCGAGGCGGGCTTTCGGCCACAAACACGACACCATCCTGTTTTACGCCCGGGACCGGCGCCGCCACTATTTCGACCCCGATGCGGTGCGGGTGGCGTATAACGCGGCCATTGCCCCGAAACGCCGCGAAATGTTTAACCCGCGGGGCATGGTCGCCCCCGATGTTTGGCAGATTTCCCGGCCGCCGAATCATTCCGAAACCTGGGTGGGGTATCCGACTCAAAAACCGGTGGAAGTCATGCAACGCGCCATAGCCGCGGCGTGCCCGCCGGGGGGCCTGGTGATGGACTGCTTTGCCGGATCCGGCTCCACTTTGGTGGCGGCAGCCCAGCTGGGGCGGCATTTCCTGGGGATAGAGCGCAATAGTTTGGGGGTGCATCTGGCGCGGCGGCGCCTGGTGCAGGACGGGGTCGACTTTGAGGTGTGGCGAGATTCCGCGTCCTGGGGAGCCAACCAAATCGTGCCGGGCTTGGAGTTATTGGGCCGAGAGATCGAAACCCGCGTTGCGAAGTTGGGTGCCACCGGGGCGAAATGTGCCGCCGGGGACGATACGACCAGCAAATCCGACAAACCGGACTGGACGGAGCTGGTGGATTGGGTGGCCCTAGACCCGGATTTTGCCGGTTTTTCCGCCGGAGTTTTCACACCTCAATCCGTGGTGGCACCGTCACGAGACACGGTCGTTGATTTTGCCACCCTTGGGGACAGACCTCGCGGGGTGGGACTGGTGGCAGATGTGACCGGGCAAGATTACTTCGTTAGGCTGGACGCATGAGCAAACAGAACAAAACTGGTCAGGGTGCTGGGCCGGAGGAAAACCCCGGTCTAGAACCGGAAACTCCGCAGGTAGCACCCTGGGACGGGTGGTTCGGCAAGAGTTCAAACCGCAACCAGCGCGGACGCAACCTAGCTCTGGTGGCGTTCGCTGTGGTGGCTGTGACCGGTTTGGGCACCCAGTTCGTCGGGGACGACGGCTGGTTGTTCGGGCTCATCGGCGGTGACCAGACTCATTCCGCCAGTCAATCCGGGAACGCCGGGCAACAGACTCGTGACGCCGCTGCTGGAAAAACTGCGGGGAGCCGCGCTAGTGACGTGTTGGGCACTTTGGAAGTGCGCGACAAAGACCCTTTCCGGGGCTTTGACCGTGAGCAGCTGTTCGGCAAGGGGTGGTTGGACCTCGACGGTGACAATTGCAATACGCGTAACGAAGTGTTGGCTCGCGACCTAGAGGACGTCCAATATCGAGCGGCTACGAACACCACTCCCGCGCACTGCGTGGTGCAAAGCGGGGTTTTGCACGATAAATACACCGGAGAGACCGTTGATTTTAAGCGGTCACAGGAAACCTCTGACGCGGTTCAGATTGACCACGTGGTGGCGTTGGGTAACGTGTGGCGTACTGGCGGCCAGCAGCTCAGCCAGCGGCAACGGGAAGCCATCGCCAACGACCCGCTGAACTTGGAAGCGGTGAAAGGCCAGGCCAATCAGGATAAACAATCCCAGGATGCGTCCGAATGGCTGCCGCCCGCACGCGATTACCGCTGTGCTTACGTGGCGCGTCAGATTGCGGTGAAAGCGAAATACGGGCTGTGGGTGACCCCGGCAGAGAAACAGGCCATGATGGGGGTGCTGAAAGGGTGTCCGGAAGAGCCAATTCCATAGGTATCAAAATGAAATCGGTGATTATAGGGGGAGAATAGCCGGGTAGCTGCCAATAATGGCAGCTACCGCCCAAATCTCCCCTTATATTTACGGTTTATCAAAACCTAACGCGGATAAACCGTAATCTGAGTGGCTTTAACCTCGGCAAAAATGGGCGAACCGGGAGCCAGCTGCAGGGCGCTGACGGCTTGCGGGGTCAGGACGGCTTGGATGCTTTGCCCCCCGTCCAGCTCCAAACTGATCCACTGCACCGCACCGCGCGGTGTGATGTCCGTGACGCGGGCCTGCCAGGTGTTGCGTGGAGAGCCGGAAACAGCCGTTACGAACAGGGCCACAGACTGGGGAGCAAAAGCGGTGAGAGCTGGGGTTTGGGGGCCGGGATGATGCTGGCCTTGCCACAATCCCGTCAGTTTCACCCCGCCGGCATCAACTGTGGCGACTTCGCCGGATTCCTCAATGACCCCGGCCAACAGGTTCACGCCGGACAGTTTTTCCAGAAACTTCGTGGCAGGCTGGCCCAGCATTTCCACCACCGTGCCTTCCCCAATCAAATGGCCGTTCTCGATGGCGACCACATGGTCGGCCAACATCCACACGTCGAGCGGGTCGTGGGTCACAAAAATTACTGTCGGCCGCGGCTCTTGACGCAGCCGTTTCGACAACACTTCCCGCAGTTTGGCGGCAGTTTCGACGTCAAGGGCGGAAAATGGTTCGTCCAACAGCACGACTTGCGGGTGCGTCGCTAGGGCTCGAGCCAACGCCACGCGCTGCGACTGCCCGCCGGACAGCGCCGTAGCGGGGCGATCCGCCAGTTCCAAAGCGCCTACCGCCGCTAACTCCTGGCGCGCGATACGCCGAGCCTCCGCCCGTGACCGATGCCGGGCTCGCGGCCCAAACGCCACGTTTTCCAACACGCTCAAGTGTGGAAACAGCAGGGGCTTTTGGGTCAGCATCGCGACTGGACGCTGATGGGGCGGCAGGAACCGGGTGGCATCGGCAAACACCGTTTCCCCGCTGCGAACCTCTCCTGAATCGGGGGCCAGCAGCCCGGAAATCATCCCCAGAATCGTAGACTTCCCGGCCCCGTTCGGTCCGACGATAGCGGTAATCAGTCCCGCCGGAAAAGCGCACTGCACCGTGACGTCACGTTCCTTGATGCCCGCCTTCACCAGGACTTCGCTCCCAGCCGCGGTGGTGGCGGTGGGGAATTCCGCGGGGTGTGCCGCGGTTTCAGGACGAGTTTTCATTGCTCGTCACCACTTTCCGGTTGCGTCGTGAGCTGCTTGGTGCGGCGGGTGGTAAAGATGGCCGACAATCCCATCATGGTGGCCGCCAGCAGCACCAGTACTACGGACAGTGCCAAAGCCAGGTCGGAGTCGTCCTCGCGCAACAGATAGATAGCTTGGGGGAGGGTGCGGGTCACCCCTTGCAGCGAGCCTGCGAAAGTCAGGGTGGCCCCGAACTCGCCCAAGGCGCGGGCAAAAGCCATGGTGGCGCCCCCGACTATGGCAGGGCTCAGCAAGGGCAGCGTGACGCGGCGCAACACATAGGTCGGAGACGCCCCCAAAGTCGCCGCAATCCGCTCGTAACCGGAATCAAAAGTGCGCAGCGCTGACTCCAGGGACACCACGTAGTAAGGCATGGCCACGAATGTTTGCCCCAGCACCACGGCTATGGTGGTGAACCCAATCTCGATACCGGCCCAGGACAGGTACTGTCCCACTACGCCGCGGCGCCCCAGCGTAACCAAGAGCGCTAAACCGGCTACGACCGGGGGTAACACCATAGGCAGGACCGCGAAAGTGCGCCACACGTAAGCCCAAAATCCCTCGGTGCGCGAAATCAGCAGCGCCAGGGGCGTCCCCAGAATCAACACCAGCACCAGCGACACCAAGCAGGTGCGCAGGCTCAACAGCAAAGCGTCGCGGGATTCGTCGCGGGTCAGAATTTCCGCCAGCCGGGTCCACGGCACTCGCACCATCAGCCCCACAATAGGCAAAACGACCAACAGCAAGGCTATCCCCGCTGGCAGATACAGCCAGCGGGGAAAGCCGTGGTTACCAGTGTTCAACGCGAACCTTTACTTAGCGGGACTCATGAACCCGTACTTGGCAAAGACCTTTTGCGCCGCAGCGGACAACACGTAGTCCACGAAGGGTTAAGTAACATTTTGTGTGTCTTTATTTCGGGTTTTTCTTTGCGGTGTAAG
>NZ_CAUPIY010000010.1:0-88411 GCF_963511525.1 uncultured Mobiluncus sp. | reverse complement strand
CAAACTATATGAGGCACCACATCACCTACGCGCTCAAAATACATAAGGTACGCCGGTAGCTTGGACAACAAGCGAAGCATCGAGATGGGGCGCTTCCAGCAAGGTGAATGGCACCCCATAGATGCCCTGCCCGCCGGTGCTGTTTGCGCCGTGTCCGAGGACGAGACCAAAGCCAAACGCAAGCACTCCAAGTGGGATAACTATTGGGAGCTGACTCCGGGGTTCCGTTCTCGCGAACCGATTGTGTCCAACTGCGAAACCTTGGGCACCGAGCTGTGCAGCTACCAGACTTCCACCTCGAAAGCCACCGCCCAGGTGAAGCTGCCACGTGACACCGGAACCAAGAACAACGACTTCTGGTCGCAAGATGACAACCCCACCGGTTCCACCAACCCGAAAGTGCCTAAGACATTGCCGGAAAACTTTGCGGGCACGATGGTGCCGTGGAACAACTACACGTTTGAAAAGACCCAGGTTAAAGTTCACCTCACCGTGGACGGAAACGGTAAGCGACTGGGTGCGGACAAGGAGATCTCGCTGCGTCTGTATTGCAAACCCCCCACCCTGGTGGCAAACGGAGTGACGATTCCGAACGCCGGTAACGCCGCCGCTATCTATAACACCACGCTGAAGCTGGAGCACAGTACGTCTGATCCTGATCCCTACGCTGCCACCTACCTCTCCGACGTGTTTGTGCCGGTGGGTTATAACTGTGTCATCGCGCAGACCCGGCCGGAACCCTACGACGCTACGGTGGGCTACCAGCTGCACCGGGTGAGCTCGGATAACTCTACGATTTTGACCGATGATATTCCCGCCGACGCCACCGATCCTCTGGAGACTTTGAAGGGTCAGTTGGCGACCCTATTTGGGGACATTGATGTGAACGGCGGTACCGTACACAGCGGAACCGGGGGCGACGTGACCTACGAGGCGGACGGGAACCTATTGCCGGGTCAAAACGAAGGCATCTTGAAAGGCTTTCAGGTGCACCCCGACCATGTGTCGGCTCAAGGCACGACCCAAGAGTTCACCGAGTTCGATTTGACGAACACCTACACTCGCCCCGAAGCGAAATTGTCGGTCAAGGCCTTGGTGGATACTGAGACCAACAGCACGTATGAAGAAAACGTTGGCTCGCAGCTCGGTACCCTCGCATACAAGGTGAACTACACCTGCACCGATGCATACCTGCGGAATCCGGTGGTACCTCCTGCCAAGGAGGGTACTCCGGTGACATATACCGGCACCGTTGACGTGGGCAGTTCCGGTAACGCAGTTAAAGTCACGCTAGATTCGCAGACGGAGGATATCCTGCCCGCCACGGCTACCTGCGCTTTCACGCTAGACAACGCCGGCACTGACCCGATAGCCAACTACCCGACTTTACGCCACCGGCTCGGCGCGGACTGGAGCGAAGTCACGTCGTCAAGCGGCACGAATCCTGGCACGGAAGTGCATGCGGAAGCGTTCCAGCCCGAGTATATGGACGATAAATACCCCTGCCCGACAACTGATCCGGATCAGCAATGCTCGACCCAGAAATCAGATTTGAAGCAGTATCGGAACGCGAAAGGTGTAACCCTTGACCCCACGGGGCAAAATCAGACCACCATCACTTTCACAAACACCTACCTGGTGCAAAAGGCCGATATTGGGGTCGTGGCGTATCCGCAAGGCGACCGCGCTAAGGCGCTGCTTGCAAAGGACACGACACAGTACCCCTATAACTACAGCTGTACCTATCCGACACTGCCGGGTTACACGTCCCCCGGCTCGGGCAGTCTGCAGTATGAGGACACCAGCGTTAGCCCCGCCACGGTAGGCAACGCAAAAGCGGCCCAGTTGGCGCGCACAATAGTGCCAATCGGTTCAACCTGCACCATTGTTCCCCAGGCGCCATCGCCCAATCTGGATAATCTCGCGACTGAGGGGCTAACCCACCTGACCGCGCTGATGACGCCGCCACGAAACCAGCTGATAGACCCGGCCACCGGGGCGCCCCGCACCGAACCGACGTTTACCGACGTACCCAAGGCCGATGGCACCGGCATTGAATGGTCGGCTGCGGCCCGCGCTGAGATACCCTCGGCTGGTTTCACGATGACTGCCGGAGACGACCCACGCGTGGTGCTGCACACGATTTATCGGGACAAGGCAAAAGTCCAGGTCCGCAAAGTGGATAAGGATCAGCAGCCAGTCAATAAAGGGGCTATTTTTAAGATTTATCCCGTCGACACGAACGGCGATCCGATTTCGGCCGAGGGCATTGAAGTCAGCGCACAAAAGGACACGAACGGTAACAAAATACCCGGCGTATTCGCGGCCACGCTGGCACCCGGCGGGTATGTACTGGAAGAAACGAAGTCCGGGATGGGTGAAATGTTGCCGACCTACTGGCAGTTTACCGTGAACCCCACAAACCACCAGAGCACCACCACCAACCCCACTTTTGACCCGTACACCAACTTTGGTGAGGACCTCACGGTAGAACTGGCGGACTATGTCTCACACACCGGACTGGTGGCGGTGCAGACCCCCGTAAACGATGCCCAGCCGTGGTCTATTGATGTGGCGGAAGTCTCTTCGGGATACCTGCCCAAGACCGGTGGGGCGCGACTCTGGGTTGAAATCACCGGATTGCTGATGCTGGCGGGCGGGCTCGCCCTGGCTTACCGTCGCAAGACTTTACTCAAGGAAAACCACTAATAAACACAGGAAGATGAGGTTAGAAAACCATGAAACGCACAGGTTTACCCATTTGGCGACGCGCGGTGGCGATTTTCGCTACCGGGGCGGTCGCCCTGCTGGGGGCTGCGGGAATGCTCAACGCACCGGCCGCCTCCGCCGCACCAATTAATCCAGATACAAATGGATCAATCACAGTTCACGCCCTGACTATGCCAACCGGAGGAGCCGTAAACGCCACCGGCATGGTCACGGATCCGCTGCCCGAGGGAGCCGCGGCAATCCAAGGCGCCACCTTCAAACTCGAGAAATCCGACAAAAATATCACGACTAATGCTGGATATTCGAGTGCCCTCAGATTGACGGCAGGAGATTTCGGCACCCTGGATCCGCACTTCACGACACAGACCGGCATCACTGCAGCAAACGGTACCTGTGAATTCCAGGGTCTAAAGCCGGGCGTGTATCTACTCACGCAGACTGCTGCCCCGGAGGGGAAAACCCTGATGGCTCCGGCGGTCGTGTTCGTCCCCATGACGAACCCCACGAACACGTCTGAATGGGTTTATGACATTCATGTCTACCCCAAGAACGGAGATGCCGGCAAGATTAAAAAGAAGGATATTACCCCGGCAGGCACTCCGATTTCGGTAGGTTCCACGATGACCTGGCAGATGGAAGTGCCGATTCCAGGTATCAAGAACGACACTTTCACGGCATTTAAGGTGCTGGATATACCTACCAATATGAAAGCTATGAATGTCACCTCCGCTGTCATTAACACCGGAAGCGGTGAGGTCTCCTTGACCGCCGGCGCTAGCGGAGACTACACCGTGGCACCAGGCAGCCCGGATAGTAACCAGCTGGTAGTCACCTTCACGAACGGCGGCATCCAGAAACTCAACAACAATAAAGGCAAAACCATGCGTTTGGAGGTCACCACCAAAGTGTTGGACACTGTCAGTACTACCGGCGAGGTGGCCAACGAGGCGAAAGCCATTTACACCACCACAAACGGAGGTGATGCAGAAACGACGATTCCGTTCGATACGAATAACCCCGCCAAAACGGTGTTCGGCAAACTGAAGATTTTGAACGAAAACGCTGACGGCACCAAGCTTTCCGGCGGAAAGTTCAAGATCTACAAGTGCGGGGGCAACCCCGTGGGCACCACAATCGAGGAGGACACACTGCTGACCATCGGTGTCAACAGTGAGTTCGAGATTGAAAACGCTGCCGACGGTGTGCTTGTCGGTCCGCTGGGTGCCACTGAGGGACAGCTCTGCCTGGTGCAAACCAAGGCACCGGACGGCTATCAGCAGCTAGCTGGTCCGCAAAAGTTCGAATTCACTAAGGCGAAGATTACCGGCGATTCTAGCCAAACCGTAACGGTGACGGTAAAGAACACCTCCACCAGCTCCATCACGGGCTTACTGCCGAATACCGGCGGCATGGGCATTGCCCTGTTCGTGGTGCTCGGTTTGGTGCTGTTGGGTGGAGCTGCCGTCTATATGCACCGCCAGCGCTCCTAAGCGCACTCACCCGCAGTACCGGGATAATCTCAACTAACCGAAAGGAGGGGAATAACGTGAGCGGAAAGAACTCTGTAGTGTTGGTGCCACGCTCAGTCGCGAACGCGCCGAAGCACATCAATGTCGTCGACTCACGCCCCCGCCTGTGGATTCCTGTGCTGTTGACCATCATTGGGATAGGGGTACTGCTCTACCCGGTGGTGGCCACAAACCTCAACAACTATGAACAACGCCGCCACACCTTGGCCTACAGCGAACAGATAGAACAGAGCCGACCCGAAGCCCTGGACGAAATGCTCGCCAAAGCCGAAGAATACAACCGGAGCATTCCCGGCATTCCCGTGCTGGACCCGTGGATGGCGCGCGTGTCAAAGAACAACTATCCCTATCAGGGGTATCTGCACCAGCTGGACCTGCTGCCCGAAATGGGACGCTTGATTATTCCCAAAGCGCGGGTCGACCTGCCGATTTATCACGGTTCCGAAGTGGAGACCCTGGAGCGCGGGATTGGCCACCTCTACGGTTCGTCCCTGCCGGTGGGTGGGAATGACACCCACGCCGTGCTGACCGGACACACCGGACTGCCCACCGCGACCCTGCTCGACCACCTGGTGGACGTGGAAAAAGGCGATTTGATGTTCCTGGACGTGATGGGACGCAAGATGGCTTACCGGGTTTACGACATTCGAGTCGTGAAACCTGACGAAGTGAAAACCCTCAAAGTCGAGGGCGGACGAGACCTGCTGACGGTCCTGACCTGCACTCCTTATGGCATCAACTCCCACCGCCTGCTGGTCACCGGGGAACGCACCACCCTGCCCCCCGAGGACTTCCCCGCTGTGCAAGCTCCGCTGCAGGTCGTGTCCTGGTGGATGTGGGTGCTGGTCGCTATCGCCGCGGCGGCCGCAGTGCTGGCAATAGTGTGGGTGTGGGGCCAACGGCGCCGGCGGCGAAACGAAAACTTCAAAGGCGATGCGCCTGGCGAAACGGAAAAACCCAGGGAGATGAAGTCATGGAAACGAAACTGAGAATGCGCCTGGCCGCGCTGGGGGCAGGTTTTGCGCTGACTCTCAGCCTGGGTGCGGCGCCCGCCCTGGCCAGCAGCGAAGAGGACAATATTCACGCCATCACCGGTGATACCGCGACTCTCAATGTGGATGCTATCAACTCCAATTATCCGGGCACACTGGAAGTGCGCCTGACCCGCAAGAACCCCAACGATGACCCGCAAATACCGACCGTACCCAACGGGTCTACAGCAAACTACACCGTAAAGATTTCGAAAGTGGACGGTGTCGCCACCACGGGCGCAGGGGTGGATTACACCAAGTTAGCAACAATGAGCGTCACCGCGGCGCGGGCTAAAGGGCTGACCCCGGTGTCCACCGGCACCACGAACAATGCCGGCGTGGTGAAGTTCAGCAATCTAGCGCTGGGAATGTACCTCATCGAGTCCACCCCACCAAGCACGCCAACCGCCAACTACCTCAAGTTTTACCCCTCCCTGGTGACCCTGCCCTATGGGGATACGTCGTCCGGGACCGCCAAGTGGGGATACGGGCTGGCGCTGGTACCGAAACCCGTCGCGACCACAACACCCAAACCGGGAGGGAACACCGGGGGCGGCCCGATCCTTCCCGGATATATCCCCGCGCCCGGACCGACTCCCCTCCCCAGCAAGAGCGCCACGCCCAGCCCGAGCGCCACGCCCAGCCAGAGCCCAAAACCCAGCGCTACCCCGACCCCTTCTGAGAAGCCGCTACCGCCGTTGCCGAAAGGGGTGGACCCGAACCGGGTCACCGACCCTTATGACATTCCCGGCTGGATTTACGATCCGAAAACGAACAGCTACATTCCCAACCCGGACGACCCGCGCGTGGCGGGCGTGTGGGAAGAATGGGGACTGACCCCGCCGAACCACTCCCTGCCCTCCAGAGTCGCTGACGCCCTGGCGAGAACCGGGGTGCAGGTTGCCGGAGCCGTGACGCTGAGCGCCGGGCTGATTGTGGTGGGGTTGGTGCTGATGCGCCGGCGCTCTAGCTCAAGCGAGCCTGCAGATTCTCATCCAACGCATTCATAAAGTCGTCGCTGGTCAACCAGGGGGTGTCCCCGCCGACCAACAGCGCCAGGTCCTTGGTCATCTGACCGCCCTCGACAGTCTTCACAATGACATCCTCGAGGGTCTCGGCGAACTCAATGACCGCCGGAGTGTTATCGAGCTTGCCACGATGCGCCAGCCCGCGCGTCCACGCATAGATGGAGGCAATCGGGTTGGTGGAAGTCTTTTCCCCGCGCTGCCAAGCCCGGTAGTGGCGCGTCACCGTGCCGTGAGCCGCCTCGGCCTCAACCGTGCGCCCGTCCGGGGTCATCAGCACGGAAGTCATCAACCCTAGTGAGCCGAAGCCCTGAGCCACCGTGTCGGACTGGACGTCACCGTCATAGTTCTTGCACGCCCAGAGGTAGCCGCCGTGCCACTTCAGGGAGCTCGCGACCATGTCGTCAATCAACCGATGTTCATAGAGCAACCCGGCGGCCTCAAACTTGTCCTTGAATTCGGTTTCATAGATTTCGGCGAAGATGTCTTTGAATTGGCCGTCGTACGCTTTTAGAATCGTGTTCTTGGTGGACAGGTACACCGGGTACTTCCGTACCAGAGCGTAGTTAAAGCAGGCGTGGGCGAAATCGCGGATGGAATCGTTGAAGTTGTACATGCCCATGGTGACGCCGCCCGCCTCGGGCATGTGAATGACCTCGTGCTCGATGGGCTTGCTGCCATCGTCAGGCACCCAGCTCAACATGACCTTGCCGGCACCGGGAACTTTAAAATCCGTCGCCTTGTACTGGTCGCCAAACGCGTGACGCGCCACCACAATGGGCTTGTCCCAACCTTTGACCAAGCGGGGTACGTTTTGCATGATGATGGGTTCGCGGAAAATGACCCCGCCCAGAATGTTGCGGATAGTGCCGTTGGGGGACTTCCACATTTTCTTTAGTCCGAACTCCTCCACGCGAGCCTCATCAGGAGTGATGGTTGCGCACTTCACGCCCACCCCGTACTTCTTAATGGCATTGGCGGAATCGACAGTGACCTGATCCTCGGTCTTGTCACGATTTTCGATGCCCAAGTCGTAATACTTCAGGTCCACATCCAGGTAAGGCAAGATGAGTTTTTCGCGAATCTGTTGCCAAATAATGCGGGTCATCTCATCGCCATCGAGTTCGACCACCGGATTTTCCACTTTGATTTTCGCCATTTTTACTCCTTGTAGAGGTCAATTTTTAGGGCTTATCGCCACTACCGAAATTTTACTCGATATCGAGATAAATTTCCAGGATAGTTTTCCCTGAAGTTGTTTATGGTTTTCCCGCGGCGGGCCGGCGGCCTTACTTCACCAGTTTGTCGGCGTAAAGTTCCTCAATCTCGGCAGCAAACGCCGCGGCCGCTTCCTTGCGCTTCACCTTCATCGACGGGGTCAGCAGACCGTTTTCGACGGTAAAGGCGGTCGGCAAGACCTTAAACTTGCGGATGGATTCGGCGCGAGACACGCGGGCGTTGACCCGTTCCACCGCTCGGGAAATGGCCTGCAACACCTGGGGATCCTTGGAGGCGGTCAGCGCGTCCATCGTGGGCATCCCGTGGTTCTTAAGCCAGGTCGGCAACATATCCGTATCCAAGGTAATCAGGGCGGACACGAACGGCATGCCCTCGCCCACCACCAGCACTTCGTTAATCAGGGCATACTGGCGCAGCGGATCTTCCAGCACGGAGGGCGCCACGTTCTTTCCCCCGGCGGTGACGATGATGTCCTTGGCACGTCCCGTAATCCTGACGAAACCGTCCTGATCAATGGTGGCCAAATCGCCGGTCTTAAACCAGCCGTTTTCAAAAGCGGCCTCGGTCTGTTCCGGATTGTTGTGGTAGCGATGGAAGATGGCCGGACTCTTTGCCAGCAACTCTCCGGTGGGAGAAATCTTTAGGTCAGTAGACGCCACCGCGGGCCCGACCGTGCCGATACGGTAGTTCTTAATGTTGTTAAAGCACAGCGGCGCGCAGGTTTCGGTCAAACCGTAGCCCTCCAACACCGGCATTCCGATGCCGCGGAAAAAGTGCCCGAGTTCTTCGCTCAACGGCGCCCCGCCGCAAATCACAAACTTCAGATTCGGCCCAAACAGAGACAAAATCCGGCGATAAACCAGTTGAGAATACATCAAACGCTGCGCCCGCAACCGCCGGCTGGGCCCTTCTGCCGTATCCAAAGCCCGCGAATAAGCTTCGGCAACTTTCACCGACCGTGAAAACATAATGCGCGAAATCCGGTGCGCCCGGGCTTGGACCTGAGCCGTGTTGTAAATCTTTTCCAGCACCCGCGGCACCACCATGACGTAGGACGGAGCGAACTCTTGCAGGTCAGTGATGAGGTTGCGGATATTGGGAGCATGACCCAGCGTGCCCGCCCCCCACACTTGAATCAACTGCAGGTATTGAGCCAAAACGTGAGCAAGCGGCAGGAACACCAGCAGCCGAGAGGACGGATACCCCGCGATTTCCGGCATCCACTTCATCCCGTTGGCCAGCAGTTCCATCCAGTTCCCGTGCGTGATTTCCACACCTTTGGGCTTTCCGGCAGTCCCGGAGGTGTACACAATCGTGGACACGTCGTCGATAGTCACCGCGCGGGAACGCTCGTCAACCTGGAAATCAGGAACGTCCATACCGGCCTTCTTAATCCTGACCACCGCCGAATCTTCCAGGCACAACACGTGTTTCAGGCTGCGGCCGCAATCCCGTTTCGAGCTGACCAGCTGGCGCATCGCGTTCGTTTCGCACACCACCAAAGCGGGGTCGGCGTCCTCTAAAATCCACGCAATCTGTTCGGCGGAATCCGTCTCATAGATCGGAACCAACACCAGTCCGGCGCAAAATCCCGCGTATTCCATCAGCATCCAGTCATACGAGGTGTGGCCCATGATAGAGAACCGATCCCCGGGCTGCAAACCCATCCCAATCAAGCCGCGCGCTACCGAATGAACGTCCTCGTTGAACTCCACCGCCGTCATCGAACGCCACCCGCCGAGCTCGGTCTTTCGGTCCAGCAATTTCGCGTTGGGCAGGCGACGCACCCGATCCGCCAGGGTCCAAGGCAGAGTTTGGTGTTTCTCAGCGGTAAACAACCGCGGGCAATGCCAGTAGCGCTCGCCGTCTACTTCCACCCAACCAGGCTTATCCATCGGGTTTTGCGCCCGATTGGTAATCTCGTCGCGGTTGTTACGTTTTTCATCAGCCATAGGGTTAGCTTACCAACTTTCTGAACTCTCCCACTGCCGAGTTATCGCAGTTCACTCGGGCAATACCAGCATCACCAGGGCAATCCCCACCGCCGCCACGACCAGGACCGTCACGTCAAAGACCGTTCCGCGCGCCCGAGTCCAGGCGTGGCGGTTAGTCAGGCGAAACCCCGCCAGCGCCAACAGCACTACGACTAAACCCCAGACCGCCGCTTGCCACCATCCGATGACAGACAGCGCCAGCAGGACCGCCACCGCCACCACCAGCAGCAACACTTGGGCGCGGCTGGGGGCATCGAAAGGATGCGGAGCCGTGTTGGGCACCACCGTGGGCTGGTCAGGCGTCACCGAATCCAGCGACTGCCAGTCCGGCGTGTCGGGTTCAGGGGTTTGCGACGGGTTTGGGGTGTTCAAAAGAATCCCTCGACGGTTTGCGGGTCGGTTACGGTTATACGGGCGGCGCGACCGGCAATCCCCGGATTACCAGCCGCGCCAAACGCCTCTAGTGGAAGAAGTGACGCACCCCGGTGGTGAACATCGTGACCCCGGCCTTTTCACAGACATCAATAGTTTCCTGGTCACGAATAGAACCGCCGGGCTGGACGATAGCTTTCACGCCCGCGTCGATGAGGATTTGCGGGCCGTCCGCGAACGGGAAGAACGCGTCGGACGCCGCGACCGCGCCGCGCGCCCGCTCGGGAGGAGCTGCCACCGCCAAGTCGTCGGCACGTGCGCCCCCGGCGACATCGCTTTGAGCACTCGCGGCCGCGTCTCCGGTTTCTCGTCCGCCCAGGGTATTGGCGCGTTCCACCGCCAGCTTGCAGGAATCGACCCGGTTGACCTGACCCATGCCGATGCCAACCGTCGCCCCGTCATGAGCCAGGAGGATAGCGTTAGATTTCGTGGCGCGGATAGTTTGCCAAGCGAACTCCAGGTCGTGCAAGGTCGCCTCGTCAACGTCAGGACCGCACACCTTGGTCCAACCGCCGGGCCGGTCGCCCGACTCGGCCACGTCGTCACGCTGCTGGGCCAGGTAGCCCCCGCTGATTTGGCGGATTTCCAAGGCTCCCCGATCGGGAGGAGTGACCTTAAGCACCCGCACGTTCTTTTTTGCCGCCAAGGCGCTCACAGCTCCCGGCTCATAAGACGGAGCCAGCACCACCTCGGTGAATATCGGGGCAATCTGTTTCGCCAGCTCCACCGTCACCGGACGGTTCACCGCGATGACCCCACCGAAAGCACTGACCGGGTCGCAGGCGTGGGCTTTGCGGTGTGCGGTGGCGACATCAGCGGCTACCGCGATGCCGCAGGGGTTAGCATGTTTGATAATCGCCACGCAAGGCTCCGCGTGGTCATAAGCCGCGCGAATCGCCGCGTCCCCGTCCGTGTAGTTGTTGAACGACATTTCCTTGCCGTGCAGCTGAATCGCGTTAGCAATACCGGGAGCTGGCACGATAGTCTCATCAGCGCCGATACTGTCGCACAGCGCCACGTCGGCTAAATCCGGGTGGGGAGCGCATTCGGGACACATACAATCAGAGTCCGGCCCGCCCTCGGCCACCTTTGCCGCCAGCGCATCCATGTCGATGTACAAGGCTGCGGCCTGGTGCGGGTTTTCCCCGTAACGTAAGGAAGTGTCCCGGTCCCCCGACATCTCGACCCATTCGGGCAGCGCGTCCGCGCCGTTATCCCCGGTGGCGTCCGGGTCGAGTTCCGCCCCAATAGCCTCCATTGCAAAGTGGGTAATCTGGTCATCGAACCAAGTGGCGATGGCCGCGTCATATTCAGCGGTATGCGCGAAAGCCTGAGACGCCAAAATTCGGCGTTCCCGCAGGTCAAAGCCGCCGTTTTGGACCGCCTCGATGACGTGGGGGTACATGAAAGGCGCGGTGACCACCGCGACCGAGGGGTGGTTCTTTGCCGCGGCGCGCACCATGGAGGGCCCGCCGATGTCAATCTGTTCCACGCAGGCGTCGAAGTCGGCGCCGCTGGCTACCGTGTCCTCGAACGGGTAGAGGTTGCACACCACTAGGTCGATGGGCTCGACCTGCAGGTCCTGCAGCTGCTTGACGTGGTCAGGTTTGCGCCGATCCGCGAGGATACCGGCGTGGATGTGCGGGTGCAGGGTTTTGACCCGTCCCTCCAAGCATTCGGGAAAGCCCGTCACGTCTTCTACCGGGGTGACGGGAAAGCCCGCGGCCGCAATCTTTTTCGCGGTGGAGCCGGTGGAAATGATTTGCACCCCGGCCTCGACCAAAGCCGCCGCCAGCTCTTCCAGCCCGGTTTTATCCCACACGCTGACCAACGCGCGCTTGATGGGAATCTGAGTTTCCTGATTACGATTTGTCGTTTCCGCCACCTTGTATTGCCTTCCTTAATTGGGGTTATTGCTTTTGTCTAAAAATCAACAGTTATTCGGGTGTCTTTCGGGGCCGCGACCGCGGTTGCGCGGAAAGAAACCCCACGGTTCAATCCTAGTCGCTTTCAAAACCGGCACGAACTTCGTCAATCCACCAGCCGTGCGCTACCATCCGGCCCACGCTGTCGACCAGCTGGGCGCGTTCGGCGACTTTGATTCTCTCGGTCAAGGTTTCCAGGTCGTCATCGTCGTGGACGGGAACCGCCACCTGGGCCAAAATCGGGCCGGTGTCCATGCCGGGATCAACTATGAACAGCGTGGCCCCCGCCAGTTTCACCCCGGCGCGGAGGGCATCGCGCGGCCCGTGAATACCCACGAAAGAGGGCAGCAACGAATTGTGGGTGTTGACGATGTGAGAGGGCCATTGAGCTAAGAATTTCGGACCCAAAATTTTCAGGAACCCGGCGCTGACGACTAAATCCGGGTCCCAGGACTGTACCGCTGCCGTCAGCGCGCTGTCCCAGGCTTCCCGGTCGGGAAAGTCTCCCAGACAAACCGCGGCGGTGGGAATCCCTTGTGACTGCGCCCACTGCAGTCCCCCGGCAGTCTCCCGGTCGGAAACAACCCCGACTATTTCCGCACCGTAAGCAGGGTTCGCGGTCGCTTCAGAGAGCGCTTGCAGATTAGAACCGTCCCCGGAAATCAGCACCACCAGGCGGGAGGGACGGTCTCCGGGCAGCTTTAAGACTCGCTTCGTCATAAGTCGATTCTAGCAGTGGGAAGAGCCTCCGGATTTTTGCCCGAGACCCGCACCGCGAAACGCCGGGTCGCGGCGCGCATCTGCGGGTGGTTCAGCAGGGCGGTCACCACGAAAGGCACTCCCCAAGCCAGCACTCCCGCATAGAGGGTCGAGCCGGTGGGGCCCACGTTCACCAGGCGGCCCGGCCCTAGTGAACCGCTGACAAACCACACGATGAGCAGCCCGCCCACCAGCAGTCCCGCCAGGAACAGGGCGAGGGACAACGCGGTGTCAGCCAGTCCGAGCTGGTGACGTCCACCGAGGTAAAGGCCCAAGCCAATTGCTAGTGCCACCGGAAAAATCAGGGGCCACCACCCTACTGGAGCATCCGGCAGCCACGCCAACACCGGCACCGGCGGCAAGTCGCCCCCAATCACTTGGCCGGGAGAAAACACTGTTCCCTGACCCAAACTGAGGCCCGGACCGGTTATCCATGCGATACCCCACACCAGCAGGGTCGGCAGGTAAGCGAGGATGGCCAGGAACATCGCTACGGAACCGAGCGCGTCAGGTTTCAGTCCGGTCCAGATGGTGCGCATTTGCTCCCAGCCGGTAATCAAGCCCGCGAGCAGGAAAACCGCGGATAGCGCCGCGCCTCCCCCAGCTAGCACGCGCAGGCAGCGACCCGCCAGGCTTAGCCACGGCCACGGCTCGCCCTCGGGGAAGAATGCTGTCACATTCCACCAGGTCAGATGCCTGGCGACGACAAAGAACACTATCGCCGCGAAAAAAAGCGAAAAAATGAACGCGCGCCACACCACCAGGGAAACCGCGGCAAAACCCAGGCACACCCAGGTCGGAAGGAGGAACGCCAATATCCCCCAAGCCAAAGCCGGGGCATTTGCCGGTTTCGCCGCCCGCAGACTCGCGGCCAGCATCAGCCCAATCAGCAGGGTGAGCCCCCACGGGGTGAGGGAAAAACGCATCGTTTCGCTGGTCAACTCGGCGCGGAACGCGGCGGCAAAAATAGCGTTGCCCACCATCAGGGCGTCGCTCCACTTCGTGCCTTTTTCCGAGGGCGTGGCGGCAGTGGGCGTCCACACCGCGATTGCCAACAGTACCAGCACCGCCCAGCTAATCGCCCAAGTCTGGAACCCCAGCCAGAGAGAACGCCAGGTTCCGGCAGGGAACAGTTCGGCGCGGGTAGGTTTGTGGAAAACGGAGCGCAATGCGGAGCGGAAAACAGAGCGAAAATCGGGGCGGCGAAAACGTTTCGTCGCGCTCAGTCCCGCAACACCGGTGCCGGTAGAACCGGCGGGCGAACCGGAGCGTTCCTGGCTGAGTTCGGTCGGCAGGGATTGGCCGTCAGGAGCGGTGGTGACACGGCGCTGGCGCCTCCCCGGGCGAGTTGGGGGACGCTGACCAGGACGGTTAGACCGTGCGTCCATAACTCTCCTCCCTGGCGCCGTGAGGCGCCTCATCCAACCTAAGTATAGGAAACCCTCAGAACCGCGCGGACTTGCCGCGCCGAAGCGGCCCGGCACACCGCCCTTGTGAATCCCGCCGTAAACGACCCCCGCAACCTGGCGCGCCGCCGATGAAACAACAGGGCTCCGGGGTAAGCGAGGCAAATTTGCGACTAAAACGACATTGCTGGCCTATATAACCACCAACCCCGATTTAATCCCCAATTAGCAACAACCCCACCCATGCCCACACCGAAAACAGCGCCAGAGCGACCCGGCACACCGCCCTTGTGAATCCCGCCGTAAACGACCCCCGCGACCTGGCGCGCCGGCGAAACCCGCCGCAACGCCTTGTGAACAGGCAAAAAGGACGCGGCCGAAACCTCAGTTCCGACCGCGTCTCTCTCAAAAGCTAGGGCAAAAACTATTTACTCTGCATGATTTCGCGAGCGATGCGCGCGGTTTCGCTCGGCGTCTTGCCGACGCGCACCCCGACAGCTTCGAGGGCTTCTTTCTTGGCCGTCGCAGTCCCGGAAGAACCGGAGACGATAGCGCCCGCGTGGCCCATGGTCTTGCCTTCGGGAGCGGTGAAGCCCGCCACGTAGCCGACGACCGGCTTGGTGACGTGTTCTTTGATGTAGGCGGCCGCACGTTCCTCGGCGTCCCCGCCGATTTCACCGATCATTACGATCAGTTCGGTTTCGGGATCCTTTTCGAAAGCCTCGAGGGCGTCGATGTGGGTCGTGCCGATAATCGGGTCCCCGCCGATGCCGATGCAGGTGGTGAAGCCCAAGTCGCGCAGTTCGTACATCATCTGGTAGGTCAGCGTGCCGGACTTGGACACCAAGCCGAGCTTGCCGCGCGGGGTGATGTCGCCGGGGGTGATGCCGACGTTGGACTTGCCGGGGCTGATGATGCCGGGGCAGTTCGGGCCAATCATGCGCACGCCGTGAGACTTCGCGTAGGCGAAGGCGGCGTTCGTGTCCTGGACGGGAATGTGCTCGGTGATGACCACCACCAGCTCCATGCCGGCATCCACGGCTTCGATGATGGCGCCCTTGGCACCGGCCGGGGGCACAAAGATGACCGACGTGTTCGCGCCGGTCGCGGCCTTGGCGTCGGCAACCGTGCCGTACACCGGGACGCTGACGGTGCCACCCTGGACCGAATCAGCCAGCGGGCCGTAGGGAACGACGTCGAATTCGACGGTGGTTCCGGCCTTCTTCGGGTTCGTGCCGGCGACAACTTTGGTGCCGTAGGCGAGCATCCGGGTCGTGTGCTTGCGGCCTTCCGAACCGGTCATGCCCTGGACAATTACTTTGGAGTTCTCATCAAGAAAAATCGACATTGTGGTGCTTCTCCTTTACTTCGCGGCCAGTTGTGCAGCCTTGTCAGCAGCTTCGTCCATCGTTTCCATCATGGTGACCAAGGGGTGGTTGGCGGCTTTCAGAATCGCGCGCCCCTCCTCGACCTTGTTGCCGTCCAGGCGCACCACCAGGGGTTTCGTCGCCTGGTCGCCCAGAATCTGGAGCGCGCCGATGATGCCGTTCGCGACCTCGTCGCACGCCGTGATACCGCCGAAAACATTGACGAAACAGGACTTGACCTGCGGGTCGGTCAGGATCACATCCAGACCTTTCGCCATGACCTCGGCCGAGGCGCCCCCGCCAATGTCCAGGAAGTTCGCGGGCTTAGTACCGTACTTTTCCCCGGCGTAGGCCACCACGTCAAGCGTGGACATGACCAAACCGGCGCCGTTACCGATAATGCCGACCTGGCCTTCTAGGCGCACGTAGTTCAACCCGGCCTCCTGAGCCTTGAGTTCGCGCTCGTCAGCCGCCTTGTGGTCGACCAGTTCGTTGTGCTCGGGGTGACGGTAGCGGGCGTTATCGTCGAGGGTCATCTTGCCGTCTAGGGCGATGATGTCGCCCTGCCGGGTTGCCACCAGCGGGTTTACCTCCACCAGGGTGGCGTCCTCGCCGGTGTAAACCTCCCACAGTTTCAGGAAAACCGGAGCGACCTTCGCGGCGGTTTCCGGGTCGAATCCGGCTTCATCGGCAATCTGGCGGGCCACGGCCGCGTCCATGCCAGAGGCGGGAATCGGCACCTTCGCCAGCGCTTCGGGCTTTTCTTTGGCGAGCTGCTCGATTTCCATGCCGCCTTCGACCGAGCACATCGCCAGGTTCTGGCGGTTCGCGCGGTCGAGCAGAATCGAGAAATAGAACTCTCGGTCGATGTCGGCTCCGGCCGCCACCATCACACGGTAAACAGTGTGGCCTTTAATGTCCATACCCAAAATTGCCTGGGCGTTAGCTTCGGCTTCCTCCGCGCTGCGAGCCAGCTTAACGCCACCCGCCTTACCGCGGCCACCGGTCTTAACCTGGGCTTTTACCACTGCCACCGGAGTACCCAAGGCGGTGAAAGCAGCCTTGGCCTCCTCCACAGTGCTTGCGACTTTGCCCGGCAAAACCGGGACTCCATGCTTATCAAACAGGTCACGCGCCTGGTACTCGTAGAGGTCCACGCTGTTCCTTTCATTCTAGAAATTATGTCTCGACATCGAGATATTTCTTATAGTGTATCGAAAAAAATCAGATTTTCCACCCCGATAATTCCGGCCCAGCCGCGAAAATTGCGTCTATGCTGGAAGTATGTCTTTTCAAGACGTTAGCGGAGCAAAGGAGCGTCGCCATGTCAGACCACGGTACCCCGGAAAAACTGTCGAAGTACAGACCGGAACCACCCCTCAAAGTCCCCAACAAAATCTATGAAACCGAGCTGTATCGGCTACAAACCGAGCTGGCAAAACTGCAACGGTGGGTGAAGCAAACCGGCGCCCGGATTGTAATCATCTTTGAAGGCCGGGACGCCGCCGGCAAAGGCGGCACCATCAAACGGCTGACCGAGTATCTCTCGCCGCGTGTCGCCCGGGTCGTGGCGCTGCCCACCCCTACGGAACGCGAAAAAACCCAGTGGTATTTCCAGCGCTACATCTCCCACTTGCCTGCCGCGGGAGAAATCGTGATTTTTGACCGCTCTTGGTACAACCGTGCCGGGGTCGAGAAAGTCATGGGGTTCGCCACCCCGATTCAGGTGCAAAAGTTCATGCAGCAGTGCCCGACTTTTGAACGAATGCTGGTCGAGGACGGCATCATGCTGCGCAAATACTGGTTCTCGGTGTCCGACAAAGTGCAGTACGAGCGGTTTTCCCGGCGTTTGCACGACCCGTTGCGCCAATGGAAACTCTCGCCTATGGACTTGGAGTCCATCACGCGGTGGGAGGACTATTCACGGGCAAAAGACGAGATGCTGGTGCATACCGACACGACGGAATGTCCGTGGTATCAGGTGTCCTCGGACTCAAAGAAAGCCGCGCGGCTCAATATGATTGCCCACTTCCTGTCCACCATTCCCTATACGGATCTGCCCAGCGATACCGCCCCCATTACCTTGCCCGATCGTCCGCCGTCGAGCGGGTATGTGCGCACGTCGTTTGAGACGGTTCGTTCGGTGCCCAATCATGCCGCAGAAGTCGTGGGGCGCGCCAAAGCGGGGGAGATTCCGTTTGTGACGTTGGATCCCGCACCGGCTGATGCGGCGTCATCGGCTGCCGAGAGTGCTGAGGACGGCGAAGACGACAAAAAGAAGAAAAAGAAAAAGAAGAAAAAGAAGAAGTAGCTGACTTCCACTGCAGACCGGCCTTATCCGCCGGTCTGTAGCGTTTTAATCGACCGGGGTGAGCGGGGCAAAGTTCAACAGCAGCCGTTTGGCGGCGCCCGTGCGGAACTTCACGGTGGCGATGGTGCCTTTGCCTTGGCCCTCCAAACCGGTGACCTTGCCTTCCCCGTAGATGTCGTGGTGGACTCTCTGGCCAACGTGAAGTTCGGGGATTTTGCCAGCCGGTTTCGCTTTCGCGGTTTTCGCCGGTGCAGCTGCCGAGTCCTTGCCGCCCGCCAAGTCGCGCGCTGTGGTCAGCCCTATCCGCGAGTTGGCGAACTTGCCCCCGGACGTGGAGCTCGACCCTCGTGAACCGGAGGAGTGCCGAGCGCCACGGTACGTGCCATAGCCGCTCGCAGCTCCCCCGCGGCCGCCACGCCCGCCATATCCGTAAGCGGAGCTGGCAGGTTCGCCGTAGCCGCGGGACGCGAGCCCACCAAAATAGTCCACGGTAGTGGCTTCGCGCCGGTTATCGACCAGTTCAGCCGGGATGTCTTCCAAGAACCGCGAAGCCGGCATGGTTACCGTCTCACCAAAAACCGTACGCGCGGCGCAACGGGTCAGGTACAGCCGCTGGCACGCCCTTGTGACCGCCACGTAAGCGAGCCGACGTTCCTCCGCCACGTCCTGGGGATTGTCCAGGGAACGAGAATGCGGGAACAGTCCGTCCTCCATTCCGGTCACGAACACGGTGTTGAACTCCAGTCCTTTTGCGGTATGCACCGTCATCAGGGTCACTTCTGGCGAGGCCGTGGGGGGCGCGGGGTCAGAAGGGCGTTCGGGCTGGGCAGTGGTGTCGGGGAGCTGATCCGCGTCTGCGACCAGGGAGATCCGCTCTAAGAAATCCGCCAGGCGGGCATCGGGCTCGGAAAGGGAAAAGTCCTGCGCCACGTTACGCAGCTCCGCCAGGTTTTCCACCCGTGCGTCGTCCTGAGGGTCGTTAGATTTCCGCAGTTTCGGCAGGTAGCCGCTGTCCTCCAGGGCCGTGTCCAAGATTTCGTCCAACGGGGCGCCCGCCGCATCCAAAGCCCGCATGGCGTCCAAAACGCCCACGAACTGGGCAATCCCCGTGCTGGCTTTCGCACTCAAGTCGCCGTGATGGGCTCCCCCCGGCAGGAATTGGCGCAAAGCCTGGCCAAAATCGAGGCTCTCGCTCGATGACACCTCACGAATGGTCGCGACCGCTTTGTCTCCCAAACCGCGTTTCGGTTCGTTCAACACCCGCAGCAGGTTACCGTCATCGGCCGGGTTCGCCGCGGCGCAGAGGTAAGCGATAGCGTCCTTGATTTCGCGCCGGTCATAGAACTTGGTGCCGCCCACGACCCGGTAAGGGATGCCCTCTCGCGTCAGCATTTCCTCCAGGGAACGCGACTGGGCGTTGGTTCGGTAGAACACCGCGAATTCGTCCCAAGCCGAGCCTTCCTGGCGCAAAGTCTGCAGCTCGCGAACGATGAAAGCGGCCTCGTCCCGGTCGGTGTCAGCCGCGTACATCACGGCCTGCACACCCTGCCCCGCTTCGGTCCAGAGATTCTTTTTCCGCCGGCCCTCATTTTCCGAGATAATCGCGTTCGCGACGGACAAAATCGTGCCGGTCGAACGGTAGTTTTGTTCCAGATAAACCGTGGTAGCGCCGGGGAAATCCGACTCAAATTCCTCAATGTTGCGAATCGTGGCGCCGCGGAAGGCATAAATCGACTGATCCGAGTCCCCCACTACCGTCAGTTCGGCAGGCGGCTGGGTATCGCCCGCCGCCCCCACCGTGAGCAAGCGAATCAGCTCATACTGCGCCGGGTTCGTATCCTGGTATTCGTCCACCAAAACATGACGGAATTTGGCTCGATACTGCGCCAAAATGTCAGGATGTGCCTTCCACAGATAGACCGTGGACGCAATGAGGTCGTCAAAGTCGAACGCGTTGGCGCGGTGCAGCAGCTGCTGATACTCGGTATAGATTTCGGCCGTGAGCTGGCTCATCTTGTCCACGCCAGTATCCCGCGCAAACACTTCGGGGGTGATGAGTTCATTTTTGGCCTGGGAAATTTTGGCGGCAAAAGACTTCGGGGTGAAACGTTTCGGGTCCAGCCCCCGACCCTTGATGATGCGTGTCAGCAGGGCTTTCGTGTCGGCGGTGTCGTAGATAGAAAAGGACCGGGTTACTCCCAGTGTGTCAGCTTCGGCACGCAAAATCCGCACGCAGGCACTATGGAAAGTTGACACCCACATATATTTCGCGGCGTTGCCGACCATGGCTTCGACTCGTTCACGCATCTCCGCGGCCGCCTTGTTGGTGAAAGTAATCGCCAGGACTTCCCAAGGGCGGATTCGCTCAGTCGCCAGCAGCCACGCAATCCGCCGGGTCAGCACGCGGGTCTTGCCCGAACCTGCTCCTGCCATCACCAGGAGCGGACCAGACTCGTGGGTCACCGCGGCCTGCTGTTCCGGGTTCAGACCCTCAATGATTGCGGCAACTTTGCGGGCCCGCCAGTCCTCGCGCTGTGCCGCATCCATCCCGGACCAGCCCGCAAAACCGGAGTCCGCGTCGGGGGTTTCGGGCTGCGTGACCGCCCCGCGTGGCAGGGCCGCCGACACGGGAATTTCGCCGCCAGAACCTTCGGCAAGGGTAGAAAACAAATCATTCATGCCTGTTGAGCCCACTGTTCCGCTAACGCTTTGATGCTGCTGAGCTTAGAGAACGGCAAGATTTCGCAGACCACACCTTCGGGGCCTTCGTAAGCTATGGCGAATTTAGCCTGGTCAGCCAGCGAAACGATGTCGATGGCGCCGTAGGTTTTTACATCGAAAATCGCTGCCTCCCGAAACGAGCGGGCCCCATCAACAGACAGCATCAACACGGTGCAATCCCCGTTGCACACCGTGCGTTCGCCGATGTAGCTGAACACGTCCGCATGAGGGGTGCCGGGGCAAGCGCCGTGAAACACTTCCTCTAGCGGGCTCATAATGTTGATGAGCCGGGAATCCATCGCCGCGGTGGGCTGGCCAAAAGTGTGGCCGCCGTCAGTCGATTTTGCCCACGTTTTCACCGTCGAGCCTTGGGTTTTTATCAGCAGCATGACTTCGGTTCCGTCACTGTTGGACACCGCCGAACAATAATCCACATTCGCTCCCACCGGGGGTGAGGCCCACCAGCTGGCACCGTGGTCATCCGAGCCGATAAACACCGCCTTGCGATCCCCTGATTCGTCCACGATGACACCCGCGTGGCACAAGCGCTGCGCCCACTGCCCTGCCGTCAGTTGTGTGCCGCGCCCGCGCGGAATATACGCCATCGTAAAGTCCCGCCCGGCAATAATCATGGAGGTAATATCTTGATGTTCCCAGGTCAAGCCGTCGTCATCGGTCCACGCGACAAAGAGCGCCGTTTGCGCCTGGCGCGAATCCCAACCCGGCACCAGGGAACGGGTATAGAAACAGAACATGCGTCCGGTCACGCGGTCATGCAGGAATGAGGGAACATGGAACCCGAGAAATTCCTGCGGGTTGCCGGCCGCCAAGGTGCGGGGTTCTTCCCAGGTCAAACCGTTATCAAAAGACCGTGACAGGCACAGGCTGGTCGGGCACAGCCGGCGATAGTGCGGTTCCTCGGGGCTGGCCGGGTTCGCGCCGGCGAGTTCAGCGCTGGTGCGGGTGGCGCACTCTGAGGGCAGCGCCTCCCACATCATCAGCAAGACCCGGCTGGAAGTGCGGGCAATCGCGGGATAGCGTGCTTGCGTGAAGCCGGAGGTAACATGGGGGGCTACCACGGTGCGCTGCATCAATAATCCTTTTCTATCCCGAAAATAATTGCGCCTTTACGTTATCACCTCGCACCCATTTGCTTCACCTTGCGGCGTGCCCGTACAGGTTCCCCGCTCCGTCAGCCGATGCGCCGGTCTTGGGCCCATTTAGAGAGTTCGTAACGGTTGGAAAGTTGCAGTTTGCGCAGCACGGAGGACACGTGAGATTCTACGGTTTTCACCGAAATATAAAGTTCAGAGGCGATTTCTTTGTAAGCGAAACCGCGCGCGATGAGGCGCATGACCTCGAACTCGCGCTCGGTAAGCGAATCGAGTTCGGAATCGGTGCCCACCACGTCGGCGCGCGCCGCCCCAAACGCATCGAGCACGAAACCTGCCAGCCGAGGCGAGAAAGCCGCGTCTCCCCCCGCCACTCGGACGATGGCGTCAACTAGGTCAGGCGTGGCAATAGTCTTGGTCACGTAGCCGCGGGCTCCCGCCCGAATAACCGCCACCACGTCTTCTGCCGCGTCAGACACCGACAGCGCCAGGAACCGGGTCGGCACCCCCATGCAGGCCGCCGCGACTTCTGCGCCCCCGCCGCCGTGGCCGCCCGGCAAATGCACATCCAGCAGCGCCACCGCGGGAACGGCCTGGCGCACTGCGGCAATAGCGTCCTCCACGCTGTCCGCTTCCCCCACGACCTGGACTTCGTCGGGATACTTGCTCAGTTCCGCAATTACTCCCGCCCGAAACAGCCCGTGATCGTCGATGACCAGCACCGAAATGGGACGTTTCGGGTGTTCGCCAGAAGCGGCCGGGTTCGCGTTTCCGTCACTCATCGTTTGTCCTCCCTCAGTTTTCCCCAGTTTGGCGGGGTACTTTCATCGCGACTTCGCAGCCGCTGGACCCCGACCGAATGGTCGCGGTGCCGCCGTGGCGCTCGAGCCTTTCAATGATGGAATGTTTCACGCCTTGGTGTCCTTGCGGGATAGCCGCAATGTCGAATCCGGAGCCGTGATCGCGCACGAAACATTCCACCGCATCCGACCCTACTTCCAGATAGACCGAAAACGGAGGCTTTCCATGGCGAGCCGCGTTTGTCAGGGCTTCCCTCGTCGCCGCCACCAGCGGCTCGGACCACGGTCCTGGAACCGCGTCTCCCACCGTGATAGTGTCCAACACTACCCCGTAACGGTCCTCAATCTCGCCGGCCAGCTCCTTAATGATTTGGGACAGGGATGAGTCCGCGTGGCCGCGATCTTCGTAGAGCCAAGAGCGCAACTGACGTTCCTCGGCACGAGCCAGTTTCGCGACTTCCGGGGCATCGTCGGCTCGCGCACGAATCAGGGCGAGGGTTTGCAGCACTGAATCGTGCAGGTGAGCGGCCATATCGGCGCGGACAGTTTGGCGGGTTTGCTCGGCCAGAGACGCCTTGTAAGACATCCAAAAGCGTGCCCAGAGCGGCAAAACCGCCAAGCTCAGCACCGCGATGACGACCAGGGTGATGAGTCCTCCGCGCAGTGCGTCACCCAGACTGATGGTTCCAGAAAATCCAATCATGACCGCAAAAATCACCAGGAGGGCACCGGGAATGGCAAAGCCCAGGAACCGTCCCATCCGCATCTCGACCAGAGACGACCCCGCCGAAGCCCCCACCCAAATCAGAGCGATACCGGTGATGAGGATGATGATGGTGATGAGGGGACGCAAATCGCTCATGATTTTCGGGCCAGAATAGGCTCCGAAGACAGCTATGGCGATTAACCCCAGCGCCAGCAAAATTGCCGGAACCGTCACATTTCGCCAGCGGTCATTACTGCCAAAATTCCCCCTGAGCTGCGCGTTAGGGTTCGCCAGTCGCGAATCTCCGGCAAACGGCACACCCGTCTGGACCCCGGGATCTCCCCGCGGCACAAAAATCCATAACCAGGCGTAGAGCAACAGACTAACCCCGGTGGGAGCTAAAACCACCAAGATGAGCCGCACCAGCCACAGCGGCATTCCCAGATGCAGCGCCAATCCTGCGGCCACCCCAGCCAGAACCCCGTCTTTACCGGGCGGAACCGTCCCAGACACGGGACGGCGCAGCGGAGGGCGCATACGAGGGGGTGCATCAGATGTGGCCATAAATCCAGTTTGCCATGGCTTGGCGGGGTTTCGCCCGGCTTAAGGGATTAATCAGGGACAAATCAGGGACAACCCCCATAGCCACCGGGCGCTGCAGCGGCAATGATGGAAACATGGACGAAAATATGAACCCAGAACAAGCAACTGACTCCGTTCCTCCCGCGGGGGGCGAGCCTCCCCAAGGCGGCGAGACTACCGGGACGAACGCGGCTACCGATGCAAACGCGGCTACCGAGGCGGACCCCTCTAGTTCCGCGAACCCAAACGGGACCGGTGATGCTGCATTTAGCTCACCCAACTCGGGAGCACCTAACTCGCAAGCAACTAATCCGCAGGTACCTTACCCGGATGGGACAAACTACGGAGCCGCGGGCTACCCCGGTTCGGGCAGTTTCCCGAGCAACGGCGCAAACTATGGAACCGCGGGCGCGGGAGGCTACCCCGGAGGCCAAGATTCCACCGGAGCGGCATGGATGCGGTCCAATAACCGAGTCATCGGCGGAGTTTGTGCGGGAATCGCCTCACGCCTGAACATCGACCCCGTAATTGTGCGCGGTTTAGCTGTGGTCGGTTTGCTGTTCTTTGGGGTTATTCCCTTGCTCTACGGGGCGCTGTGGTTGTGGATGCCCAGCCAAACCACCGGACGCAGCTTGTGGACCGATTGGCGCGGCGGCGTGCCCAACCAGGGCGGTGGTGTCGCCGGCTCGATTCTGTTGATGTTTTTCGGGGCGATGCGGATGCTGCCCCAAGGCATTTTTCTGTTCGATGTATTCGACATCTGGGACGGCGGGGACAAATTTGGCGATTTACTCGCTTTCTTTTTTATAGTTCTGGTTTTGTGCCTGCTGCTGGCGCCCCTAGCGGTGGTGGTGCTGCTCATCGTTCACTTTGTGAACCAGAGCAAGACCGGTACATCGCCAGCCGGGAACGCTTACGTTCCTGGTCCCACCGGCTTTGTTTCCACCCCTCAGGCACCCGCCGGTCCAGTCCCCGCGGACGGTCTTCACGATGCCTCCGCTTCCCCAGCAGCACCCGCTACCGGCTTCACCCCGCCTACTACCAGCTTTGCGGCTCCCACCACCGGCTTTACGGCTCCAAACCCGGGCTTTACCGTCCCCGCTGCCGGCCCCGCAACTCCCTCCAGCGCCACCTCGACCATGTCTGCCCCACCTCATCCGCAGCCAAGGACGATTTTGGCGCCGCGCATTCCCGGACCGAGCCGCACTCTCAGTCTCACGGTCGGCGGGTTGGTTTTGCTGTCGATTTTCACCGGCATCCTGCTGCCTCTGATAGGGGTGCTTGACCCGCTAAGTTCCGTACTTTTGGCTGTCGGTCTGCTGACGATGGTGCTGGGGGGTGGCATGTTGGTAGCAGCCCTGCAGAAACGACGGACGGGCTGGCTTGCCGTCGTCACCCCGCTGGTGATTTTGTTCGTAACGCTGCCCCTGGCAACAGTGGGAATGTCCGTGATGCCCCAGCTGCGCGAGCTGCGTTCCACCATTGACTGGCACGATTTTCCTGAAACGTTTAGCTACCAGAGCAACGATTTACACCCCGGAGACGAGCTCAGCGCCATTCGCGGCGGCGCTAATATCGACCTACGTGCCACGAACCCTGGTAAACCCATCACAGTCAATCTGGTCAACGGGAATGTCTCAATTTATACGCTGCCAGAACAAAACGTTGACCTGGAAATCAACTTAGCCCAAGGCAACGTGACAACTTCCACCCTGAAAGACAGCAAATGGGACATGAGCGAAACCTTTTTACAGTCCTCATCCGTTGAAAAACACCGTCCACAATACTTCACTATGGACGGCAATCAGCGCGTGGAATTCGTGGATCGAACCAAGGAATATGAGGCCGCTAACATCAGTCTGGGCAGTTCAGAGGTGACGAAACTAAAAATCCAACACGACGTCCCGCTGTCGGACAACACGCCAGGAAACCAGACCAAACCCCAAACTGTCGAAATCAACCTGGCACACGGAACCGTGTCGCTCTATGAACGTCCCCCCGTGGATTTATGGAACGGCGCGGTGCTGCCTGACGGGCACTTCCTGGTCAACTATGTGTTGAATGGTCGGGATTTGATGACTGCCAATCTGCCGGAATACAACAGCACTGAGGTCGGCTCTGAAAACGACAGTAGCGCTGCACTGCGAGAGTTTCGACGCCGCGCCGTATCCGGAGACGGAACTATCGAATTCAAAACGGCCGACGGAATTGAGGGTGACCCCATAGCGCTGGGCGGACAAACCGTGTCTGAACTGGACATAGACAACACGCTGACTCTCGCTGACGTTCAGTCAGGCAAGGCCGGGAAGTGGACGGACGCCAACCAAGACGGATTCAACGACCTGTTCCAGCCCGGCGGCAGCAAGTGGAAACCCGGCGATAACCTGTTTGACCCGCTAAACGGAACCCCGCGCTCCTCCGCCAGGAGCAGCGAAACCCCGAGCAGACCGGCCACGCCCGTCCCCCCGGATTCATCCACGACGCCTTCCCCGAACCGCGCCCCCGACCTTGAGAACAACTAATTAGGTGACAACTATGGAAAACACAACGGAAACCATCCCCCTCACTCCCGACTTGGAGGAAGGAAAAACGCCGGAACCACCCGTGGAACCGCCCTTGGAACCCCGCCGTGAGCATCGCAGCCTGGCCGCCATCGCCTTCAGCGTGGTGTTTATCCTCATTGGTTTGGTAGTTTTCGGCGCCGCCCTGGGCGTCGTCGTGTCGCTGTGGACGCTAGTCCTGCTGGTATTCGGGACCTCCGGGGTCGCCCTACTGGTTAGCGCCCTAACAGAATCACGCCGCTAGAGCGCGCGAAGACTAATGCTGCGCGCGCAGCTGGGCGGTATCGAAAGAGTCGCGCCCTTCGGCCTGCAGCGCTTCCAGCGGATAGTTCTGCTTGAACTTGAACCAATGCCGCTGGGTGGAAAGCCACACATAGAGACGACGCCGCAGGTATCGCAGGGAAAACTGTCTTTCCGCCGGAGCCAGCAAAGGATTAAAGACTTTGCCCGCCCGGTGCAGCGACTTGACTTGACGGCGCACCTGACCTGTCGTGTACTTCAAAATCAGACGTAACGGCAACACCGTATAGAGAATCGTGTCGAAGTGAGACTTCGGCTCAGTAGGTCGGTGATAGATGACGTCGTTAATCAAAGCGGGCAGCGGGTTATTTCCGGCAGCGGTGTTGTAATAGAGATTCCTGCCGATGCGGGGGTTGACCTCAAAGAAGTAAGCCTGACCGGTGGCACTGTCGACCTTGACATCAAAGTTTGCGAAACCATGCCAGCCGATACCGGTCAGGAAATCGCTGGCCTGACGATACAGTTCAGGGTAGCTTTCTGTAATCATCGCGGCCGGATTGCCCAGGGCGGTCGGAACGTGGTCTTCCAGCAGCACGTGAGCCGACCCCAGGAAACTAACCCGTTTGTCCGCGTCCACATACACTGTTATGGACAAGCTGTGCGTGTCGTTTCCGGACACCCGCGGCTGGGCCACGAACCGGCGCGCATCCGGGTTCCCGGCAGTGTGTGTTTCCAGCTCCTCCAGAATCGCTCGAGCCCGACGCGGACTATCAGCTGTATAAACCTTAGATTTGCCCGGCCAGCGCAGCCGCTCATAGCCATAGGACTGGCACGGCTTGATAATCAGCGGATATTTGTCCCCCAGATTTTCGGTGATGGCATCCATCAGGGCGGTCGTTCCATCATCGAGGTTGAGCTCCAGAGTAGTGGGAACCCGCAACCCGTACTTTTCGGCAGCCTTGGCGAAATGCGCCTTGTCATTGGTCAATTCGATGACGTCCACACTGGGAAAGACAAAACGGTAATAAGGAGCCAGCCGGGAGGCGTTCCTCTGGATGTTGACCACGTGGGTATCTTGGTTCGCCACCAAAACCAGCGGAGTATCCGGGTAGCGCGCCACCAATTCGGGACCCATCTCAATGAGTTTTTCAATGAATGCCACATGGTTCGTGTCCGTTGCGCTTCCGTCGACATGAATCACCTCCAGCAGGCGCGAATGCCGAATCGGCCCCAGCACCATAGGGGTGAATACCAGGGACTTTACGTGCCATTGCTCATAAAATGAGCGCGCGTAACCATAAGTTCCAATGTCGCCGGCCAGGATGAGCGGAATAAATGGCGCAGTGGATTTGCTTTCAGATGTATTCATTGATGATCTCCTGTAGCAGGCGACTCGGCGAGGGGGTTGTCCCCCGCCGAGCCACCAGAGTTTTTAGCAGCGTGACTTTATGAGAAGTCGCGATCGTCCTCGCCGCGAGAACGATGCGTCCGCCGGCGAGCCCGCTCCCGCGGACGGCGCGGTTCGCTGCTATCACGCGGATCGCGGCGTTCACGGTCGCGCGGGTCGTGGCTCTCAGGAGTTTCGTTCTGCCCAGATTCCGAATCCGCTGCGGTTTCGCCGTCCTCATCGTCTACCACGGCGTGCAGGGAGAGCTTGCCGCGCTGGTCGATTTCGGCGACCTCGACCTGAACCTGCTGGCCGACCTGGAGCACGTCCTCGACGTTTTCCACACGTTTGCCGCCGACCAGGCGACGAATCTGGGAGATGTGTAGCAAACCGTCCTTGCCAGGGGTCAAGGAAATGAACGCCCCGAACGTGGTCGTCTTCACCACGGTACCCACGAAACGTTCGCCGACCTCGGGCATCTGGGGGTTCGCAATCGCGTTCACGGCGTCACGAGCGGCCTCGGCGGCCGGACCGTTATCCGCCCCGATGTACACAGTGCCATCGTCCTCAATGGTCAGCTCGGCGCCGGTGTCCTCTTGAATCTGGTTAATCATCTTTCCTTTCGGACCGATGACCTCACCAATCTTGTCCACCGGGATGTTCACGGTGAGGATGCGCGGAGCGGTCGGAGCCAGTTCATCAGGCCCGTCAATAGCGGCGTGCATCACGTCCAGAATCTTTAGGCGAGCGTCGCGGGCTTGACCCAGGGCGCCCTTCAAAACGTCGGCGGGAATGCCGTCGAGTTTCGTGTCCAGCTGCAGGGCGGTAATGAAGTCCTTGGTGCCGGCGACCTTGAAGTCCATGTCGCCGAAGGCATCTTCTGCGCCCAAGATGTCGGTCAGGGTCGCGAACTGGGTGCCATTTTCGCCCGGTTCACTCATCAGGCCCATCGCGATGCCGGCAATCGGGGCGCGCAGCGGCACACCCGCGTTCAACAGGGACAGCGTGGAGGCGCAAACCGAACCCATCGAGGACGAGCCGTTCGAGCCCATAATCTCGCTGACCTGGCGAATCGCATAGGGGAACTCTTCGCGAGCCGGAATGACCGGCTCTAGGGCCATCTCCGCCAGGTGCCCGTGGCCGATTTCGCGGCGCTTGGGGGAACCGACCCGACCGGTCTCGCCGGTGCAGTAGGGCGGGAAGTTGTACTGGTGCATATAGCGCTTGTGCGTCAGCGGGGAGAGGTTGTCCAACTGCTGTTCCATGCGCAGCATATTCAGCGTGGTCACGCCCAGAACCTGGGTTTCCCCGCGCTGGAACAGGGCCGAGCCGTGGACTCTGGGCAGCACCTCGACCTCGGCGGACAGGGAGCGGATATCTTTCAGCCCGCGTCCGTCGATACGTTTGCCTTCGTGCAGCACCCGGGCGCGCACCAGCTTCTTTTCCAAAGCCTTAAAGGCGGCCTTCAGTTCCTTTTCCTGTTCCTCGAACTCGCCGCCTTCCACCGCGAGCTTCTCGATGGCGGCATCGCGGATTTCAGTTTCGCGATCCTCACGAGTCAGCTTGTCGGCAATCTGGATAGCCGCGGTCAAATCAGTTTCTACCTCGGCTTTCATCGCCTCAAAGTGGTTGTCCTCGTAGTCGGGGAACAGCGGGTATTCCTGGGTTTCCTTGGCAGCCTTGGCGGCCACTTCGGATTGAGCGCGGCACAGTTCCTTAATGAAGGGCTTGGCCGCGTCCAGCGCGCTGGCCACGAAGTCCTCGGTCGGAGCCTGTTTGCCCTCTTGAATCAGGTCCCAGGCGTACTCGCCGCCGCCGGCTTCCACCATCATGATGGCCACGTCTTCTTCGGGGGTGCCCTCATTGACGACACGACCGGCGATAACCATGTTGAACGTGGATTGTTCCATCTCGGGGTAGGTCGGGAACGCCACCCACTGCCCGTCAATCAGGGCCAGGCGGGTGCCGCCGATGGGACCGGAGAAAGGCAACCCAGCCAACTGGGTCGCCATCGAGGAGGCGTTGATCGCCACCACGTCATAAGCGTGGTCGGGGTGGATTGACAGGACGGTGTCGACGACCTGGACCTCGTTGCGCAGCCCTTTTACGAAGGCCGGGCGCAGCGGACGGTCAATCAGGCGCGCCGCCAGGATAGCCTCGGTGCCGGGGCGGCCTTCGCGACGGAAGAACGATCCGGGGATGCGTCCCGCGGCGTATTGCTTTTCCTCGACGTCTACGGTCAAGGGGAAAAAGTCGAATTGATCTTTCGGTTGCTTACCAACCGTGGTGGCTGCGAATACAACGGTTTCCCCGTCCAGGGTGACCATTGCCGAACCGGCAGCCTGCTGAGCCAAAAGGCCCGTTTCAAAGCGCAGGACGCGCTTGCCAAATTTACCATTGTCGATGACGGCTTCCGCAGCCGTGATTTCGGGTCCCTCCAAGGGATCCCCCTCTCTTTGTTCAGCGCGGCGGTCATCGATCGAGGCCCACTGGGCTGGCTCTCCGCAAACCTCACCGGGAAAACCGGGAGACTCGCGGATGGTCCAGGAAGCCACTACCGAGGACCGATTAACGCTGGATTCCTACATATATCAGCCGGAAAGTACCGGCATGAAAAGAAAGCTGACCGGTATCCGGCCAGCTTAGTTGCTATTTACGCAAACCGAGGCGCTCTTTGAGGCTGCGGTAGCGTTCGATGTCGATGTCCTGCAAGTAGCCCAGCAGACGCTTGCGCTGGCCGACCAGCAGCATCAAACCACGACGGGAATGATGGTCATGTTCGTGAGTCTTAAAGTGCTCGGTCAAGTCCTTAATCCGCTTGGACAACAGGGCGATTTGCACTTCGGGGGAACCAGTGTCCCCGGGATGAGTCGCGTATTCGTTGATGATTGCTTGCTTTTCTTCCTTGGTCAGTGCCACAGGTTCTCCTTTTGTACTCGTTGCGCGCAGCGCCCAGGCTTTTCCTGGAGCATCGGTAGCGCGGCCGACATGACGGCTGTACAAGTTTAGCAAACACCCCGCATTCAAGCGAATTTTCTTTGTTTTTCAATAGCGCGGGTCGGCGCGGTATCGCTCGTGGGGGTCTCGCGGGGGACCTAGGGGGGTCACGGACCCCCCCCACGTTTTCGTTGCAAGGCAACGAAAACACACCCCCTAGTCCCCCGCCTGAGTACCCCCACTTTCGCTCAGCCGCGCCGTATTGCGAGAAACGTTGCACTTGCGGGGCGGGTTTTTTGGGAAAACTTGAATTTTTAGCTGGGCGGGCTGTTTAGCTTTAGGGCTGATTATTTGGCAAGAATCAATTTGCCGAAAGGACGGTTGGTTTTGGCTCCAAGGGCTTCGTGAGCTTGGGCGACTTTGGCGAAGGGGTACGTTTCGGCAATAACCGGGCGGATTTGGCCAGATTCGACAGCGGGCCAAACGTATTCACCAACTGCGTGAACCAGGTCAACCTTGGTGTCCGTATCTAACGCGCGAATGGTGGAACCTTGCAAGGTGGCCTGTTTTTGCAAAAAATATGCCAAATCGATTTCCCCGTGTGCTCCCTTTTGCAGTCCAATAACGCTTAAACGTCCTCCGGTCTTTAAAAGATTGAGATTCGATTCCAGCCCTCCGGCCCCGCTGACATCCAAGATCAGGTCAAACCCCAAACAGTCAGTCACGTCCTCGAACGCTTTTTTCAACGATTCTTCGTCACGGTAGTCCGCCACACCGTCAGCACCCAGCAGGGTCACTTTTTGGCGACGGGCTTCGTCCCCGGCGGTGGCCGCCACGTTGGCACCCAGCGCCTTGGCCAGTTGCACCGCAACGGTCCCGACCCCACCGCTTCCGCCTTGAATCAGCACGCTGAAGCCAACTGGGTAGCGCCAGCTTTCCCCGTACGGATCGCGGCCTGCCAGGAAGCCATCGTGCGGCCCATCCATCCAGGTTATCCGTGGTTCCAAGTTGACCAGGTTGTGCCAGGCCGTTACCGCTGCTTCCAGGAGGGCAGCCCCCGCGACATAGCCATTGAGACGCCCTGAGACGGGCAACGGCAAAGCTAAATCCGCGTTAGCGACACAGAACTGCGCTTGTGCCCCGCCCTCGACCAGAGCCACCGCGGCGCGACCCAGCCACGCCGAGTCAACGCCTGGTCCCACCTCCACGACGGTGCCGGCGGCCTCTAGCCCGAGCGTATTCGGTGCCCCGGCAGGGGGCGGATAATGGCCTGCCACCTGCAACAAGTCCGCTCGGTTCACTCCCGCGGCCGATACTTCAATGAGAATCTGGCCGGCACCGACCCGGGGACGGTCGGCCTCGACCAGGACCGGCACACCGTCAACGCCCTGCACTGCCCACATGAAAACCCCCTTGCTTTAAGTCTTTTCCAAGTCTAAAGCAAGGGGGTCGATGAAGTTAGCGAAGCAGCCCCGTGGACGTTATCCTTTGCCGTGGTCGATATAGGCTCCTGTAGAATGCGCTCCAGTCGTGGGAAGGCTCACGTCGCTGGGCCAGAAAAGACTGTAAGGCTTAAAGGTAACAGACGCCCGCACACCGTCGTATCCACGCCACGACTCCATGACAGCCTTGGGATCGGAGGTGTCCGCGAGCAAGACTATGTCAGCCTCGCGCGGATTAGTGGGGGCGCCTGGCCCAATATCCGAAGCATAGGAAATGTCGAATACCGCCGGTTCATCCAAAATGAGCACAGCGTATTCGTAGCCAGCGAGCACTTCGGACAACTCCGGTACATACTGGTGGTTCTCCATCTTGATAAGTTCCTTGGCACTTAGTATCCGAATGAGGCCTTCAAGCTTAAAACCCACGTTATTGGTTATGTAATGCGGATTACCGGGACCATCCGCACCTAAACCAACGCCGGCTGCCATAGCCAAAGTGCTCTGGGGCAGCACACCTTCTCCTCCGATAAACACGATCTTGTTAGCGCCCATAGACACGATTTGCTGGAAAGTACCTCCACCACCGGGGGGTGTCAGCAGGATAAAACCGTCCTTGGATGCCCCCGCCACCATCGCATCTTTCAGGGCGGTTCCCGACGCCACGTAGGCGACCTTTCGGGCCGGATCGTTGGCGGCAAACTTGGCGATTTCTAGGGCTGTGAGATAACGGTTCGCCCCCGCAAAACGTTGGGTCGCCGCACCGTTAGCGATTGTTTGGAGTACTGCGTCGGGAACCGCGCCCGGTCCGCCCAAAGCCACCAATTGTGCGCCGCCCGGCTGGCTCGCCGGCATCCGCATCGCCACGAACTGCTGTGCGGCACTGATGCTGGCCTCGTTCGTGTAGGTGATGATGGGTCCGTCACGCAGCACCGAACCGGCTACCGCGTCGGGGGAACCGGAACCGGCATTTTTGGTCAGATACATCCGGTTGGTGGGGCCGTTTACCTGTATCCAGCGGTCAGCGATAGCCTGTGCGGTCGCATTGCGGTCAGAACCAGCCAGGCGTTCCACGTTTTCTGCGCCGCAGGTTTGCCGGGCTTGCTGGGCAATGCTTTCAGGAACCGCGCCCGGTCCACCCAAGATTACGATGTGGCCGGGTTTGACCCCGCCGAGGTTCAGCTGTTTCCCATCGGTGAGTACCACAGGTCCGTCCCCGATAGTCGCCGCCGGTAGGGCATCCACCGGGTTACGGTTCGCGGCCACATAGACCACAGGCCAGTTTGTCCCCCAGGTGTGCTTGGCTACCGCCAGGGAGGTTCCCACCCCGCTGGGTCCCGCCAAACGTTCATAGTTCAACCCTTCTGCCTGAGACTCGCTGACGGCAACCAGGGCCATCATCGCTAAAGTCAAGGCTCCTACGGTGCCGGAAATGGCTCCGCGCTTTACCCATGCCTGCATGTCTGTACCTTTCCGTTGCAACAGTCGTTACCCAATCAGCCTATTGAGGCAGTTTGGTTAACTGAACACCCAAAAGGGTGAAAGCCCCGCCCTTTCCCCGCGCCGGGACAGGGGGCAAAATCGGAGCGGATAGCGTCATGCTAAGGTTGAGGGGTGCAAATTTTTCGTGACAAACCGTCAAGTTTCGGGCCGAGTGTCGTGACCATAGGTACTTTTGACGGTGTTCACACCGGACACAAGCGAATCATCGAGAAAGTCGTGGCGCTGGCTCACGAGCGCGAGGCGACCTCTGTTGTGTTGACGTTCGACCCGCTACCTCGCCAGGTTCACCATCCCGACCCCAAGAATAAGTTAATTTGTTCCCTGCCAGACCGACTGACCCGCATTGAACAGCTGGGGGTGGACGCGACCTGGGTTCAACAATATGACCTCGATTTTGCAGCCCAGTCCCCCGCCGAGTTTGTCCAAAACTACCTGGTCGCCCCCCTGGATCCCCTGGTGGTCGTCATCGGGGAAGATATGCATTTCGGATCTAAGAACAGCGGAGATGCCCAGACTTTACAGGAACTGGGGGAACAGTACGGTTTTACCGTCGTGACGGTGTCTAACATCGTCGATCCGATTTTTGGACGCCGCTGGTCCTCGTCTTGGGTGCGCGAGCTACTGGCCCAAGGCCGGGTTGACCAGGCAGCTTATGTTTTGGGTCGCGCCCATTCGGTGCGCGGTACAGTCATTCACGGCAAACGGCGCGGGCGCAAACTGGGATTTCCCACCGCTAATCTGGACGCGGAGTTTGTGGAGGCGATTCCCGCCGATGGTGTTTACGCCGGTTGGCTGCGGATGCCTTACCCGCCGCACTCTCAGAGTCCGACTTCACTAGAGGTGGTGCCCGCCGCCATTTCGGTGGGAACTTCCCCGCATTTTGGTGACGTGGGGCGCACTGTGGAAGCTCACGTTTTAGGGCGCGCAGACTTGGATTTGTACGGGGAAGAAGTCGTGGTCGAGTTCGTGCATCGGATTCGCGACAACCTGGCTTTTCATTCTTTGGACGCACTGCTGGAGCGCATGGATCGCGACCTGCTGGAGACGGCCGTGGTCCTGGGGGTTCCGAAATCCCAGCGTATCGACCCCGGCGCGGTCACAGTCTGAGTGAGGCGGATTTGTCAGCTTTGTTTGGTATAAAAGTTCCATGGTAAACAGTGACACCACCCGCAAATTTAGCCGGAAGACCGCAGCGATTCTGCTGGTGATGAGCGTGACCTGGGGGTTGTCTGGCTGCGACGATGCCGCCGGAAAATCTGACGCCAAAGAAATTCCTACCAAAACCTCCCTTTTGAACGTCACACCGAAACCGACCGCAACGCAGCCCCCGGACATCACCTTTACCGTCGCGGCCACGGGCGACGCCCTGACACACGATGCCCTTATGCCCGATGTGTCGCGCGACGCCGCGGGAAACACGCATTTTACAAATTTGATGGCTGGCATCAAACCGTTTCTCGAGGGGGCTGACCTGACGATTTGCCACCAAGAGATTGCTTTTGCCAAGGACGGAGCCCCCTATCAGGGATTTCCCAATTTTGCTATGCCTACGAGCTGGGCGAAAGATATGAAAGACTTGGGCTACGACGGCTGCTCCACCGCTTCCAACCACACGACTGACCAGGGCATTGAAGGCGTCTATCAGACGCTCAATGTGTTGGAAAAAGCCGGCATGGGAGCCACCGGTTCTCGGCGCAGCGCGGAGGAAAAACCTTATCAGATGTACAGCTTGACCAAAGACGGACGCACCATCAGGATTGCTCACCTGTCCTTGGGCTGGGGAAAGCTGGGCGGGATGCCCTACATTAGCGAAAAGCCTTGGCTGGTCAACGTAGACGATATGAGCGACATTCTCAAGTGGGCCGCCCAGGCTCGCCAAGAGGGCGCCAACGTGGTGATTTTGTCGGGCCATAACGGGTTGGAATATGAGTTGCAGCCCTCCGGCTGGGCGCGTAAATGGGCGCAAGAAGCAGCCGATAGCGGACTGATTGACCTCTATATCGGTCATCATCCGCACGTTCCCCAGGGCATTGAGAAGCTACCCGGCGGTGTGGACGGCAAAGGTATGTGGACGTATTGGAGCGTAGGGAATGTCATTTCGGATATGCGTCCCCTGACCACGATGCATACGGATTCGGAACAAATCGCCTGGGCCACGATTAGGGTTCCAGCTCAGGGCAACGCCGAAGTTATCTCCGCCCAGTGGGTGGCAATCGGGCTGGAACCAGATTCACACATGGTGGTGCCGCTAGCCGCGGCCGCGCAGGGACAAACTCCGCCTGGTAGCGCCATGAGCGCGAGCAAAGCCGCGCGGTATCGGGAGTTTTTGCAATCCCTGGTGGGGCCCGAAACTCCTGAACTCACCGAGCCGCCCGCGGTGCCCTCCCCCGCCAAAGTCGAAGTACTGCCTAAGCAATAGGCGTCCCGATTGCTTCTGCATAGCTTTTCGGCTTTGGCACGAGGCCGGTGCGGAAGGGTTACTGGGATTCTTGCAGTTTCGGGTCGCGCTTCAGGTATGCCCTGGTTTCGCGGGCAATCAGACCGGAAGCCAGGATGAGACCAATCAAGTTAGGCAAAGCCATCAACCCGTTCGTGACATCCGCCAAGGTCCACGCCACTTTTAGCTCCGTGATGCAGCCCACGAAAACAACTATGGCAAACAACAAACGATAGACGACGACGGCTCGGAGGCCGAACAAACGCTGTACACAGCGTTCCCCGTAGTAGGCCCAGCCCAGCACGGTGGAAAACGCAAAGAACACCAGGGAAACTGCCACCACAAAGTGGCCCTGGCCGCCGGGGAAACCGATGTTGAAGGCCTGGGCAGTGAGGGGCGAACCATCCAGCGCCTGCCCGTTGGCATCGGTCTCTTGCCAGGCTCCCGTAACGACGATGACCAGCGCCGTCATGGACACCACGATGATGGTGTCGATGAAGGTTTGCGTCATGGACACGAGCCCTTGCCGGACCGGTTCGCGAGTACGCGCCGCAGCCGCAGCAATCGCGGCGGACCCCATCCCGGACTCGTTAGAGAAAATTCCGCGCGCCACCCCGTACTGGAGCGCCACCATGAACGTGGAGCCCACGAAACCGCCCGTCGCGGCACTGCCCGTAAAGGCATCGTGAACAATCAGCGCTAGGGCGCCGGGGATTTTCGTGGCGTACAGACCCAGCACAATCAGTGAGGCTCCCACGTAGAGAATAATCATTATGGGGACAAAAGCCGAGGTCACCCGGCCGATGGATTTCACTCCGCCCAGCAGGACGATACCTGTCAAAGCCGCCATGAACAGGCCGGTCATCCACGGATTCACCCCGAAAGAAGCCTGTAACTGGGTCGCAACCGAGTTCGCTTGGGTCAGGTTGCCGATACCGAACGAGGCAATAATCGCGAAAATCGCAAAGGCGATGGCTAGAGTCCGGCCCAACCACTTCACTTTCGTGACGTGTTCCAGGTAGTACTGCGGACCGCCGCTCATCTCACCTTTGGCATCTTTGGTGCGGAAACGTACCGCCATGAAGGCTTCGGAGTATTTCGAGGCCATACCCAACAGTCCCGTGACCCACATCCAGAACACCGCTCCGGGTCCGCCAATGTGGATAGCGGTGGCGACGCCGGCGATGTTTCCGACCCCGACGGTAGCGGCCAGGGCGGTAGTCAGCGCTTGGTAGTGGGAAATGTCGCCCTCGATGGTGTCGTCGAGCGGTTGTTTCCCCTCGGGACTTTCCCCGGTGCCCTCGTCACGTTTCAGCAGGGCGAGGTGCATGGCGGGACCGAGTTTGCGGAACTGGATTCCCGACAGCCGAATGGTCAGCCACAATCCGGTTCCCAGCAGCAGGGGAATCAGGACAAACGGCCCCCAGACGAAAGAGTCTATGGTGTTGAGAACCTCTAAGAACTTGTCCATAGTTTATTGCCTCAATATTTTCGGAAACGAACTTGTGGCAAGTTTAGCGAGTGAGTCCGGTTATCCATAATTCGGCACCATTGTCCACTATTCGAGACGGGCGACAAGGCCGGTGGATGGGGGCGGTGCTTTCGGCCGGTTACCGCGCTGTCAGCAGGGCGCCAAGCTGGTTCGCCACGCCTCGTGACACCGCCCCGGCACCGCCGGCGATGGTGTAAGAAACCTGCGGATGAGCCTGCACGAAACTTTGCAGGTTCACGTCCAGGGCGGCCGGGCGGCTGAGCAAAATGGCTTGGTTTTTTGCGTGCGCGTAGCCGGAGCCAGCCAAACCATCAGCAAACACGCTACCGGAAGCAATCAGATACCCCGTAGCGTTAGGAAAGAAGTTTTGGGCCAACAGGGTGGAGGTCTGGAAACGATCTTTACCCACGATGTTCTTAACCTCACCCACGGCACTGCCCCACGCCATATCAGCGTTGGCGGCTGTGGCAGCCCTGCCGCCTACGCCCCAGATGCGCAGCTTGCCCCCCTGCTTTACCATCGTATTCGCCAGGTTAGAAATCGCTTGGAGGGTAGTTGGGGGAATGCTGTTCGAGCGGGTAAAGAGGATGACACCGTGGGTGTTTGCCACGGCGGGACCGGCGGCAATGGCGTCGGGAATGTTGGGGTCGCTGGTGGCGTCGACCAGGAAGACGTCAAGAATCTTTGTGCTGGCTACAGTCGACGCGTTTTCCTGAGCCGCCCGAGCCGCGACCCGGCTGGCCGTGTCGAAGCGGTCCTGACCCACCAGGTCGGTAATGGATATCCCCGCTTGCTGCAGTTCAGCGCGTTGGGCAGCCGAGAGTTTTACTCCCCCGCCAACCACATAGAGAGTCTTGCGCTGTGAAGCCTTAATGGCAGAAATCACAGCCGGTTCCACCGGGTTGGACAACGTGAGCAGCACCGTCGCGCCTCGTGCCCCCACCAAAGCCGCCGAACTCAAAGCATCCGGAGCGAGCCGCCCGGTGGTCAGCGCAATCGCGTCCCCGCTGGTCCCGCTGGCTGCGTGCAACGCCAAGGCTGTCGAGACACGGTCGGCTCCGGCAATCCGATTCAATCGAGATTCATAAGGATATTCAGCCGTGTTTCCTGAAGCTGCCCCCAAGGTCACCCCAGTGATGTCTTTCAGCCAAGAAGCTAAGGGAATCACGGAACCAAAGTAAGCACCCTGATCATTGCCCCCAATCAAAGTACCTATGACCTGGTTACCCACCACCAGGGGGCCGCCAGAGTCCCCATGTTCAGTTTTCACACCCGGCCACGAAGTCTTGTAGCTAAGCTGACCTGGAGCGCTGGGAACGTTGCAGTTCGCCGCAAATTCACCCTGTTTATCGCCCTTAACCACCGTGAAACAGGTCGAGACAATTCGTTGCGACGTAGACAGGAGGGCATTAGTGGTGCCGCCCCAGCCATACTCCACCGCCACATCGCCGACGTTGGCTTGCCCGGAGGCTAAAGTGACGGGGGGGATGGTATAAACCGGGGTCTGCAGGTGCATAACCGCGGCATCATACTGGGGGTTGGCTTTGTAATCGTTCACGGCACTGGTCAACTGCCGGGTCGGCCCAAAACTAATGTTGATATATCGGGGCTTATTGGCCACGCAATGTCCTGCGGTCAAAACCCAGGAGGGATCAATGAGCACTCCGGTACAAATTGAACCGGTGTTGTCCCAATTGCTGATACTGATAAAAGCCACCCAGCTGGCCTGCGCGGCGCCTGGAGCAGCCCCTCCTCCAATCATCAAATCGCCGAATTCCCAACCGGGATAAGAATCGGTCGCAACGGAGGGCTGACCACTGGCGGCGGAGGTGAAGTTATCAGGAAGTTCGGGAAACTCGCTGGTCTCATCCGCGGCCGGGACCTCCGCTGCCGCGGTACTGGAAATGGCTGGGGTGTGAGATGGCGCAACAGGGTTGGTGAAACTCATCTGGGCAGGACCGCCGAGCAGGCCCAGAAATCCTAACAAACCGAGCATAACCATCGGCCACCATGATTTGAGATACGTGTTCTGTGTCATTTCTTCACTTCCCCAAGATGAAATCGGCTCCTAACTAGTTTATGTCTTTACTGGTCAGGAATTTGCAGGTCTCAACACCCAAATCGGTTTCAGCTCGTCGTTTTCCAGCTGCACCAGCGCGACGACACGTTTTTCACCCGTGTCTGAGTCGGTCGTCGCTTCGGTCACAGCCAGCAGCGAACGGGTGGATGCATTTTGGATAGGGCTTGTCGTCTCCAGGGCGGTGGCGGCGGCGTCACGGATTGGGCCGGTCAGCGATTGCCCGAAAGACAGCGCCCGCACCTGGGCTTCGTCGCCGGGCAGTGCGGGGAAAATCCCCAAGATTGCCGCATCCAGCCCTAACGGACGCAGCACCCCGCTGCTCTCGACTTCTGTCCCCAGCTCGGACAGGCTTTGCGCCTGGTCCAGCCCGTATGAACCGACCGAAATGCGTCGCAACGCCGTCAGATGCGCCCCCACTCCCAAGTCCGCTCCGAGGTCCCTAGCTAGGGCGCGCACGTAGGTTCCTGCTGAACAGTGCACCAGAAGTTCCGCATCAGTAACGCTTACCGAAGGGTTTGAGTCGGCTCCCGCCACCGTTTCGACGACAGGAGTGCCTCTCAGCTCGAGCCGGTGAATGGTCACCGGACGAGGCTGGATCTCCACGTTTTTGCCGGCACGCGCCAGGTCATAAGCACGTTTGCCGCCAATCTTAATGGCGGAAAACTTGGCGGGGATTTGGTTGACCGGCCCGCGCCACGGCACTAAAGCCGCCGCGATGTCCTCCGGGGATAATACGGCACCCGCACGAGCCGTGACCTGACCCTCGGCATCATCAGTATCCGTAGAGATACCAAACCGCACCCGGGCGGTATAGACCTTGTCATGGGCCGTTAGGTATTGCAAAAGACGCGTGGCTTTACCGATGGCGCAAATGAGGATTCCCGTGGCCAGCGGGTCCAGGGTGCCGGCATAACCGACTTTCTTTTGCCCTGCCAACCGGCGAATCCGTGACGCCACCGCGTTGGAACTCAACCCGCGCGGCTTGTCCACAATGACCAGTCCGGGCGGACAGGTTTCGCCCCGATGCAAATCCGCGGGACAGTCGGGCAAGAAGTCCGGCGCGTCAAACATCGCAGCCCGCCCGGGGAACCTCGTGAACCCACCGCCCCGCGCCGGCCACGTCCCTCGGACCGCACCCGATGCGGGTCCGTCCGTGACCGGACATCAGACCGGAGGCGTTAGGATTCCTGGTCATCTTCGGACTCACGGGGAGTTTTGTAGGGATTGGCTTCCCCGGCATACTGGGTGCCTTTACGGGCGGCCAGCTCGGCATCAGCCGCGCGAGCCTCCGCCAGCGCCGATTCCAAAGCCGCAGCTTGCTGGGGCACCGGATCGGCCACAAATTCCAAGGTCGGAGTCAGGCGCGTGCCCAAATTCTTGCCCACGTGGGAGCGAATCAATCCCTTCGCGGACTCCAAAGCCGCGCCGGAAGCGGTTCGCTCCGTGTCACTACCATAGGCCGTGTAATAGACTTTGGCGTGCTGCAAATCGCCCGTGACCTCGACCGAAGTAATGGTGACGAAACCTAATCTGGGGTCTTTAATCTTGCCAGCCAACATGCTGGCCACCGTGGTCAAAATGTTCGCGGCGACTTTTTCCCGCCGGGTGTCATCCATGGTTTCTCCCATCTTCGTGTGTTGTCCCGGCGCCCCGGCCACGCCTGGCGGTAAAACGCCGCAGGCCGGCCAGGGACCCCGGGTTTGGTTAGGGATATTAATCGCGCGGAATCTCGCGCATTTCCCAAGTTTCGATGCGGTCGCCCACCTGGATGTCCTTGAACTCCAGACCGATACCGCATTCGAAACCTTCGCGAACTTCGGTGACATCGTCCTTTTCGCGGCGCAAGGAATGCACCTCTAGCTCTCCGTTGACGACCACACCATCGCGAACCAAGCGAGCCTTAGAGCCGCGCTTGATGGTGCCCGACTTAATCAAGCAGCCCGCGATGTTGCCGAACTTGGAGGACTTAAAGACCTGGCGAATCTCGGCGGAACCGAGTTCGTGTTCCTCATAAATCGGCTTTAGCATACCCTTCAAGGAGTTTTCAACGTCCTCAATGACCTGGTAGATGACGGAATAGAACTTCATCTCCACGCCTTCGCTGTCGGCCAGTTCCGCCACGCGCTCGGCAGGACGGACGTTGAAGCCGATAATGATGGCGTTGTCCACGGTCGCCAAGTTGACATCGTTTTGGGTAATCGCGCCGACACCGCGGTGAATGATGCGCAAGCCGACTTCCTCGCCCACGTCAATCTTCAGCAGGGAGTCCTCCAGAGCTTCGACCGAGCCGGACACGTCGCCCTTGATAATCAGGTTCATCATGTCGACCTTGCCGGCCTTCAGGGCTTCATCGAAGGATTCCAGGGTGACGCGCTTGCGGCGCTTGGCCAGCAACGCAGCGCGTTCCGCAGCCGCACGTTTGTCTGCAATCTGGCGGGCCGTCCGGTCGTCTTCGGCGACCAGGAAGTTATCGCCGGCTCGCGGCACCGAGGTCAGACCCAGCACCTGCACCGGAGTGGAGGGGGTGGCCTCCTCCACGTTTTGGCCACGCTCGTTGAACATGGCACGCACCCTGCCGTAGGCAGTTCCCGCCACGATAGCGTCGCCGACACGCAGAGTACCGCGCTGCACCAGCACGGTAGCGACCGTGCCGCGTCCCTTGTCGAGGTTCGCTTCAATGGCGACGCCGCGGGCAGGAGCGTGTGGATTGGCCTGCAGATCCAGCACCGCGTCAGCTGTCAGCAACACTGCATCCAACAAATCCTCAATGCCCATCCGCTGTTTAGCCGAAATCGGCACAAACATGGTGTCGCCGCCGTATTCTTCGGGCAACACGCCGTATTCGGACATCTGGGCTTTGACCTTGTCCGGATTCGCGGTAGGTTTATCAATCTTGTTGACTGCCACCACTATCGGCACGTTTGCGGCCTTGGCATGGTTGATAGCCTCCACGGTCTGGGGCATCACCCCATCATCAGCGGCGACCACGATAATCGCAATGTCGGTGACCTGGGCACCACGGGCACGCATCGCGGTAAAGGCTTCGTGACCCGGCGTATCGATGAAGGTCAGTTTGCGGCCTTTATCAGCCTTTTTCAGGGTGACCATATAGGCGCCGATGTGCTGGGTAATTCCGCCATACTCGGTATCAATGACGTCAGTATTACGGATAGCGTCCAGCAACTTGGTTTTACCATGATCGACGTGGCCCATCACCGTCACGACCGGAGGTCGGGGTTCCATAGCCTCAATGTCATCGAGTTCTTCGGCTTCCAAATCAATATCGAAGGATTCCAGCAGTTCGCGGTCCTCGTCCTCCGGCGAAACCACCGTAATTTCGTAACCGAGTTCTGCCCCCAGCAACTTGAAAGTGTCCTCGTCCAAAGACTGATTAGCTGTGGCCATCTCGCCCATGTGGAACAGCACGGTCACCAGCGCGGCAGGATTGACGTTAATCTTTTCTGCAAAATCGGCGACAGATGCTCCGGAACGGATCCGAATCTCTTGGCCATTGCCTTTCGGGACGGTGACCCCGCCAATCACGGGCGCATTTTGCTCCTCGATTTCCTGACGCTTAGCCCGGCGGCTCTTGCCTTTCCGGGATTTGCCGTGACCGAAAGCACCCTGGGTAAAGCCGCGCCCGCCGCGACCGCGAGGCGGCGAAGGCGGACCGCCAAATGCGGGAGTGCCGCCAAAGCCGCCGGCTGCCAAAGCCTCAGGACTGGTGCGAGAACCACGACTGCTCCGTCCACCACGTCCTGCGGGACCGGAGTCACCGCGGGGCGAACCCAGGCGGTCTCCCGGCTTGGGACGCGGACCGCCGCCCTGCCCCGGACGGGGAATCCCCTGGCTCATGCCTTGGGCGGAAGCGAACGGATTGTTGCCCAGCCGTCCCCGGCGCGGACCCGGCTTCGCTTTGATTCCACTGGTGCCGCCGGGACGCGGCATTCCCTGAGCGGAAGCGAACGGGTTGTTGCCCGGACGCGCACCCGGCTTGGGAATTGAGGCGCCGGGTTTGGGAATATCGGGGTGAGCACTGGGTTTCGCCTGCGGCTTGGCAGGGCTGGGACTCGGTGCTGATTTCTCTGGTTTTGGCTGAGGAGTAGCGGAAGCAGCAGGAGAGGAAGCCGCCGGTGCGGGAGTCTCTGCGTCCAAAGTGTCTGGTGCGGGCGCAGTCTCCGGGGTCGGCGACTCCGTAGCGCTGGCTGGCGGCGTCGATTCCGCATCAGCAGCAGGCTCCGCGGCCGACTTCTGACTTTTCGAGGTTGTCTTGGCAGCCGGCTTCTTCGCTTTCGCAGCCGCTTTTTCGGCTTTCTTGGCGGCTTCCGGGCTAAACTTGCCCAGCTTTTCCTTTTCAAAGCGTTCCATCATCCGCTTCACAACCGGGCTTTCCACCACGGAGGATGCAGACTTTACGAACTCGCCGGCATCTTTCAGATACGCCAGCATTTCTTTGGATTCAATACCGAGCTCTTTTGCAAGCTCGTGCACGCGCATTCGTGCCACTTTTCTCCTGTCCTTCGCCACCCCACCCGGCGAAGGGTGAGAATGGATTAATCGTTGGTACTCATCGGGTACTCATCGGGTGCCCAACATCTTCCAACCCGCTCCTAGGTCATTGCGAACACAGTGCCGCGGGATAATGAAATCCACCAGTAGCAAAGTATCCTCAGCTAATAAGTTCATGTGCCGGAACGCGGCTGTTGGAGCCGCGAAAAGCACCGCTCTTGATTATACCCGACTTTTCTCTATGCATTTGAATCGGGGCCTCCAGCCCGGCAAACTACCGGGCAAAAGATTGGGGTGGAACCGTCCGTGACGGCTCCACCCCCTAAGTTATTGGCAGATCCTTGAAATCAATACCAGCCACGGGCACAGAAATTCGCCCAGGCAGCAGCGGGACTGCCGTAGCGACCCTTGATGTAGCTCAATCCCCAGCGGATTTGAGTGGCCGGGTTCGTCGCCCAGTCTGCACCGGCAGAAGCCATTTTGCGGCCGGGATTAGCCTGCGGAATCCCGTAGGGACCACCGGGGCGTCCAGCATTCGTACGCCATCCAGATTCACGAGCCCACAGCTTGAACAGGGGCTGCATCTGATCCGGTCCCCAACCGAACTGACCCAGCATGTCGTAAGCGATGCCCTGCGCAGTGCCGGCTCCCCACGGATTAGCCGCCCGCGCCGCGGCTTCCTGGGCTGCCTTCTCAGCTGCGGCCTTTGCAGCTGTCTCGGCCGCCTGCTGCTCACAGGTTTTCGCCGCGAAATTGTCGGCAATAGCGCTGGTGCCACCAATAGCGGTGAGATGTTTTCCACCCAGGTCTTCCAGCACCGCTTGGGGCGCACAGGAAGTCTGAACCAACACTACCGAAGCATTATTTTTCTTTGCCAAAGGGGCCAAAGTCAGGGCATCGACCGGGTTCTTGCCATTGACCAACAGATAGTTTTGCGAGCCGATAGCTTGCGCGGCGGCCAGCGCGGTGGTGTAACGGTTATCTCCGGCTATCCGGGAAACTTTTTTCCCGGTCAGTTCTTCAACCTGAGCTTTAGTTTCCTCGCTCACGACCGCGGTGCCACCAATGATTGTGATGCTTTGGGGATTCAACTCAGCAATAGCCTGAGAGCCGTATTTGCCCAGCTGATCCGGCTCAGCCAACAAGAGGTTCGCTTCCAGATTGGCCGCGTAGGACGTGGCGGCCAGAATGTCTACCTCCGAGTTGCCGTTGGCGATAACCACGGGAGCATCCGCTTCGCCTTCCAAAGCGACTTTCGCGGCCGACTCGTAACGGTTAGTTCCTCCCAAAGAGGGAGCATCCGGGCTCATGACCGCAGACTTGTCATCGTTTGCTGCCTGCAGTGAACCAATGAGGCCATCAGGCGACTTATCGCTGACCAACACTGAACTCAAATCAGTTGCCTCAGACACCGCTTTTGATGTCTCATAACGATCTACACCAGCCAAACGAACGCTGGCACTGACAGTTTGATTTGTAATAGTTGCGGAACCCCCATCTTCCGCATTGGCAATCGGGGTAACCCCCGCTACTCCGATTCCAGCAATTGCAAATGAACTTGCCATCAGTTTAGAAATATTCATGATTGACCTATTCGACCGGCTCATTTGACCCAGCCAAATGCCCTCCTCATTTATTGAACGTTTCGCGACCCCACGCCGCGACGATTGATTATAACGTTTTGGTAACAACCATGTCCATTTTGGCGATTTTAAAGGCTTTCAACTGCGGATATACCTTCACAAGAGCGGTCCCCAACGTTGCCGCGCCTCCCCCGGAAACGCCGGCGCGGCCCTTGTGCACAGACAATTCAGCCCTCCGGGAAGAACCTCGGAGGGCTGGATGCGAAACCCCTCGCGGGGTTGAAAATCTAGGCCGGTGCGCCACCATTTTCGGTGTCGGAATGGATGTCAATCCCCCAACCTGTCAGGCGCGAAGCCAGGCGGGCATTTTGACCTTCCTTACCGATAGCCAGGGACTGTTGAAAGTCCGGGACCACCACTCGCGCCAGCCGCTTGGCCTCATCGATGACCCGTACCGAAATGACTTTGGCCGGGCTCAAAGCATTGGCCACGTAAACCGTAGGATCTTCGGCCCAATCCACGATGTCGATTTTTTCTCCGTTGAGCTCGTTCATAACCGCCCGGACGCGCGAACCGTTCGGGCCGATGCACGCCCCCTTGGCGTTGATACCTTTTTCGGTCGCCCGCACGGCAATCTTGGTGCGGTGTCCCGGCTCGCGAGCCACGGATTCGATGACGACTTCTTCCTTGTCGATTTCGGGCACTTCGCGTTTAAACAAGCCCTGCACCAAGCCGGGATGAGTTCGAGACAGCTCGATATGCGGGCCTTTCAAGCCACGCGACGCCGCCAAAACGTATACGCTCAGCCGCACTCCGTGCTGGTATTTTTCGCCAGGGACCTGTTCGGCCGGTGGAATAATGCCTTCCACATCTCCCAGATTCACGGTAACCAGCTTCGGATCGCGCCCGGAAGTCACCACTCCGGAAACGACTTGACCGACACGATCCTTGAAATCTCCCAGAACAGCTTTGTCTTCTTCCTCCTGGAAACGTTGAATAATCACGGATTTCACCGTGGCTGCGGCGGTACGTCCAAAATCTTTAGGAGTAATCTCGGACTCACCCAGCTCGTTGCCGTCCTCGTCCAGCTCCTTCACCAAAACTCGCACCTCACCGGTCTTGCGATCAACCTCAACCCGTGAATGATCTTTTTCAGCACCCGGCTGATTGCGGTATGCCTTCAAAAGCGCTTGCTCGACCGTGTCGATAAGCGAGTTCATATCCATGCCCTTTTCGGCTTCCACCAGGCGCAATGCAGACATGTCAATTTGCATGATTCCTCCGTATTGATTTGTCGCTATTTATTTTTTCGCCCGTTGCGCTGGGACCCCCGAGGCTTCCCAAACAAAATAACGGTACGTACCGATTCTATGTCCTCAAAGGGATAAACCGTAACGTCTCCATCGTCATTTACGCTCAGCCCGGTTTGCATAACGTCGGTCAAGATTCCGGTGTGGACCTGCCCGCCGATACGCACTTCTACATCCTTACCGAGAGCCCGGCGCGCCAGCCGCAGATTCGTCAGCGCGTGTTCGGCGCCAAGCGTGGAAATCTCAAGGGTATAGGCACCTGGCAGCGGATCGTTTGCGTCCAGAGCGGCACCGATGGCGCGGCTCGCTTCCTCCAGCTGCGCGCTACCCAAATCGGCCTGCCCATCGGGTAAATCCAAACCAATCGCCACGACCCGCTGATGTTTCGGGCCGGTGAGGGCAATTTTTTCCAAATACAATCCGGCAGCATCTATGACCGGGCTGATGACCTGGATAATTGCGGCGACACTGGGGTCTGCCGAGGTATGCGGCTGAGCTTCTGTCTTTATCTGCAATAGTCTCCCCTTTTTTTCATTCCCTCAGAGTTGCCTGAGCGGGTGGATGGGGCGGGGTATGAAACAATGGGTTTATGTTTTTATCCCCGTCCCGTTTCCTGAAACTAAGTCTATGGCTTGTGGCGGGGTTTGCGCTGACTGGATGTGGACTGCGCCTGGACACTCCCCCCGATGCCCTGCCGGAACTGGATGCCGGCCAAACCGGGATTTCCGCCGTTTCACGCGCGGAAGCCGCCATCGGCATCGGCAGCGAAAAGATGGCAAACGACGCCTCACTAGCCCCCGGGGTGCGTGAAGTGATTGGGACGGTACGCGAGCTATCCGCGACCCGTCTAGCAGCCTTGGGTGGGGTCTGGCAACCGTGGCCGCAGGGAACCCCGGAGGGCGCCGACCCCGGACCTCAACCTTCCCCGGCTCCGGGCAGCGTGGAGGACCTGATACAACTCCTGGTAGATACGGCCGCAACATCCTGCCAGGCGGGGGCACGCGCTCCCCACGCTAACGACGCGCAGCTCCTTACGGCCTTGTGCGCCGCCCAGCAGCTGGATGCCTCTCACGTGGCGGGAGCCGCGGGACACAAACTTCCCGAACCAACAGTGCCGGTAGACTCACTGGCAGGGACGAACCCCGAAGGTTCCACTGAACCCATAGCCGACCGGAAAAACCTGCAAAATCTTAAAGAAGCGCAGACCGCTCTGGATTTTGCTCGTTTCCGTATGGAAGTGGCGGCCGCTCATCTGAGCGGGAATGACCGGCAGTGGGCTTTGCAAAGGGCGGATTCCCTAGCTTGGGACGTGCAGTCGCTGGTGGACGGGGGCGTGGAAGACGTGCGTGCCGCCCAGTACGCTTTGGATTTTTCCCAGATTAAGACAACCCCGGACGCGATTCGTCTCATCAATCAGGCTGATGCCGATGCTTTCGCGGCTCACCTAAAGATTATCGAACTCATTTCGCCGACCGGCGCGGCCTCGAAAAAATCACCAGACCAAGCCCTGTCAGCGTTACGTCAACCCTGGATTAGCGCCGCCAAAGGCGATGTGACTTCACAAAATCGTTTCGGCGTTCCCCCTTCGCAAATTTTTGTGCAGCTATGGCCATAACCTGTGCAAACGTCAGTTCCAGTCAGGTTTTCCACCCGAAAGGGCACGACATATTAGCGAAGGGCCACCCTAAAGAAAGATTAAATTATTAGTAAATATATAATCAAAAGATTGGAAAACTGCACGGTTTATAGCACAATAACAAAACAACCATTAGGATTACCGAGTTCCGAGAGGCCTTCACGTTGGTTCGCACCGATTCTCCAGACACACCGGACGCTACGCCCGAAGAAATCTGGGAAGACTTTTTTAAGTTTTCCCAAATGCTCAATTTAGAGATTGACTATGCTCTCAAGGAACAATGCGGCTTCGACCTGCCTCAATATTCCATCTTGACGGCTTTGGCTAACGCTCCGGAAAAGAAACTGCAGCTCGGTGAACTTGCCAGACAAACAGTATTTTCACCCTCTCGATTGAACTATCGACTCGGTGAGATGGAGAAAAAGGGCTGGCTGAATCGGCTATGCCAAGGTGCGGATAAACGCACCCGCAATGCTTGCCTGTCAACCAAAGGGTTGAACGCTTACGAAGCCGCGGCGCAAGTTCAGATGAAAGTGGTACGTGAACTGTTTGCTGGCCGGGTTTCGCAATCAGATTTAAACGCGATGCGCCGCGTGCTATCCAGTATGCGTACCCACCTGGAAAAACCGGAACCCTAGAGACCTCAACCGACTCAGGGACGCCTCGGGGTTTTTTCAGGGTAAACCCCCATAGCCTATTAGTTTCGGGCTGGCTACGCTGGATTTCAGTTAAGAACTCTAGCGAAAGGTTGATTATGTCCTCCCCGAATAGCCCCGCCGACACCCCGTTTACCCCGGTGACGCCCCCCACACCACCGGCCTCTGCCGACCCCGAAACGGGCCCCTCCCCCCTTGTGACCAATGCGGAGACGAACATCCCGACTGTCCCGGTCGCCGTACTGCGCGATGTCACCAAGGTTTACGGGGAAAAAGGCACGCGAGTTGAGGCGTTGCGCGGAATCAACGTAGATATTAACGCCCGCGAATTCACAGTCATCATGGGCCCCTCCGGTTCCGGAAAATCCACGCTGCTGCACGTCCTAGCCGGTTTGGACGCGGTCACTTCCGGTTCCATCACGGTCAACCGCGTGGACATCACCAAGCTAAAAGACAAGCCCCTGACCCTGTGGCGCCGCGACAACTTAGGGTTCGTGTTCCAGTCGTTTAACCTGGTTCCGACCTTGAGCGCGGGGGCCAATATCGAACTGCCGCTGCGCTTGGCGAATAAGCCGATAGACCGGCACTGGTTCGACCAAATCGTCACCGGATTGGACCTCACCACTCGGCTGAACCACAAGCCTTACGAGCTGTCCGGCGGCCAGGTACAGCGCGTCGCAGTCGCGCGAGCCCTGCTGTCCCGCCCCGCCATGTTGGTCGCTGACGAGCCGACCGGAAACCTGGACACCGCGTCTTCTGCTGAAGTCCTGAACCTGCTGCGCGCGGCGGTCGATAACTTCGGGCAAACCGTGGTGATGGTGACCCATGACCAGCACGCCGCCACGACCGGGGACCGGGTCTTGATTGTCCGTGACGGAATGATTGTGCACGATTTGCATCACCCCGAACCCGCAGACATCGCAAAGGTGGCGTGAGAGATGAAAGGAATTCTGCGCGCAGATTTGCGCAAGAACGTGAAAAGCTACACCGCCACTGCCTTGGCGATTGCCTTGGCCGTAGCGTTTCTGTTGACCTGCCTAGGGTTGACTGAGGGGCTCAAGATGACTTTGGCCCGCAACCTTACGGAGGAAGCTGCCGGTGCTGACCTGATTGTCAAGGCTCCCAACGGAGTTCCCTACGACGGTGAGGGACCCGAACCGGACTACCTGCAAAAGGTCGCGGATCAAGCCCATACGGCTCACCCGGAGTGGAAAATCCTGACCCGGTCTGCCATGAGCGTGGATTTGTCCGCAAATCGCAAAACCGTGTCTGCCTCGGTATTGGGGCTGGGCAATCCCGTGTTCGACCCCAGTTCGGTCGTGGAGGGAAAGCGCCCCAGCTCTGAAACTGAAATCGGTGTCGAGCAGTCCAACGCTAAGACTCTCGGGGTTAAAGTCGGGGATACCCTCAACGCAGGAATCTACGATCTTGCCACCGATGACACCAAGACGGTGCCACTCAAGGTCAGCGGTATCTATAAAGCCCGTCCCGGCGCGTTCCCCTCCACCTATGTTTCCGATTCCCTGGTGAAAGCCTGGGCTGGGGACGATTATTTGGCTGACATCTTGCTGGTTTCGGGGGTCGGCTCCACAAACCTGAAAGCTGCCGCGGCCGAACTGAAACAGTTGACCTCCCACACTGCCGACGCAGATTACTATGAGGTGTTCACCGCGGATCAATACTTGGATCGTGCCGTGGATACCATGATGGGCGGGGAAGATGTCCTGCTCGTGTTGGCCTTGGTGTTCCCGCTCATAGCTGGCGTTACCGCCATTATTGTCGTGTCAGTAACCTACAACGTGCTGTTTGCCCGCCGGCGGCGCCAACTGGCTCTGCTGCGAGCGGTCGGTGCCACCTCCGGTCAGCTCCGTTCCCTGGTGGCCCGTGAGACGTTACTGGTAGGCGCCGTTTCTGCGATGATTGGGGTATTGGCAGGTGTGATTTTTTCGGCCATAGCGTGCCGAATTGCCAACCTCGCCGACACTTGGGGTCAGGCATTCACCGTTTTGAACTGGCAAAGCCTGCTGGCGGGATTCCTCTGCGGTACCGTGATTTCTTTCCTGGCCGGGTTTGCCCCGTCCCGCCGGGTCGCCCAGGTCACCCCGATTGAGGCTCTGGCGACGGAAGACAAGCTCAGCCGGCGGCGCAAGCACCGGACGGTTCGCGCCATTTTTGGTTCCATTCTGTTCTTTGGCGGCACCGCCACCATGGTCTACGCCACCCTGAAGAACCATCAGTTGATGACGAGCGTCTCGGAGCAGGGAGACATGGATACCTACACCTCCAACTTCTTCCTGACCGCGATGTTTGCCGGAATGATTTCTTTCCTGGGGCTGGTCGTGCTGACTTCCATCGTTTTGCCCTACGTGACTTCCGCTTTGGGTGTTTTCAGTTCCCCCGCGGCGGTGACGTGGCGTTTAGCGGCGGAAAATACGGGTCGTAACCCGCGGCGTACCGGAGCTACCGGCGCGGCCTTGACCTTAGGTATTACCTTGATGGTACTGCTGCTGGTCGGGGCGGCCTCGGTAGACGCTACCGGCAAAAAAATCATCGACGAACATACTCCGGTAGACCTGCAACTCGTTTCGGAGGGCGAACCGCTGAGCCAATCCACCATCGCCAACGTGAAAGCCACTTCCGGTTTGGAACACACCATCGCCGTAAATGGGCTGCTGGGCAGCGCTGTTCCCTGGGACGAGTACGAAAAAACCCAGCAATTATTGTCTCAGCCGGAAAAGCTGACCCAAGACGAAAACGGCGGCTGTATCGTTGCCGCAACGAACGAGCCTTGTGACCCCGACGCGGATACTCAGGAAATGCTGTTGGAATCTAAGGATTTCTCGACCATATCCCACAGCCGCATTCCCGTGATTGCTCCCGGCCACGTGGGAATTCCAATGTTGAGCGATGAGGAAGTAGGCAAGCCTTATGCCGTCCGCAGCGGAGAGAAAGTGCTGAAACTCACGGCTGAGAAAACTCCCCTGGATTTCGTGTCCGTGAACCCCCAGGATTTGGCTGGCCTGGCCAGTTCCACCCAGGTGGTTCGTCCGGCACAAACCGACGCCGACCAGGAGCTTGAGCGTAATGCCACGGTGCTGGCGCCTCGAGTTCTGCTGATGCGGATTTCTCCGGATTGCAGCTTTTCTGACATTGAGCAGCTCGCTTCGGATATTCCGGCCGCCTCCGAGCAGGACGCCTACATCAACGGTTCCGCGCCCGACCGAGCCATGTTTACCCAGATAACACAAGGGTTGATGTGGGGCGCTTTCGCGATGCTCGGGGTATCAGTCCTGGTAGCGCTAGTTGGAGTGGCGAACACTTTGGCTCTCTCGGTGATGGAACGCCGGCGAGAAAATGGGATGCTGCGCGCCTTGGGCATGACGAAGGGACGTTTGCAAGGAATGCTCGCTATCGAAGCGCTGTTGACGGCCCTCGGGGCGCTGGTCGTAGGCGTATTAGCCGGTTTGGGTTACGCAATAGCCGGCATCAACGCCCTGCCGGTGACGGAACTGGCCTCCGCACAAGTTATTGTGGTACCTCCGCTAGCTATCGCGGCCGCGGCGCTGACCATCGTGGTGGCGCTGTTGGCTTCGATTGGTCCGGCGCGGGCAGCAGCACGGGTCACGCCGGTCGAGGCGCTGGCTCACGACTGAGTGGGCGGGCGGCTAGCCGAAGCTGGCCTTTAGCGAAGCCGCCCCGGTAGCTGTGAGTTCGACCTGGGTCAGGGAACTGATGAGCGGAACCACCAGCGGAATTTTGCCGGTGGCCTGCAAAGTTACCTGTACCCGGGTCGAAGCCACATCTACGTCAACCAGGTCAATTCCCTGCAAGCCAGAGTTCGTGCCTATTGCCGCCCCTGAGAGGTATTCGGCAGCGCGTTCCGAGGCGTGATTCGGTTCGATTTCCAGGGGGACGCCGTCAACAATTCCATTTTGATAGTAGGCAGCATCCGCGATGTTGGAAGCTGCCATCGATGCGGTCTGGTCTGCCAAACGCTGCAAGCGCCGCTGTTCCAGATAAACCCCGGACAGCGCCATGCTCATCAGGATAATCACACAGAGCAGCACGCAAGCAGCCAACCCCAACAGCATGACGCGGCCGTCCTCACCACCGAGACGGTCGAACCGGGCGGAAAGCCGATGCAGCACCGCACCGTCCTTGTGCCATTTCCTAAGCCCCATGCTCGCCCCACTGAATCGGATGATCCGCGCTCAGCGGCAAGGAAGCGGGAAAGGAACCCTGTAGCATCGTTCCCACCAGCGGCAGGGGGACTTCCACACTAACGTGGACGATACCGCGCGAACCCGCGGCAGGGCACGGTCCAGTCACACAGTCCAGAGTGTAGTGGGCCTGTCCCGCCGGTAATCCCTGGTCAGCGGCCGCCATCTGCACCGCCAAGTTGGCCGAACTGACCCCTGTTTCGGGATGCAGCGTGAGGATACGCGCCGCTCCGGCTGCCCCGGCCTCGGCCGCGTACAGACCAGATTGAATCTGAAAGAAAGCCAAAATCAGGTACACCAGCGGTATCAGGAGCATCATGGTGATGCCCACAAACTCTAAGGTAGCCTCGCCGGATTCCTCACGAACCAGCCGCTGCACCAACCTCGATGCTTTTCGATGATGCCCGCGCCTCACGGCCCCTCCTCTATTACCGCGTGCCCCACCGCGGTCAAGTCCCCCGCTCCGAACAGGCCAATAACCGGCATAGGAGCCTTCACCCGTACCTCCATTACTTCCAGGTCTGAGGTGGAGTAGGGGCCGCTGAGCGTCGTCAGAGTCACGCGCTCGGCGCTGACCGTATGCACGTAGTCGGGACCCAAAGTCGAGGCAAGAACACTGCGTACAGTGTCATCGGCGGCGCTCGCGGGGGCACCCGCCAGCGCTGCCGCGTGCGCCCCTGCCCCGGCCGCATCAATCAAAGTCGTGTGCACCCACAGGGCCAAAGCCAGCTGCATCAACCCCAGCACCAGAATCAGTACCAGCGGCATGACGAGAGCGAAACTGGCCGGCTCCGAACCGGACTCCCCCCGCCAACGCGGCCACAAGTGCTGACTGCGGGATACTCGGCACTCAGAGAGCCGAGACATGGGCTATGGCATCGTTAAACAGATTCGTTAAAGCGGGCAAGGCTACCGCCGACAGAGCCACCACCAGACCCGCGGTCATCAGGGTCACCATCACCCAGCCGGGAACGTCGCCGTCCTCGGCCTGCAGGCGGGTGTATACAAATTTTCGCAAGGCGCGGAGTTTTTGCATGTTTTTCCTTTCGATTGTTTTTTTGACTATTTACAGCTGCAGAGCTACCAACCCGGGATAGAGAGCGAAAACCACGGTGAGCGGCAAAATTAAGAACACGACCGGCACCATCATGAGGACTTCTTTCTTTCCACCCTCCGTGAGTAACTGGGTTCGCGCCACCGCTCGTGAATCCGCCACTTGGGAACGCAGCACGCCCGCCAAGGGAGAACCGCGTTCCAACGCGGAAACGATAGCATCAATGAGGTGCGCAAGGATTTCGGAATCGTTGCGGGCTCGAGCTGCGGTCAAACTGGGGGCCAAAGAGTCTCCGTTATCAGCCGCGGCCAAGATTTTTTCCAACTCCTGACCGGCGACATCGGTGCAGCGGGCGGATACCCGGTGCAAAGCTCCATAGAGAGGTTCCCCGGCTCCCACCGCCAGCGCCAACAGCTCGATGACATCGGGCAGTTCTTGATTCAAATGCAGTTGGCGACGCCGCGCCACGCCCGTAAGCCGATAATCGGGAATCAGTAATCCCGCCAACACAAAACAGGTCAACATCACGAAAGCCCCTAAAATCGGCAAGGTTTTCCCCAAAAATCCCAGGAGGCTGACGATCACCGCCACGCCTCCCAGAGACAGGGCCCATCGCAGCTGGGAGCGACGAAATCCGCGCACGTCCCTGGGTAAACCTGCCAGTTGCAGTCTGCGCTCGACAGAATCTTTGGAGGGACTGATAAACGTGAGAAACCTGGTCAAGCCGTTATGGAGGAAAGAGCCATCCGGCAATCCAGCACCGCGAGAAGCCGCCATCACAGTCAGGTCGGCCTGAACATAAGGAGTGATTCGCCAAGTCGGAAAGGAGCCTTGACCAATCCAGGGCCCCAGACATACCCCGATAAGCCCACTCCCAGCAATGATAGCGAGGCTGCCGACAATCCAGGTCAAAGAGTTCTCCACGGTCTACTCCCGCATCGTGCGCGGACTGACTTCCAGGCATCCCAGCCGCAGCATCAAAATGTACGCCAGCGCCGAAACTAACGCCCCCACCAGCAAAATCATGGAGCCGACCGATGTGGAATACACCTCTAACGTACCCGGACGACTCAACAGCAGTGTCAAGATAATCCATGGGGAAGCGGCAGCCAGCCGCGCCCCGGTCACGGTCCAAGATTGGCGTGCCAGCACTTCCCCACGAGTTCGTTCCTCCGCACGGAGCATCGCGCCCAAATCCTCCAACAGAACTACCAAGTCGTTGCCCCCCACTTGTGCAGCTAAACGCAATGCTTCGACGATACGATCCCCCACCGGATCGGCCAGTTCATGCTTCAAAATTTTTAGGGAGGCATCGAGGTTACCGCCCGCTCGATAATCGGCCGCGAAATGGGCAAAAGGCACTCGCAGCGACTTTGGGGCTCGGGCGGCGACTTCCAGGAGCGTTTCACCCAAACTCAGCCCAGCCCGCACCCCGGAAACCAGATTATCCACCAGGTTCGGCCAGGCTTTGCCGCGCTGACCCTGCACGGAATGCAGTTTGCTCTGCAGTCCCAAAAATGGCAGATACGCGGCTAGCAACCCGGCCAACCACCCAACCATCACCAGTCCGGTGACCAGGGTGAGGCAAATCCCTGCCGATACCCCCGCCAGGAGGGACAGCGCCAGGAACTGTTCCAACCCAATGCGTGTTCCGCTCACCGCGGTGATGTCGTTGAAGCGGGTACGGCACTGTGCCCAATAGCGTTTCAGGGAGTTCTCTCGGTGCGCCGAATGCCGTCTCGGCACCAACGTCACCAGGAAAATCCCGGAAACCGCACTGAGGGCTGCCGCCAGAGTCAATAGGGAGCTAGTCATGGGGTGTCTCCCGCCAGATAGCCGCCAACTGGCTGGCCCGAGAACCGAAGGCGGAAAGAAAATCGAAATCCGCGGGGTTCTTGGCTGGCTGAGCACCATCGGGTGGCGCACTGTACAGCGGGTGCGCCGCGACCTGACCGTCGCGCAGGGTCCCGTCTAAAGCCAACACTTCCGTCACAGCCCGGCTGCCCTGCCAGGTTCCGCGCAACTGGACCACCAGGTCTATGGCTCCCGCCACGGTCGGCACCACGAATGCTGCGGTCACATTCTCTCCCGCCAGCAGCGGCAGGGTAGACAGTTTCGTAATCGCCTGGCGGGCGGTGTTGGCGTGAATCGTGGACATGCCGGGGATTCCGCAGTTCAGAGCGATGAGCATGTCCAGGCTTTCAGCACCGCGAACCTCCCCGATAATGAGCCGGTCGGGACGCATCCGCAGGGTTTCTCGAACCAAATCTCGCAGAGTAATCTCGCCTTGGCCTTCAATCGAAGCGTTCCGGGTTTGCATCGCCACCGCGTCCGGGGCTTTCAGATTCAGTTCCAGCACTTCCTCGCAAGTGATGACGCGCTGGTCAGGAGGGATTTCCCCGCACAGGGCACGGACCGTGGTGGTTTTCCCCGATTGGGTCGGCCCGGCCACCACGATATTCAGGCCGATGCGCACCGCTTCGGCCAGAAAACGAGCCATCCACGCGGGCATCATGTTGAGCCGGACCAGGTCCCGCACCCGCACCGCTTTCGCACTGTGCTTACGGATATTGATAGACCAGGTGGCTGTCACGGGCGGAATGACGACGTGCAAACGTTCTCCGGTTTCCAAGGTGGCGTCCACGCAGGGGTTGACAAAGTCCAGATGCCGCCCCGAAGCTCTCAGCATCCTCTCCACCAGGGCTTCCACCTCGTCTTCAGCCAGCAACAGGTTGGTCAGGTGGGCTTGTCCATCGCGGGAACAAAACACCTGGGAAGGACTGTTCAGCCAGATTTCTTCCACCGCCGGATCGTCCATCAGCGGCTGCAGCTTCCCGTAACTTAAGCCCAAGTCGACAACTCCCTCGCGTCTGAGAGCCAATACAATTACGGTCAGTTTAAACGCTTTTTTTACTGCTATAGTGCAAGGGTCCCCGTTCAAAACGGTAAATTCTCATCTTACATTCATGTAATCTTCAGGTTTTTCTGAGGTTTGCCATAGTTTTGCCAAAAATCGACGTAGGTTTCCCGGCTGGTCACGCACCCCGCCGCAGGCGGGGCTTTAAATGGCCAGATTTCCGGCTTTCCGGAGCGGTCTGACGGTTTGTCCCCCAGGGTGACATAAAATTGAGAGATGAGCGATACCGATTTTCTGACCTTGGCGGCTTTGGCCACCGTGGCAGTTCCAGACCTTGAGGTTGAGTCCCTGTGCCCACCGCTGGGCGAAGACACTGATTTTCGCTGGGTCGGTGTCCTCGATAATCACTCAGCCCGGTGGAGTATCGTCGGCGCTAAGCATGTGGATGCGGAGGTGGCTCTGGACAAGCAGCAAAAGATTTTAACCATGCTGGCCAATTACCGCGATGCACACCGACTTCCTTTTGATGTTCCCCGTATCGAAGGTAGCGCCACCTCGAAAGACGGGACCTCTATCTTTGTTTATCGCCAGTTGCCAGGCAATCCCTTGGAGTTCAACGAGCTGGCAGAGGATCCGGACCTGTTGCGCGCCTTGGGCAAAGCCATCGCGGCGCTACACGAGATTCCCGCCAACCTGGTCGCTCACGTGGGCTTCCCCACCCCCAGCGTAGATGATATCCGTGCGGACCTGCGCAAAAACCTCTCCCGAGCGGTCGCGACCGGTTTGGTTCCCCCGGTTCTGCAGGCTCGTTGGGAACAAGCCCTTGACGAAGATGCCTGGTGGCATTTCCATCCCACGTTTGTCCACGGCTCCCTGGAACCCCAGCATGTCCTGGTCGCGGATTCCCGAATTTTGGGGATTTCCGGTTTTGCCGAGGTCAGCGTGGGCGACCCCTCGCAGGATTTGTCCTGGGTTGCTTCTGAACTGACGGATGAGGCCGTGGACTTAGTCTTTGACGCGTACCATTTGGGACGCGCGGAGGGATCAGACCCGTTCTTGCGTCAACGTACCGACCTGTATATTGAGCTGGCTCTGGTCAATTGGCTCAATTGGGGGGTTGACCAGGGAGATGCCTCGATAATTGCCGATGCCCAAGATCTGTTGAACGAGCAGCTGGAGCGGCTGGAGGGAGATCTGTCACTAACGGGCCGCCCTCTCTACGAGGACCAGACCACCAGCATTCCTGACCGTAGCCTAGACGGGAGCGAAACCCCCTCCGAGCGTACCGCGGAGATTGCCGCGGAGTCAGATACCCAGGTTTCCTCACTGCCCCCGGATGAAGCCTAAGGCCGGGTAGATTCGGTTTTCCTTCAACACCGGGGCGAACTTATCGGGTAAGGGCAGACCTGGATACGCGCGCCCGGTTTTCCCCGCAACACCGGGACGAACCGCTCCGGACACCGTCCTGACCAGCCTTTCTCTACCGTTCCTCAACGGCACGAGACTGGGATAGGACTTCGTCTCTTCCTCATTCTCAGGTGGCGTTTTCCTCGGAGTGACACGAGACCGGGGCGGCCCCCGCGTCCTTCTGCCGTCCCCTCCTCCGCGAAGCCGGGGACGGCACGCGTCTAGGGCAATCCGGCGGCGGCCTCAATATCCAAACTTTTCTAAAACTTCGTCGGCCTCCTTTCCACGGTCCGTCAAGTTACTGACCAAGAGATCCTGACTGTAGTCGGATATGCCCAGCTCGTCGAGGATGTCCTGAAGGGTGAGCAATTGGCGCTCCGGGTCGTCCTCATTGAGAAACACGTAGGCACACACGATGTCTTCCGCGGGGGTCTGGGGATGGGCCTGTAACCAGTAAAGGCGATAGATTCCCAGCTGGTGCAGCCACTGAGAATAGTCCTTCGGGGTCGGGCGCCGGCCGGTCTTCCAGTCGAGAATCCAGATTTTCCCGGTTTGCACCTCCTCAAACTGCGCGTCGATTCGCAGCGGAATCACGGCGCCAGCCCCTTCCCCAACATAGAGTTCACCATCGAATTCGACTTGTGGACGGCGCAGGCGCCGCAGCAGTTCCAGGTCAGCGTAATGCTGTTGCCATTTGTGCAGCAGCTTGCGCTGGTCTGGAGTGAACCCGTCTTCCATTCCGGCATCAAAAATGAGCGCGTCTTCGTTTTCGAGCTGGCTGGCAATCCACGCGTGCATATAGGTTCCCAAACGAGCCGCCGCACTGGGCTCCTGCGGTAGGGGACGCAGGCGTTGGAGCAGGTACCCCTCGCTGTCTTGCGCCAAACGCGCCATCCCGGTGGCAGAAATTCGTCCCAGCAAATCGCCCGTTCCCAGGCGCGTTTGCGGCTGGTGCAGCAGTTGACTCAAGCGGCGCTCCGTTTCTTCTGCGGCGTCCTGACTGACTCCGTCGGCAAATATGCCGCTGGCCAGAGCATCCTCGGTAACTTGATACGCATGAGCCAAGTCCTGGCGAGTCTGGGTCCACGGCAGGGCCGGCCAAACGCCTCCCTCGAATCGGTCCTGATTCGGATTTTCGGTTTTTTCAGGGATGGACGTGACTTCGGTTTCAGGCCATTCGACGCTGGGGAGCGCAATTCCCAATCGGGTGGCCTCCTGTGCAAACGTCTCAGCGTTGAACGGAGTCAGCAGGTTTTGGGCTTCAGCTGTGCTTTCCCCCGAGGTCTGCACGCTCGGCGCAGCGGATGGGTCTTGTCGGATGACGTCCGGCCCGTCCGCCCCACCCGCGACATCAGCATCGGTGAAGATGCGTTGGTGCGGGTCTTGTTGCACCAGGAAAAACTTGCTGGGCAAACGTTCTGTCTTGGTTTGCCGCTCAAACCAGCAGTGTCCCAGCAGCAGCCGTGATTTGGCACGGGTGAAAGCCACGTAGGCCAACCGAGACTCTTCTCGCAGGGTGTATTGGCCAGCCTCTTCCCGATATGACTCCAGCAGACCTTTTTTCGATGACACTTTTCCTTTCGCGGTCAGAACCGTTTGGGTTTTCAGTTCCAGCTCGGGCAGATGAGCCCGGTCGCTGCGCAGTGGATAGGGCAGAACGTCGCGTCGCATCGCCCATATTTCGCCTTTGCTGGAGGGGAAAGTGTTTTTGTTCAGGTTCGGGACGGCCACCCAATCCCATTCGAGGCCCTTCGCGGCGTGCATGGTGATAATCTGAACCGCCGCATTATCAACCTCGAAGTCCAGGTCAGCGAAGCTGGCTTCCTCTTGTTCCCCGGCACTCAGCCAGTTAAGAAATCCACTCAACGTTGCCCCGGGAATCCGCCCAAAATCACGAACCAGGTTTAAGAACTCGACATAAGCCCCAGCTTGGCACGGGGAGCCAGGCAGCTGTTGCTCAATATCCAAATCGAGCAGTCGATGCGCCAAACGCGTCAACACTAAGGGGGTTGCGAACGCGGCGTTCTCCTTGAGTTCCGTGAGAATTCCACGCAGTTTTTCCAATCGCATGGCAGCCTCAGCGGAGACTTCAGCACCGCCCTCCATCACAATCTGGTAAGGAGTGAAACGGTGCGGATTTCGCCCCACTGCCTGAATATCGCTCAATCCCAATCGATATCTATCAAGCAAAATTAGCAGGCTGGCACCTTTTTCAGGATCATCAGTGACTTCCAAAGCGGCCCGCACCAAACGTACCCCCGGATCTTCCAAGACACCTTGCATGCCCCTGGTTTGATAAGGAATTCCAGCTCGGCGCAGTGCCTCAGACAAGTTAGGAATAGCGTTTTTCGCACGGCACAGTATGGCGGCAGTAGGCAACTTCTCGGTGGGTGTCCCCTCACTTTGCAGCTTGACTCGCTGGGCTTGCCATAATCGGAAAAAGTTCACCACCGCTTGACTTTGCTCAATGTCGGTCAATGTCTGGATTCCGTAGACGATGCCGGGGCTCGCTCCCGGTCGGGCCCGCAGAGGTTTACTGGCGGAGGGCTGGAGACCCTGATTCCGGCGGGCTTTCCCACTCGCGCCCGGGGAAGGAGCCGTGGTCAGTTCGGCAGAAATGCGGTTAGCGACTTTGAGGATGACTTCGTCGTTGCGCCATGAAGTCGACAAGGTTCGGGTGAGCAGCTGTTGCGGATCCGAGCAGAATATGTCGCCAAAGTCCTCCATCGAAGCTGCGGAAGCCCCTCGCCAACCGTAAATGGCTTGATTCGGATCGCCCACCGCGGTAACCGCGCAATCGCGGAAAATTCCCGAGAGAAAACGCATCTGAGCCACCGAGGTGTCTTGGAATTCGTCCAGGAACACCAGCTGGAATCTCTCCCGCTGACTTTCCCCGACGACCGGCAGTTGCTCGACCAAACGAACCGTTTCCCGAGTTTGGTCAGAAAAGTCTGCCATCATGAGTTCCTGTTTGCGTTCGTTGAAAGCCTGGATGACTCCTGTGGCGTTACGTCCGAATTCCATAGTATTGAGGATGGTATTCAAATGGCGCAATGCTGTCCCGTTGAGTTCTGAACCTTCGGAATCACGCAGGTGTTCGGCAACAGACAGATAGGAACGGTAGGTCTGTTTCATCTCAGCCAAATCTACGAGATGCGAATTCGTATCGTTAGCCAGGGACAGCAGATTTTTTATCAGATGTTCAGTGTTTTCACCTTCGCGTTTCACCCCCAGCGCGCCCGTCCAGCTTTGCACTACGTCAGTCATGATTTGGTACCTGGCGGCATCAGTGATGGTGGTGAAACCCGATTCACGCCCGACTAACGTGCCGAATTCGGTCAGGAGGGTTCCCGCATAGGAATCGTATGTCGAGACACTGACCGGGTGGCGCAGCAGTTCCGGGGTCATGCCCCGCTGAGCGAGAGTATCGAAACGTTGGCGCAGTTGGTCAAGGTCAAAGTCTGCGGCTTTTAACACCGCGGTAACCTCCGCAGTTTGCTGCCGATTTTGCACTGACTCCATGAGACTCGCGAAGCGTTCCAGACGCAACGCGAAACGGGCCGCCATTTCCCCCGCTGCCTTGCGAGTAAAGGTTAAACCGAGGATGGATTCAGGAACAATACCAGCATTGATGACCCAGTAAACCAGCCGGTTCGCGATGGTTTCCGTCTTCCCGCTACCGGCCCCGGCTACCACCAGGAGTTGTCCCCGCGGAGCCGTAATTACCGCGGATTGTTCCTCGGTCGGCGGATTAGCCCCCGTCAAAGTAGCCAGGTCAGCCGCTGAGAACAGTTCTTTCACTTGTTTGGACGTAGTCATCGTTTTCTCACTTCCACTCCGAGAGGATCCCCTTCGCCCCAAGCATCGAGGAATTCAACTCGTGACAAATTCGGTCCGCTGAACGCCTCCACTGCTAAGTCCACACGGTCTTGTAAATAGTCCCGCAACGGCATGGTTTCCGGATCGGGCGCTCCCGGAGCTTCACCGCGTAGCCAGGCCAGCGGATTGAGCAGAATCTGGCGCTGTTCAGCGGAGAACCGTTTGGGGAGAGTAATCGTTTCCGTTCCCGGCACCAGGGCTTTTTGTACCCAGATTTTGGGATCTCGCGGTTCTTCGATGCCTTGGGGGTTAAGCGGGGCGTCCGAATCCGGTGGCACCAGAAGGGCGACAATTTCCGCCAAATCGCAGGGATGCTGCTGGCCTAACGCAGAGGCGTTATAGGCCGCCTGGTAGAGAGCTAACTGCAGATTGCCGGCCACCTTTGCAGCACTGAATTTATAATGAGCTCCGGTCTTATAGTCGATTAAGATGACTTGCCCGTGTGCAAACATCACCCGGTCGATACGGGCGTTGTACACCAGGGCGCCGGCCCCGGAACTGGCTGGCAACCGACCGGGATAACACACCTCAAAAAGAGACGGATACTGATGATTGACCAAGAAAGTCGCCAGGGGCACCAGGCAGGTTTCGACTCGGCGACGGAAGTTCCATTCCATCCAGGTGTCTCCGGTCAGGGGTCCCAGCAGACGACGCGTCTCCTCGCGCAGTTCGGTCAGGACCTGGTCATACTCCAGATCGTCCCGCGGCCCGTGGTCCTTCCACCAGTATCTGCGTCCCAGAATTTCGGCGGCTGTATGAACAATGTTTCCGATTTTGTTCGACGCGTAAGGATCATCTTCGTCGTTAGAGTAGCCTGACCAGCTCAGCACATTATCCAAAGGATTTGCCAAGGCACGTTCCAGGCCTGAGGCATAGATGTGAACTTCGGTGGATTCCGGAGTGGCTCCGCTAACCGGCAAGACGCCCATCCAATTGTCCGGGTGAGCGGCAAGACATTCCCCCGCTGCCAATTTCGCCAATAGCCCCGCGGCGGTAGGGGCATCGATAGTGGGAGTTCCCCAACTGGTTTCCCCACCCAAGCAGGCCGCGCGCAGGTAAGCCACAAAGTCACGCAGGTTCGTAGGCAGATGCCGATGCTGTTTCGGCTCCAACTGCAAAGTTTGTACCAGCGGCGTGAGGAAGGTGGAACGTCCTACTCCGTCTTGAACGGTGGTGCCCAAAATTAAACGTTCAGTGCAACGTGTCAGGGCGGTAAAGAAATGCCGGTATTCGTTTTGCCAGTTCCACAGGTAACCGGCACTGCTGGAGCTTGCGGGGTCGCCGTGATTATCCAGCTCGAACATGGAAGTACCCAAAATTGAACCCGGCCAATGCAACGTCGGCCAGATTCCGTCGGTCAGTCCCACCACTGCCACCAGGGGCCAGTGCTGTGAGACAGCGGCTGCGGCTGACACGACAGTGACCGCGTCTCGCACCAGATGATGAGGGGCAACGGTGCCGGTTGGAAGATCGCGAGCCAACATCCCCTGTGCGAAGTCCGCCGCGGTTTGGCCCGGATTTCGAGCCTCGAACCAGTCCGCCGCTTTGAACAAATCCATCACCAAATCCAGGTCAATTTGCAGGGTGGAACGCACCATGGGCACCAAACCGGGCTGCAGGGCTCGAGCCTGGAGGATTTCGGCACGTCCCAGACCATCCCACAGTTTCCACAGCAGCAGCTGCACCGATCCCGGATCGGCTTTCCATTGCTGCCATCCCGCTTGGAGCGCTTGCCCCAGGTCAACAAGCTGGTTCGCATCAGCGGATTCGGAGGTAATCTCAGCCAGTGTGCGCCCCGCGAAATCCTGACCGGAAATCACCGTACGCAAAAACTGACGGATGTAAGGCAGGATTCCAACTGTGTCGGACTCGCTTTGCTCATCATCAGCAACAGTCTCGGATTCCATTGCGGAGGGGGACCGCTGTTCACCGTCCCCGACTTCCCCCGGAGGCAGCAATGTCAGGTCGTGCAGGAAAGAGTCGAGTCGCCGCATTCGCCACACATCCCAGCCCACGAGGGCAGAAGAAAGCAATCCGACCAAATCCAGGTCCGAAAGCCCTACCTGGTCAGGGGTTTCCACACAAACTGCCTGTATCATCTGAAGCAGGCAGCGGGTTAGACGCCCTTCGTTGAGCTGGGCTCCGGCCCCCGGAACTACCACCGGTATGTCCATGTTCTCCAAGACTTCCGCGACTTGCCGGGCTTCCAGGGAAGAACGGGTCAGAACTGCCATCTGAGAATAATTCAGAGGGTGGGCCGAGAAAATATGGGCGTCTTGCAGGAGCGTTCCGATTTCTCGGTATTGGGCCGTGTCGGTGGGCTTTTCCACCAAGATAACGTGGTCTTGACAGTCCGAAACGCAGGTTGATTCTGGCTGTGCCGAGTCCGGGGAGGACTCCCCCGTAGCGTTCCACAAGCGTGCGCTGATGCCGTGTACTCCCAAGCGATTCACGGCTGTACGCCACACTCGGCGCAACGGTGCAGGGACGTGTTCCCGGTTCAGCAGAATCTCGGTGACGGTTTTGCCGGGAATCGTCTCTAACTGTTGCCACAGTCTCTCGCACAAGTGCGGACTGGCCCCGCGATAGGTGTTCACGCAGGTTTCCGGCAGGGTACAGGCCACGAGGGCGGTTCCATGCGTCGCCCAGAGAGACAGGATGTCTATCATCAGCCCGTTGAAGTTTTGCAGATCATCGACTCCCACCAGTTCCGGAACCGGGGCTCCCGCCTTCAACGCCAAGAGGTATTCCTCAAAAAGTGAAGCCGTGTCCAGGGGCCAAGCAGATTGGCGAGCCTGCAGGCGTTGGGCCTCCCGGTCGGTTTGCATGGCCTGAATGAGCTGGGTCACTAGGGGATGAACCGCCGGTGGTGCGGGGTCTGATGAGGCCCCGCCAGCAAAAGCCCGGACGCGGAAAATCCCGTCCACCAAATCGCGGCGGAAACCTTGGGTTTCCAGGGCTGAACGCAGCTCCTCTTCGAGGGGCATTTCAGCCAGAAAATCCTGGATTTGGACCATCACCTCAGCATCGGTGGCCAGTCTAACCTCAGGCAGTCCTCCCTCTCTGCGCCATTGATTGAAACGTGCAAAGATTTCCGCCACGAAACCTTTGCTGGCACCCATGGGACAGTGCGGATCCTCAGATTGCGCCCGAATCTCTAAGGCTCGCTCGCTCAACCGGCGGGCGGTACCCGCGTTCGGACTCAACACCAACATTCGGGGATTATCCACTAGCAGCTGGGCTAAAAGCGTGGTTTTCCCGCTAGCCGGAACGCCTGCCACAAGCACAGATTCACCGTCATTAAGCGAGTGGCGAACTCGGCGCGATAAGTCATCGAAAATCTCCATACCCTGAGAGTATCAGCACCCCCGAAGGCGAAAATTGGAGACTATCAAACTCGCTCTCTCTTCGAGCGCATAATTCCCGCTCACCGGGCAAAACCCCTAGAATGAAAGGACAGTCGGAAAGGAAAATTAATGGAAATCAAAATCGGAATGAAATCCGTAGCGCGCGAAATCGCCCTCGATATTGACAAATCCCCCGAGGAACTGCAAAATCTGCTCAAAGATGCCATCGCCACAGGGGAAATCATTGATTTGGTGGACAAGCGCGAGTCGCACACCCTCATCAATGCCGGCAGCATCGCCTATGTCGAGTTTGCTCCGGAGCGTCAAAACCGGATTGGCTTCGCCATCTGATTTCCTTTAGAAAGTCAAACCTAAGTCTTCCATCCTGCGGGAATGCTGCTTTTGGATTTCCTCGACCTTGTCGTTGACCTCTACGCCTGCGGGCAGGAGCAGCGGGTAAGCATCCAGGATAGCTCTGACCCCGGCTACGGCCTCTCCCGCAACGCGACGCCCCCACATGGACAGGCGCGACTCTACCGTCGGGTCAGCCGCGATTCCGTCACGCAGCCGTGCCCGCACCCATTGGGTCAGTCCTGCAGACCCGGAAACCCCCAGAATTTCAATCATGTCAGCCCCGACGAACTGAGCTGCCAGATTCTCCATATCCGCTAAAATCCCCACAAAAATATAGCTTTTCACCATGCGTTCCCACCAGTCACGCGGGCGGGTTCGCAGCTCCATATCGTCAAAAAATCCCACGTACGGCTGGGTCAAATCCGCCAAATCTAAGCCTCGCCGGTTAGCAAACGCTTCCAAATCATCGATGGCGGTCACAAACGAAACCCCCATCCGCGCCAACGCCAACTGATCAGCAAAATCGGTGGTCTGGGACACATCCCGAGCCAGCCTCGCGTACGCCGTAATTCGCGTGAAAGCCACCAAACCCAGCATGTGTGCCGTGCGTTCTTCCGAAATTTCCATAGGTTCATTCTAGGCGCTGCGTTGCGGTAGGGCATGCGAAACTCAAGACAGTGCCTAGAAAAGTTGTCAAAATAGGGGAATGGGGATTTCTTTTTTTCTGAACTTGGAACCAGCCGGGGCTCGTCATCGGTATGCCGCTCGCTTTTGGGGCGATAGCCGCCTGCGGCGGCGGGCCGGCGTGACGCTGGCAGTTGTGGGGCTGGCCGCGACCGGGCTGGCAGCGGGTAGCCCCGAAGCAACTTTTGTGCCGGGCCAGCCTGCCGCGGCACAAGCGGCACCGGGGAACAGTGAGACGGTGGCTCGCGCCGAGTTTGAGGCCTTGTGGGACTTAGCAGACAAAGTCACCCCCTTTTCTTCCGGGACGGTTATCTCTTCGTGTACCCCCGGCACTGCACAGCCTGAGGCTGTCCAAAAAATGCTCTCGACCTGGAACTATTTCCGCTCGCTCAATCGCCTCGCCCCGGTCAGTTTGCCTGCCCACTACGCTCCACAAGGTCCGGCACAAGCAGCAGCCCTCACCGCTGCGGCAGGCCCAATCGCCTCAGGAGCCCCCGATTCTGTTCCGGGCGTGGTGTGCCTCAACGAGGACGTGAAACTCGCCTCGCGTTCTGGGGTCATTGCCCGGTTGGACGGTATCGTCACCCCGGCCACGGAAGTCTTGCGATATATCACCGAAGCCTCGACCGCGAACACCAATGACAACCTGGGGCATCGGCTCCAGATGTTTTCGCCGGTTCAGGCAAACGCTGCTATCGGAGCGGTTTCTATCGGAACCTCCGGCCCTACCGCCACTTCTATCCAGCTTTTCGACACGACTTATGAGGGCGCCGGAAGGCCCGTCCACCCCAGTTTTTGGGATTCCACGAATCACCAGCCGCCGAGCATCGCGTGGCCAGCGGCGGGGTATTTCCCTTCCCGTATCCTGCCTACCGGAGCGGGCGAAAATGTGTCCCGCTGGTCTTACTCGGGTCAGTGCGCCGATTTGCGGGCTGCCGAGGTCCGTGTGAGCGGCCCCGCGGGAGATATTCCGCTGCAGGTCATTCACCGTTCAGAACCCGGGGTCGACCCCAATCTAACGCCGTGGGAATACGGCGGATATGACACGATTTTATTCAAAGTTCCCCTGAATCAGCTGATTATTCCCGACTTTTACAATGTGGCGCCCTATACCGTCAGTATTTCTAACATCCGCACCGCTCCAAACTGTCAACCGGTCCCGTCCTCAACCAGCTACCAGATAAACCTGTTTAACTCCGATTGGCCCGCCGACCCCAACGGCGACGCAGATCAAGACGGGGTGATTAACTCGCTGGATCCCCGCCCGCACATCCCTGACCTGCACGCTGACCGGATTGGCGGAGCGGATCGATTCGAAACTTCCGCTGCCATCGCCAAATTATCAAACTCACGCCCCGCGGTGGTTTACTTGGCTCGGTCTGATGTTTTCGCTGATGCCCTGGTTGGTGGAGTTCTCAAGGATGGCCCGGTACTGTTGGTCCCTCCCGACACCTCTCCCGTGTCCCCGGTCATTTCCGAGACTCTGCGCGCTCTGGGACCCAAGCAAGTGGCGGCTTTGGGGGGAACCGGCGCTATTTCAGACGCTCGGCTCTATGAACTCGCCGGGGGGCACGCCGCTTTGCGGATTGGTGGAGCCAATCGAGTCGATACTTCCGTGATGATTGCCCGCCGAGCCTTTTCGAAAGCAAATTCTCTCTATATTGCCAACGCCTACGGACCGGGCGGCAGTGTCTCACCGGACGCACTGACCGGAGCCGCCTTGGGAGACGGACCTATCGTCCTGGTCGATTCGTCCTCCCCCGCTATCGCCACTATCCGTCAACTGGCGACAGACCTGCAGGTAGACCGGGTAGTGGCCCTGGGCGGGCCAGCGGCCGTGTCGGACGCGGTATTGCAAAACGTAGCCAATGGCAAAGCGACAACCCGTCTGGGAGGCCAGAACCGCTACGAAACCTCGCGGGAAATCGCTTTGGAATCCGCGCGTCTGCAGCCCTCAACCCACGCCTACCTAGCTCGCGGAGACGTGTTTGCAGACGCGGTTTCGGGAGGCCACCTGCGCAACGGGCCAATTTTGCTGGTGCCACGCGGATGCGGAGCCCTGGACAAAAATACCATGCACACCTTGGCGAAACTCAACGCCTTCCAAGTAACGGCCCTGGGCGGATACGCCGCAATCTGTGAAGAAACCTTACACAGCGCGCTGGAATGGCCAGACTATGTCAACCACAATGTCACCGAGTTCTAGGCTTTTGCCTGCGAAATGGTGAACCAGGCAGGAAAACCACATCCTCCAGCCGGCTCGGTTTACAATGAAAGATATAGGCAAACGACTTTTGAGCACTGACAACGATAAGGAAGATACACATTGAGGAGCGAAAATACCTTGGAAACCGCGGGAACTGACGAGGAAGCCGCGGCGGACATCACCGGTATTAATGACTTGGAAGCGAACCAAGACAAAACTTTCGCCGATTTTGATGTGGAACCCGAAATCGTTGCGGCTTTGCGTGATCAAGGCATCATTCATCCGTTTCCGATTCAAGCCCTGACCTTGCCGGTCGCGTTGAACCGCCAGGACATTATCGGTCAGGCCAAAACCGGCACCGGTAAGACTCTTGGATTCGCCATTCCGATCCTGCACGACATTATCGGTCCCGGCGATGAAGGCTGGGACGAGATTCCGGATTCTGGAGCCCCGCAAGCCTTGGTGGTCCTGCCCACCCGCGAACTGGCGAAGCAAGTCGCGGCGGAGATTCGGGCAGCAGCGACCCATCGAGTTGCCCGAATCCTAGAGATTTACGGTGGGGTCGGATTCGATTCCCAGGTCGACGCGCTGCGCCAGGGCGTCGAGGTAGTGGTGGGCACTCCGGGACGTCTGATTGACCTGATGAATCAGGGCACCTTGAAACTGGGGCGGGTGCGGACCTTAGTTTTGGATGAGGCCGACGAAATGTTGGACATGGGTTTCCTGCCTGACGTGGAAAAACTCATCTCCCAGATTCCCTCGCGCCGCCACACCATGCTGTTTTCTGCCACTATGCCCGGCCCGGTGGTGGCTCTGGCGCGGCGTTACATGTTCCAGCCCACGCATATCCGTGCCGCCGATCCGACTGATTCTTCACAGACCGTGCGGCAGGTCAAACAAGTCGTGTACCGGGTGCATTCCCTGAACAAGACAGAAGTCGTCGCCCGGATTTTGCAAGCTCGAGGTCGCGGCTTGACGATTATCTTTACCCGCACGAAACGGATTTGCCAACGGTTGGCTGACGATCTCTCCGAACGGGGCTTCGCCACCGGCGCGATTCACGGTGACTTGGGTCAAAATGCACGAGAGCGGGCTTTGCGGGCTTTCCGTCACGGCAAGGTGGACGTGCTGGTTGCCACCGACGTAGCGGCGCGAGGCATAGACGTGGATGACGTGACCCACGTGATTAACTATGAATGTCCCGAGGACGATAAGACCTATATTCACCGCATTGGGCGCACCGCTCGCGCCGGCAACAAAGGCAGCGCCATCACCTTCGTGGACTGGGAGGACCTGACGCGGTGGCGAGTCATTAATCGGACGCTCGACTTGAATTTTCCCGACCCGCGAGAGACCTACCATACCTCTGCACATCTCTATTCCGACCTGGACATTCCCACGGACGCTACCGCAAACTTGCCGCGGTCCCGACGGGTTCGCGCCGGTTTGGAAGCCGAAGAACTGGAGGATTTGGGTGGACGCGACCCGGGCAGTTTCGGGTCGCGCCGTGGCGGGAAGGGCTCCGGTTCAGGACGCCGGAAATCTGAGAAGGGCCGCGGTCCGCACAAGAACAACAAAAAGAAGCACGGCCTCAAAGACGGCGGAAAACCCGCGGATCGCGGGGCCGCCGAGGAATCTGCAAAGAAAGAACGTCAACGTAAACGCACTCGTCGTCACAAGTCCGACAAGGCTGGAAAAGGTAAGGGGGTTCGCTGATGATTGATCACCTTTCTCCCTATGAAGGTGTCATTTTTGGCGCTTTAATAGGATTGGGCATCCTCTCGATGCTCTCGGCTGAAGAAAATACCCAGACCGTTGGGGCTTGCCTGTTGGCAGCCGGTTTTTGGGGCGGAGTCATTGCCCTGGTGCGCGCCCTGGTGCATCGCGAACCCGGCGGATTGTATGTCATCTCCTTTGTCGCAGCACTGATTGCCGGTTTGATGAAGTTCTTTGTGTTTTCCGACCTGGGCAAAAATGGCGGAAACCGGGTCATTTGGACTTTCATAATCGGCATCGGACTCGCCGGATTAGTCGGCACAGCTTTGAACGCTTTAATTCGCAAGCCCCCGGAAGACCCGGAAGCGGCCGCGAAGCAGGCCTCCCCCGACCTTGACGAATCCGAGGAAGCCGCTCCTCTGCACGGAATGGATGAAGCCGTGGAAGAATCCGCCGCGACGACTGACGAAGTTCCCCCTGAGGATTCCGCCCCGGACTTGCCCTAATCGCACCACACGCCTGTCACCCGCCGGGCCTAGGACGACGCTCGAACAGGGATATCAGTCATGGTGAACGGGAAAACAGCCGCGGGTTGCCGCCGAGCGCGTAGACTTGAGGGCATGAGTGATCAAAAAGATACCCGCGGCAAGAACCGCTCCCGTCAGCCCCAGTCCAAAGAGTTTAAGAAGTTTATCGGCGAGAACTGGGGTCCGCGTCCCACCGATGGCTACGAACGGTCTAGCGCTGCCCCCTACGCGCTGCGCCGCCGCGTGAAGCTGGGGGAAAAGTTTAAAGGGGTGAGGCTGGTCGTTCCTGCTGGTGCCCTGGTGGTGCGCAACAATGACTGTGACTATCGATTCCGGCCGCACTCCGCGTTTTCCCACCTGACCGGCTTGGGAACTGACTTGATTCCCGATGCCGTATTGGTTTTGAACCCGGTTCGGGAAGGTGAAACCGGTGAAGGCGAAGGAACCCACACCGCCACCGTCTTTTTCCGTCCTCGCGCGTCACGCGCTTCTGAGGAGTTTTACGCAGATTCGCGTTACGGCGAGCTGTGGGTTGGGGTGCGTCCCTCGCTGGAGGAGTTCGAGCGCATGTGTGGGATTCCTTGTGCCCACCTGGAGACACTGCCCGATTTATTGGCTAAAGATGCTGGTCAGGTCCAGATTGCGATGATTTCTACCTCCGATTCCCAGGCCGCGGCAGTGGTGAATCAGGTTCGCGAGCAAGCTGGGATTGACCCCGATGCCGCCAAGGACCTGGACAATTTACTGGAAGAAGCAACTTCTGAACTGCGCCTGACTAAGGACGATTGGGAAATCGAGGAGATGCGCAAGGCTGTCGCCGCTACCAAGGAAGGCTTTGAAGAGGCGATTCGATCTTTCCCGCGGGCGGTGAAACATTTCCGCGGCGAGCGCGTGGTAGAAGGTGCATTTGGAGCGCGGGCTCGGGAAGTCGGTAACGGCCTGGGATATGACACCATTGCGGCTTCCGGGGAACACGCCGCTACCCTGCACTGGATCAACAACGATGGTGTGGTGCGGGAAGGCGATCTCATCTTGATCGACGCCGGAGTGGAACTCGATTCGCTTTACACCGCGGACATCACCCGAACCCTGCCGATTAATGGTCATTTCAATGAAGTGCAGCGTCGCGTTTATCAAGCGGTCCTGGATGCTGCCGACGCGGCTTTTGACCAGGCGAATCAGCCGGGATGTATTTTCTCCGATGTCCACAGCGCCGCGATGCGCGTCATCGCGCAGAGGCTTGACGAGTGGGGTCTGCTACCGGTTTCCTGGGAGGAATCACTGCAGGAGGACGGTCAGTATCACCGCCGGTGGATGGTGCATGGCACTTCACACCACCTGGGCATTGACGTTCATGATTGCGCCCAGGCACGCCGCGAAATGTACAACGGGGCCAGGCTGGAACCCGGCATGATTTTCACCATCGAGCCCGGACTGTACTTCCGAAAAGACGACTTGGCAGTTCCCCCGGAGTATCGGGGCATTTCCGTGCGTATCGAGGACGACATTTTGGTGGGACCCGGCGGCAAATGCGAGCGTATCTCACAGAATATCCCCCGCACCGTGGCTGACGTGGAATCCTGGATTGCCCGCGTGCAGGCAGAATAGCGCCGCGACTGTCCCGAGTTCGGACGGCTCCGGCTCTGTTTGAAGCTCACGAGATTCCCCGTGACCCCGCACGCCAGGCCGGCTTCTCCGGCGAATCATTAGGATGTGGATATGGCCTTGAAAATCGATCCCCACGTGCATTCCGCGCTCTCCGATGGCACGGATACTCCACGTGATCTGCTAAACAAGGCACGCGCTGCCGGGTTGGATGTCATCGGGGCAGTCGATCACGATACGTTCGAGCACTGGGAGCCATTTCGCGCCGTCTATGCCGAGTTAACGGCCGAAGGGGCTCATCCGCCCGCGATTATTTTAGGTACGGAAATCTCCACGAGCGTGGACCGCTGCCCTATTCACCTGCTGAATTATCTGCCGGATCCACACCGCGACAGCGTCCGAGCAATATTAAAAAATGCCCACCACGATCGCTTGGAACGCATGCGGCGCATGGTCGCGAAAATCAACCAGGATTATCCGCTGACGTGGTCAGACGTGCAGGCAGAGATTACCGGATTGACCCCGGGTCGACCGCATATCGGCGATGCCCTGGTGCGGAAAGGCTACTTTCAGACCCGCTCCGAAGCGTTCGAAAAGGTCCTCAATCCCGGCTCCCCCTATTACGTTTCGCGCCCCATTGTTGACAGTTTCGCCGTCCTGGAGGCTATCCGCGCCGACGGCGGGATACCCGTTTTGGCTCACCCGTTTTCGTTGACGCGCAGCAAACGGAGGCTGGACCCCGCCATAGTTCGGAAACTCGCTCAAAACGGCCTGCGGGGCATTGAAGTCAACCACCGCGAGCACGATGCTCCCGCCCGCCAACTGGCCGCAGATTTGGCCCGGGAGCTAGATTTGTTTGTCTCCGGGGCTTCGGATTACCACGGGGCGGGCAAGCCTAATCAGCTGGGGGAAAACACCATGCCCGAAGCCAGCCTGCGCCAGATTCTCGCCGCGGGTGCCAGCCCACTGTTAGGCGAACTGCCGCTGAGTTAGGAACCGCTACCGGGCTTGGATTGGAACTGCTGCAGTGCTGCTTGAACGGTCGCGGCATAGATATCTTGCCCGGCGGGGCCGGGGTGAACCTCGTCGCTGGCCAAAAGGTCCGTATGACCGGCGATAGCACTGTCCCAGCTGGCGACTTTCACCCGGTCAGGGTGGGCGCCAGCCAGGGCATACATGGTCTGGTTCGAGATTTGAATCCACTCCTGGGAGGCCCGGCCGTGACCGGTCACAAACACAAATTTCGTCTGCGGGAACTCGGCGAGTAGAGCTTCGCCATCTTGAACTCGAAACGTCGAATTCGTGGCGAGAGCAAAGACTACGTAGGGACGTAGCGTCCCTTGGGCTTGACGAGCCCGCATGATGCCCACACCTGCCGCTGAGCTGCGTGATACCGCCGCGTCTATGGTGGCACCGGGCAGAGTTTGGACGAGTTTCGGTGCCGCAGCCAAAGTCACCGAGTCCCCAATAATGTCGACTTGGTCCCCGGAGATTGGCTCACTAGCTTCAGAAGGCTTGGTTGACGTGGTTGGCTTAGTTTGGGGAGTTGGCTCGGATGGTTTTTCCTCCGTACCAGTTTTCGAGTGGTGGCTGTCCCCCGGCTTTTCGTTATGAATAAAGTTCGCCCCGGCTTCAACAAGTTGCTCGGCAGCGGTTTTTTCTGGAGCTATGGCGATAGAGATGACCAGCGGCAGCACCGCGACCACAGCCGCCGTCCAAACCAGGGAGCGCCGCCACCACGACACCCGCAACCGGGAGGAAACCGCCGGGCTCACGGCCTTTTGCGAACGCGGCGCAAACCAACGTTTCCAGGTGACGATTAAACCGTTGTGCCGCATGGGTCTTTCGACATACTTGTAGCTCACCGATGCCGCCAATATCGACACCACAGCAATAATCACCAGCGCCGCCCACTGCGGCAATCCCCGCCAGAGGCTGTTGACCAGCATGAACACTGGCCAATGCCACAGGTACAGGGAATAGGAGCGCACACCTAGCCATTGCAGGGGAGGCCACGACAAGAATTCGACCAGGATCTGACCCGGTCCGCTCACGCCGGAGACTTCCTCCAAACAAGCCTGAATAATCCCGATGGTCAGCACGCTTACCGCCAACACTCCCCACGGATAGGTGAAGGGGTCGCTGTCACGCAGCATCAGGAAACTGACGAACACCCCAACCATGCCTACCCAAGCCGCCAAACCGCGCAACCGGACTGTGGAACGATCCAGGTAATGCGGGGTGTTTTCCAACGCCAAGGGGAACAGCAAAGCCAAAGTCGCCCCCAGCATCAGCCCGAAAGCGTGCGTATCGGTGCCTTCGTAGATGCGGGTCAGGTTCCCGCCCCCGGCTTTTAACACCGCCATTTCGCTTACAGAAGCCAAGGCCAGCAGCGCGGGCACCAACCACCGATGCCGGGTGGGAATCAGGAAAGCCAGCAACAAAATCAGGGGCCACACCAGGTAAAACTGCTGCTCCACCGCCAGAGTCCACATATTCGCGAGGAACTGGGGGTTGGTCCGGTCAAAATAGGAGCCCCCAAAAGCCACATTGACCCAGTTGTAGGTATAGGTCAGGGTTCCCAGGACTTGATACCAGATGCCCACTAGGAAATCCCGGTTTACCAAGGCTGCCAGCGGCACGGTCACCAGTACGGTCAAGGTTACGGCGGGAACCAGTCTCCGGAAGCGCCGGAGCCAAAACGCACGGACATCGATGCGCCCCGTGAGGCGCTGTTCACGCGCTAACAGGGCCGTAATCAGGAATCCGGACAGCACAAAAAATACGTCTACCCCCAGGAATCCTCCCGGCAGCCAGTTTGGAGCCACGTGGTAAACCAGCACCGCCAAAGCTGCCAGTGCTCGGATCCCATCCAAGCCACGCAGCTGGTAGCGAGGCATTTTCGGGTCTGTTGAAGCGGAGTCTGGTGAGGATTGTAAAGTTGTCTCGGCCTGAGGGGATATGGCGTTGTGTGGGGACACGCGGGGCTTTTCCTCGCTGGTTCCAGAGACGCTAACGCGGATTTCTCCCGATACTGCTGGTTGCTTCGGGCGAGGGACTTGCGGTGGAGGAGGCGGTGCGGCGGGGTGGAGATGCCCACTGGACTGGGACTTGCCGAATCCGAAAAGCACCTTACCCCCTCATCACTGCCGCGTATATAACAAGGGTTAAGCCTATCGCCCTAGTGTGAAAAAACCCAGCGCTGGCATTAGCATGAAGGTATGACATTACCCACTACAGATGAACTGATGAAAGCCCTGGAGAAAGTCATTGACCCTGAGATTCGCCGGTCAATCACCGATTTGGATATGGTCCAGGAACTGAAAATTGACGAATCGGGCCATGTTTTTGCCCGCATCGCCCTGACTATCGCGGGGTGTCCCCTGCAGGCTCAGATTGAGCAGGATGCTCGGGCGCGCCTGGCGGAAGTTCCCGGCGTGACTTCCGTGGAAGTGGAGATGGGTGTCATGAGCCGCGAGGAACTGGACCGGGTAAAGGAAAAGCTGCTGGGAGCCAGGCCGGTGATTCCTTTTACTCAACCGGACTCCCTGACCCGTGTCTACGCCATTACTTCTGGAAAAGGCGGGGTCGGCAAGTCCTCGGTCACCGCTAACCTAGCGGCCGCGATGGCGGATTCCGGCCTGAAAGTGGCGGTTTTGGACTGCGATATTTACGGATTCTCGATTCCGCGCATGCTCGGGTTGGAGGACGCGGCCCCCACCCCGGTGGGAGACATGATGATGCCACCCACCGCTCACGGGGTAAAAGTGATTTCGATGGGCATGTTCGTTCCTGACGGACAGCCGGTAGTATGGCGCGGTCCGATGCTGCATCGGGCTTTGGAACAGTTCCTGTCCGAGACTTTCTGGGGAGATTTGGATGTGTTGCTCCTCGACCTGCCCCCCGGCACCGGCGACGTGGCGATTTCGGTGGCACAGCTGCTGCCGAACTCGGAAATCGTCGTCGTGACCACCCCGCAGCTCGCGGCGGCCGAAGTCGCCGAACGCGCCGGTTCGATAGCTTCGGGCACGAACCAAAAGGTCGTAGGGGTGATTGAGAATATGAGTTACCTGACCGGCCCGGACGGCTCTCGTATCGAGGTCTTTGGAACGGGCGGCGGCGAGCAGGTGGCCTCTCGGCTGTCTCAGATCTTGGGTTACGAAGTTCCGCTTTTGGCACAGATTCCTCTGGAAGTCGCCTATCGGGAAGCCTCCGATGGCGGTGAGCCTCTCTCCACCAGCGAGGCCGCCAAGAACGGACAATCCGTAGCCGGGGCGGCTTTGCGTTCCGCGGCCGCTACTTTGAGCAAACGGGCACGCAGCCTCAAGGGTCATCGTTTGAACGTCACCGTGAAATAGCGGCAACATCGAGCCTGCAGGGCGGGTCTGGAACGCTCGATTCCCGGCCCGCCGTAGGAGCGTTCCGGAGGGTAATTAACGGTTTTTAATTGCTACCAGCAGCCCGTCTCCGACTGGCAGCAGGTTTGCAGTCCATTCTTCGGATTCTTGAATGTGACGCAGCACTTCGCGCATCGCCACGGTGTCCGGCTCACGCCGAGCGGGGTCAGCCACCGAGTCATTGCACATGGCGTGGACTATGACCAGTAGCCCTCCGGGGCGCAGAGCCGGGCTTAACAGTTCGACATAGGCTTGGGTTTCGCCAGGATCCCCGTCCACCACAGCCATGTCGTAGGCTCCCCGACTGAGGCGCGTGAGGACTTGCAGGGCGCGTCCCGTGATCATGCGTACTCGCGTGAGTGAGATACCCGCTCTCGTCAGGATTTCCTTGGCGACCGCGTGGAGCTTCGGGTCGACATCAATAGTGGTCAATACCCCATCCGCGGGCATTCCGGCCAGTGTCCACAGGGAGGACACCCCGGTCCCGGTACCGATCTCCAGCACGGACCTAGCTCCAGAAGCCCCGGCCAACATTCGTAGTGTCGCCCCTGCTCCGGGGGATATCGGCACGGAACCGAGTTCTCTGCCTCGCTGCCTGGCGATGGCTATAGTTTCAGATTCCGGTAAAAAATCTTCCGCATAGGACCAACTCGAGGTCTTATCGATGGAAATTTGAGACTCGTTAAAACGCGGCACTATTTCAAAAACTTCTCTAGTTCCTTAGCTAAGGTAGCGACTTCCTCATCGTTGAGTTCAATAACCAAACGACCGCCCCCGTCTGCAGGAATACGCATCACGTTACAGCGCGGTTCTTTAGTGACTTCCAGGGGTCCGTCCCCGGTGCGGGGTTTCATGGCTGCCATTTGTTCCTCTTTTCAAAAACGGCTTTACCTCTCTATTATACGGGAAGTTCCGGCATTGATAGGGAATTATTTTCAGACAGGTATTGCAAATGCGCCGTTTAGCGGGCTCAGCTTCGGTCAGTGTGTTTTCGGCAAAGTGTTCTGTATCACATAGAGAGCTTCTTCGGCGGTGTCAACCACCTGAATAATGGATGCGTCCGCGGTGCTAGCCATCCCTTCCTCGACCAGGCACTTACGAACCCATTTCATCAGCCCGTCCCAATACTCGTGCCCGACCAGCACAATCGGGTATTGCTGAATTTTGCTGGTTTGACGCAGCGTGACGCATTCAAAAAGTTCATCCAGAGTCCCGAAACCGCCGGGCAGAGCCACGAAGGCTTGGGCATATTTCACGAACATGGTCTTGCGTACGAAAAAGTACCGAAAGTCAATCCCCAAATCAACATACTCGTTGATTCCTTGCTCATGAGGTAACTCGATTCCCAGACCGATGGTCATTCCATCGTTGCGGCGTGCCCCTTTGCTGACCGCCTCCATCAGCCCCGGACCGCCACCGGTGATGATGGAGAACCCGGCTTGGGCAAAAACTTTGCCGATTTCCTCGCCCAGGCGATAGTACATCGTGCCGGGTTCGACCCGCGCGGAACCGAACACGGTGATGGCTTTACCGACATCCGCCAGAGACTCGAAACCGTCGACGAACTCCCCCATGATTCGCAGGACTCGCCACGGGTCCTCTTCGGTCCACTTCGGATCGACTTTCGAGCGCAGCAGGGCCTGGTCCGCCAGTTCCTGGTGCAGCACCCCGCCCCGGGGACGCCGGTTAAAAAAAGTCTTCATGCGTAAATCCTTGTTTCGGTTCTTTCGCCCGTGGCCTCCGGCCCTGGCTTTTCTGCCGATTTTTCCTTGCTTGGCAACCGTATCACCAATTATCAGCAGCGCCGGAAGCAACTTTAACGTTTTGGGCAAACTCTTGGGTCGTCACCAGCAGCTGACCTGCGGATTCCACCACCACCGCGCCGGGGATTCCGATAATCGCGACACCTCTCAGGTTTTCTGCCCTCACCAGGGCGGCGGGGGCGGCATCGGTATAGACCGGGATTTCCGGGCTCAGATTCGCCAGTTCAGAGGCGTTACTGACGACGCGGCGCACCGCTTCCCAATCGCCCACGTCTGACCATCCCAAGTCCGGGCGGGCCGGCACCACCGCAACTCGTCCGTCTCGTGCCAACGGTTCAGCCAACACGGTATCAATCGGTGCCGCAACGACACCCTCCCACAATGCAGTTTTCGCGTCCGAACTCAACGTTTCCCATCCCGCGGCAAGTTTTCGCACCGCTGCGCCTGACCCTGGCACTCGTGCCTCCAAAGCATCGAGCAGCACATCACTGCGCACCACAAACATACCCGCGTTCCACAGGTAGTTCTCGGTCGCCAGCCAAGCGCTGGCGGTGGTTGCATCCGGTTTTTCCGTGAAGGACTGCGCCCGACGAACCCCGCTGAGTTCTCCGTCCAGGTCGGGTCCCACCTCTATATAACCGAACCCGGTCGCCGGTTCGGTCGGCGCAATCCCGATGGTCGTGAGCCATCCGGCTTTGGCAGCTGGGACAGCCCGGGCGAGGGCTTCACAAAATGCCGCAGGGTTTGCAATGAGATGGTCTGCCGCGAAAGACCCAACCACGCAGGTTCCGTCACGCTGCTCTATCAGAGCAGCTCCCAAAGCTATGGCCGCCATAGAATCGCGCGGACTAGGTTCCGCCACGCAACGCACCGGAACCGACAAGTCCAGAGCAGTGACTTGTGCGGCTAAAGCCTCTTGGTGAGGTGCGCCGGTTACGAAAGTCAAGGATTGACAAATCGGCGCCAAACGTGCCGCGGTTTGCTGCACCAGGCTTTGCGTCCCGTTGATGTTTAGCAGGAACTTTGGCTTCGCAGCTGTCGACCAGGGCCACAGCCGCCGCCCGTATCCCCCGGCAGGCACTATCGCATGAATTTCCACAAAACAAATCCTACCGGAGGCCAGGCGTGAGTTTTTGCGTTGAACAGAGTAGGCTTTACCCCGTGTATCTACCCCCTCGTAAAGAAGGCCAGGTTTATTTGGGCATGATTATTCCCGTGCCCGAACCCTATGCTGGCGAGCTGCAGAAAGTCACGAAAACTGACGGCGTACCCCCGCACGTCACCGTCGTGGAGCCGCGCGCGGTGGATCGCGAACAAGTCCCTGAGATTCAGGCTCAGGCTGCTGAAATCTGCCGGTCCTTTTCACCGTTCGTCATCAGCTTCGGCAACATCGGAGATTTTCGGCCCGTGTCCCCGGTCGTCTATATCGAGGTGCAGCGCGGGCATGAGGCCTGCAAAGAATTGGCGAAACGGCTCCGCTTCGGCCCCCCGGACACCGAGTCACGCTTCCCCTACTATCCGCACATCACCTTGGGGACCAACGTCACCGATGAGGACCTGGATCGGGTAGCGGCCCTGTCGAAGCGTTCCCACGGCTTTTTCATGGTTGACGGCGTTGATTGTTCTCTCATTGAACCGGACCATGTCGAACAGTTGGCCATCCTCCCGCTGGGCTCGGGAATACCCGAAAGTGTCACCGGCGAACTGCCCAAAATTTTCGCCCACCCTCAGTTACACACTTGAAAGTGCGGAGGCCCCGTGACGAAGCAACTTGATTCCCCGCCAGCCGAGCCCGCTGCCCCCGAGGGAGTGGTGGAACTCATGAAGGCCTTCATGGAGTGGCTCAACACCACGCGATTTATGCGGGCTTACCTGCGTTATCAAAACGCCTCCTCGAACCTATTGGCTGGCGGCATCGCCTATACCGCCCTGTTTTCTATGGCGGGGATAGTGACCCTGATTATCATGACCGCGCAAGCCATGATCTTTGCTTTCCCTCTGACCAGTCACACGATTTTTCAGGATGTCAATCAATGGATTCCCGGAGCGATTAGGATTGATGGGCAGCCGGGTCTGATTGACCCCGCCGCGATTGCGACACCCAGCTTTACCTGGGGAACTTTGGTGGCTTTGGTCGTGTCCATCATGGCGGGAATCCGGGTGGTCGCGGCTTTGCGCGTCAGCATCCAAACCGTTTTCGGACTGCCGCAGCGCCCCGGGGCAGGGTGGAAAAATGCGCTGCGGGATGCGTGTATGTTCCTGGCTTTGTGTCTCGGGGGGATTTTGGCTTCGGTTTTGGGTTCGGGTTCCATCGTTGTGGTTCGTGCCTTGCAGCGCCGGCTGCCGCTGGCTCTGCCGGTTCCCCCCGGTCTGATAAATGCCGGAGCTTTCGTCCTGACCAGTGTCTTGACAACTTTAATTCTGGCTTTCACACTGCGCTACCTGGCTTTGGTGCGGGCTCCGCGCCGCGATTTGTGGATTGGGACGGGGGCATTGGGATTTTTGTCTACGGCTCTGCAGATGTCAGGAGCCTACCTGGCCGCCAGCGTACCCCCCGCCTACGCCCCGTTTACGCTGGTGTTGACCATTATCCTGTGGGTCAACGTGTTGGGCCGCCTGTTCTTGTATATGTCTTGCTGGATTGCGAACCCCCCGGCGGCTCCGGCACCGGTGGCGGACTTCCCGCATTTTTCCGAGCGTCCGAACTTCGTGACGGTTTCGGCTCCCGCCAGTTTGTCCTGGCCCCACGATCCGCTTTCTGGCCGGATATGGTCCCCCGCCCAGGAAGAAGCCGCTTGGCGTTTGTCTCAGCAAGTCATTTGGGGCAGCAAAAATCGCCGGGAAACCGCGGCCGACAAACCCCTGTCGGGACATCCGGTGACCCCCGGCACTGCGTCCCGGAAACTGAATCGGAGGTAATACATGAAAGTAACCACTGTCAATGTCAACGGTGTCCGGGCGGCGTTCCGCAAAGGGTTTGGGGACTGGCTGGATAATGACGATTCGGATTTGCTGTGTCTGCAAGAGGTGCGGGCCACTCCACAAGACACCGCGGACTTGTTCGGTCCGGCTTGGGACGTGCATGTATGGCCCTGCCGGGTGAAAGGGCGCGCCGGGGTGGCGCTCGGGGCTCGGCGCGATTCCGGCTGGGAGATTGATTCGATTACCGAAGGGCTCCCCCCGGATTTTTATGCAGAGATTGGCGGGGAACCGGACGTAGATTCCGGACGCTGGCTGGAAGGTGAGATTCACGGACCCGACGGGGCGACGTTTACCCTGGTCAGCGCCTATCTGCATTCCGGGGAGCTGAACACGGAAAAGCAGGAACAAAAGCTGGCTTACCTCAAACTAGTTGGCAAGCGGGTGGACCAGCTGGGAGCGCGCGCTGTGGCGGGAGCGGGCTCCAACACGCCGCAAGAGGCCCTGATTTGCGGGGATTTCAACATTGTGCGCACCGCCCGCGACATTAAGAACTGGAAACCTAATCACAATAAAACCTCCGGGGTCATGGATGAAGAGATTGCGTTCTTGGACGCATGGATGGCCGACACGCTTTCCGGGCGGGACGGTCTGCCTTGTGTAGATGTAGGACGAACCTTGGCGGGAGACACGGACGGCCCCTATACCTGGTGGTCGTGGCGAGGTAAGGCTTACGACAATAACGCTGGCTGGCGCCTGGATTATCACATGGCTACCCCCGGACTGGCCGGAAAAGCCCAATCGGCCGCGGTGTATCGAGCCCCGGCTTACGATGCCCGTTTCACGGATCATGCCCCGCTCACGGTGGCCTACAATTTCGCGGAGTAAACTCACACATTCAGTTGTTTTTAAGAATTGTTCGGTCATTTCTTACAAATTTCTAAGAATGTGGGAAAAATGACGATACGTGGTGTGAATCGTCTGGGAAATGTCTGAAAAGACCCAGGCGAACTAAGAAAAAGGAAATACAACAAATATGAAAACTACTCACTGTGACCCCCGGTTGTTGACTCGTTTCACCAACCGTGCTCTGGTTATCGGCTCCTCAGCCGCTTTGACTCTGGGACTGGGCATGACCGGTTTTGTCCCGGCTGCTTTCGCAACCGAAACCCCCACTCCTGAGGTTCCCTCCCAGGAATCCCCTGCGGCGCCCAACCCGGTTACCGACCCGGCTCCCAGCGACGCTGATACTCAAAATCGACCGGCTACTGACCCGGCTGCAAACGACCCTACCGCCTCCGCGAATCTGGCGACTCCGGTTCAGGCTCCACCTGCTCCGGCCGTTGCTCCGGCGGATCCCGTGGAACCGAGCGACCCCGCCTTCACGCTCACAGATGTTGATGACAGCGAAATTCCACCGTTGGAGTATGGCTTCGAACCTAAAAGTACGTATGGCGATGCCCTGGGAAAACTCTCTGCGGAAAAAGACTACACGACTCAGCACGATGACACCCTAAAGGTATACTCCGGGGACACCGTGGATATTAAAAGCAATCTGGATATCAACGTGGGACTGCATGCACTGGAAGGTTGGCAGGAAAAAGTTCAGCGAGCTAAAGCCGGGAATCTGACATACAGTGAAGCCGGTTCCGGCTTTCAGACGATTATTTTGGTTCCGGAATACCTGGAGATGCCCAGCGACCCGCGGTCTTACAAACTGGAGACCCACAACGGAAACAAACCTCCGCTGTATCGGATTGTCAGCGTGTTGCGTTCGACAAAACGGCTGGCTATTACTTTGGCTTTGAATGAGTTTTATGAAACAGGAGATAGTAAAGAAGGCGCCTACTTGCGTCTGAAGGACGGTTTCAAGGCCTACGCAAATAAACCGCTGGGCTTGGTTATCTCTGGGGTCAAGGTTAAGGACAAGATATCCCCCGAGGGAACCCAGGCCACATTGGAGTTCAACACTGCGGGATACCTGTACATCGGCGGATTTAGCAGCATAGATCGACGTGAAAAGGCGAGGTATTTTAGTAATTTCAGGGGACTGTCTAGGTCTTGGTATACCCTGCAAGGCCAGGAAAAGGGCAGTCTCATCGGTAACGGCACCGATTCCACCCGCCCCCAGAGTCGCGGTATTTCCCTAACTATGGACATCAAGCCGAAACCCATTCCGGCAGAACCCGAGAACCCGAATCCGAATCCGCCGGTCATCCCGGATACGCCGAGTGTCGTCCCCGGTCCCGTTCCGGGAGGGACTGTGGTTCCTCCCAGCGAGCCCGTGCCTCCGGTGGCGGGTGTTACTACCACCCCGACTGAACCTCAACCTCCAGTGGCAGGGGTCTTTACCCCGGCAGCTCCCGAGCCCCCCGTGGCGGGCGTGACTACCCCGGCAGCTCCCCAGATTCCGGTGGCGCAGGTGCCAGAAAAGGCTTTGGCAGCTACCGGTTCGTCTGCCGAAACGCTGGCTGGCGGAGCTATGATTGTGTTCCTCGCCGGCGGAGCCATGATGGTCGCGTCTCGCCGCCGGGCCCGCCGCTAACAGCTGACGTCACTTCCCGAGGAAAACGCCTCGGATTTCACACCCAGCACCCAAGCAGGCAGAATCATAACCTAACAGTGTGTTGGTCGAGGTAAACCTCGACCAACACACTTAATTATTGTAAATTTAGTGACGCCTAGAGTCGCTAGTCTCTACAGGAAAATAACAAATAAATGGGCAAGAACATGGATACCCACACTTGGATACATTATCTATCATGTTTTTTCAACGCTGTCGCCAAGCAAATAACTAAACAAGAGGATGCCAGTTACACGATTAAACGATAAACGATGTAAATCCCACCATGAAATATCTGGCTACATAGAATGCCAAAAATCTGAAATAACTTCGTTTCGACTGGTTTTCCCGGTCTTTTTCAAAATGTTGTGAACATGGACTTTCACAGTAGTGAGCTCTATAAACATAGCCTCAGCAATCTGACGATTGGTTTGCCCTTGCACCATCCTCAACAAGACCTTGTTTTCAGTAGGTGAGAGTTTATATTTGCGGGTAAATATGGCAGCTTCATTAGCAATGATATCTTCATCGGAAGCCCTCTCCCGAGAAGGAGGCTCGTTGATATGCAGTCTTAGTATTCCCAATCCTCTAAAAGAGATATACCAGGAAATAAAGAGAATAAAGAGGTTCTCGATAAAGTTACGCTCCGGAAGGAATGGTTCTTCCACCGATGAAAGAGAAGGAAGAATTATCATAAAGTAGATATTCCAAAGAACGGTTCCAATACACAGTATCCCAGAGACTATAAATAGAATCAAATGCTTCTTAAGTAAAAAACGTTTAATGGTATCTTTACAAACAAAATAATAGATGATGAGGAAGCATAACAATGACATGAACCCTACAGCCCTCATTGAGAAAAATATAAATTCCCTCCGCATTCGTTCTGGTTCTGCTACTAAAATGATCACACTGAGTGCCACGAATAAAAGCGCCGGGATTGCAATCCAAATTGGCCGCAAACTTAGATACATAAATGCGGTGTACCACAGGAGGCATATCAGTGCACAACCTAGCATGATGGACTCAGGAGGGCTGGAAATTACAAAAATATCCACGAATCTCCCGGAGGGATTTTCTTCTGCCATGTAGGGTCTGAACATCAATGCGACATCGAAAAAATAAACAACACTGAAAATTGATGCACCGAGATAGGTTTTCCGCCTCGAGACTGTGTAGGCAGAAAAAGAAATTGCTCCCGCAAAAATGGAAAGCATCATCACTCCCTGAGTCAAGTAAAACAACCACGTACTCATGAGAGCTCCTCACCCTAGCAAAGCATCCCTCTATTTTACCAACAAGTTGCCTACTGCTGCGCCTTGACTGACGCCGCAGTAGGCAACCTGAACAAAGGACTTCTTGGGTCTAATGGCCGTAAATCAGCGTTTGGGCGACAAGCATTCCGCCGCCAAATACCAAGACGAACACCACCATAGGCCAAACAAACTTCAACCAATGGCTGTACTTCATGTCAAGCATCTGCAAAGTAGCCATCACCAGGCCAGTAGGTGCTAAGTACAACATAGCGTACTGACCCCACTGGTAAGCGCAGACGATGATCCAACGCGGAATACCAACTGAATCAGCTAACGGAGCCATAATCGGCATGGACAGCACCGCCAAGCCAGAGGAGGACGGTACTACGAAGCCAAGGACAAAGAAGATGAACATCATGATGATTATGAACAGCGGACCACTCATTCCCGAAACCAACTTCGTAGCACCATACAGAATGGTGTCTGAAACGTAGCCCTCTTTCAAAATCGAGTTAATGCCACGAGCCAGTCCAATAATTAAAGACACCGCAACGAGCGAAGAAGCCCCGTTCGAGAAGGCATCCACGAGTTGTTTTTCGGTGAGGCGGTCCTTACCAAACAGTGACAATATCATTATCGCAATCGTAATAGTCAAGAAAGACGCAGCCATCAATGGGAAGTACCAACCCCGAGCCATGACACCCCAGACCATAATCGGGAAACCTGCAAAAAACAAGACCAGGATAATTTTGCGCTTCCAGTTGAAGGGAACATCTTCCTGGCTCATCATGCCCCACTGCTTTTCATAGGAATCCCGGTCTTCATAGGTGTAAGAGAACTCGGGATTTGCCTTGATTTTTTTGGCGTACCAATACAGGTAACCTATGACTACTGCTGCCCCTACTACACAACTTACCGCGCGCCACCAGATGCCCTCGGTAAACTGAATGCCTGCAGCATTAGACGCAATCACAACAGAGAATGGGTTGACGGTTGACATCGTAGTCCCCATGGAACCAGCAAGGAAGATAGCCCCTACTGCGATAATAGAGTCGTATCCCATCGCGATAAAGATAGGACACATGATTGGATAAAAGGCCACAGCTTCTTCTTCAAGACCACACAGAGTGCCTCCAACTATCATGAACAGAGACATCGCGAATACGAGAGCAAACTCGTGTCCTTTGGTTTTCTTAGTCAAGGCCATCAGACCAGACTCGAAAGAACCGGTAGCCCGAACCACACCAATGAGACCTCCAAGGACAAAAATGAACACCATGATGTCCACTGCCTCCATAGTGCCATTCACCATGGCCTGCGGAATTTTTTCAAGACCAGCAGGATTAGACTCGAGTCTTTCGTAAGTGTCAGGAATAGAAATCGGTTTTCCAATTGCTCCGTTGGCAAACTGTTCGTACTTGATGTCTACCCCGAGTTTGTCCAGGGCCTCTTGATTGCCGGGAACAGTACTGACTTCCCCTTGTGGACTTGTGATTGAGAAAGCTTGAGTCTCCTTATCATAGGCCAGTTTCGAGTACTGACCTGCTGGTACGAACCAAGTCGCAAACACCGCAATAATGGTGAGAAAGAATAGGATTGTGAACGCGGTGGGCACGTTCAAACGAAAGCCTTTTTTCGGTTTTTGCCCAGTTTCGCTCGCAGTTTTTCCGTCGGTAACTCCAGACATACTGCATCCTCCTTGTAGTTTTGTTGTGAAGTTTGGTACCGTCTCAAAATTAGAGAGGCCGAGTAGCATCTTTGCTAGAGAAAAGTTTGCCAATCCGATTTAGGTTTGTAAACGAACTTACACCGCTCTCTAAGGATGATTCGTGTTTATTTCTGGGCAACCAACACGTACACCCACTCTTAACCTAGTTTGAACAGGTATCTTACATGTGTTCTAGACAGACTGTTTGCGAAGAGAAATACCGTCACTTCACTCGATTGATAGTAGCCTTCCGCCGTAAAGGTGGAGTCCGGTAGCATCGTACGTGCGAATCCCAGGGAAGGATCTTTATCATCCTCGCCTTGGGTCGTACAAAAATAAGCTGGTGGGGAAGGAACTAAGTTCCTCCCCCACCACTGGCGGTATCAGGTGACAGGCTACTTTGGTAGTTTGCTTGGAAACTAGACCTCGATGTTTCCACCGCTAGTCATGCACATTTTCTTGTAGCTGTGCTGGTTGATGTCATCGGGTCCACCGTAGTTCCCACCTGGG
>NZ_CAUPIY010000009.1:0-94352 GCF_963511525.1 uncultured Mobiluncus sp. | reverse complement strand
ACCAGCCGGAATCAGCCAACAGCCGGCTGAGACGATTACCCTGACCAGGCTCGCCGATTCGTTTGACCCCCGCGGGGCCCGCCCCGGATTTTTCGCTGGTACTCCACAAATATTTCAAAGGATTACCCACGCGGCTGGCAAAGAAATCATGATCGCCGAACACATAGGCTCCCGGCACCCCCGAATCAATAAACGGCTGCAGCGCCGGGGTCACCAAATGCTCATCCCCATAACTCGACGACAGCATATCCCCGGTCAAAACAACCAGGTCAAAGTCCGTTCCTGCCCGTTTAGCCAGCACGCGCAACCAGCCGACTAAGTCCTCGCGGCCGCGATAAAAATGCGTGTCTGACAGGTGCAACACCCGCAACCCTGGAAACTGTGGCGTACCCGCCACCCCGAAACGCGGCACTGGTGCATCGTCCCCAGGCGCAGCGATGGAACGTAAAGCCCGTCCGGGCACGGGAACAGTCACATGACGCAGCTGGTAGGAGCGGGAGGCGCGCGCTGCAGTCCACGCCACGGCTCCTGCCGTCAGCGCCCCGACTTTCATTGCGGTCCAGGTACGTGTCCACGAGGAGGAATCCATGGGGTCTACCTTCACTTTCCTGGTGTGCTGATTATTTCGCTAGTTATTGTGCCGGAGGGGCGGGCTGGGCAGGAGGTGCCGGCTGGGTGGGAGCTGGCGGCTGCGGGGCAGGTGGCGCCGGAGTGTTGGCGCCCGGATTCGCCCCGGGGTTCGCCCCGCCCTCACCGGGAGTCGTCCCCGGACTACCTGCGCCGCTACCGGGTGCAGCCGGGTTGGCCGAATCCGAAGGTGTGGGAGTGGGACTCTCCTCAGTCTTGGGCTTGTAGCCTCCGCCCACAAACATGCCGGTAGAGCCCAGATTAACCTTTGGCAGAGGCTGGACCGGGACTCCCTGCAAAGCGGCGGTCATGAAAGTTCCCCAGGTCGGGGCCGCGATGGAAGAACCGTAGAGGGAACCGTAGTAGCGTCCCCCGATGGTTTGGTGTCCCACCGGGATATTCGCGTTAGCGTGCCCGACCCACACCGCGGCCGCCAGTTGGGGGACAAAGCCTACAAACCAGGTGTTTTCGTTGTGGTCCGTCGTGCCGGTCTTGCCCGCGGCCGGTCGGGGAATAGCAGCGGCCCGCCCGCCCGCGTGCAGAACTCCCGCCAAGGTCACAGCCACTTTGTCGGCCACGTCGGGGGTCAGGACCTGGTGACAGTTCGCGTCGGGCACATCATAAGATTTCCCGGAGGAATCCGTAACGGAAGTGATGCCGATGGGATCGCAGAAGACTCCGTGGGCGGCATAGGTTGCGTAGGCGCTGGCCATCTGTAGCGGGGTGGCGGAGCCGGCGCCGATAACGAAAGAGGGGTTTGGTGTGAAGGGTGAACCGTCAGGTTCGGTCACGCCCATCTTGGCGGCGGTTTTCGCGATGTCGCACAAGTCCAGTTTGGTCGCCATGTTTGCGAACACACCGTTGATGGAGTTCGCGGTACCCGCGGCAATCGTCATCGCGCCTTTCTTGGCACCGCCGGTTTCGGAAAAGTTCCAGTTGTTGGCCAGTTCCGGGGCGCAGGAAATCTTCCACTCCTTGGCGGGAATGCTGTAGCGTCCCCCGGCTTGGTCATAACCGCCGTATCCGTCGATATACCACTGGGTCAGGGTAAACACCTTGAAGGTCGATCCGGTCATGAAGCCGGCGGAGCCGCCGTGAGCGTAGTCGCCATTGTAAGAGTTTTCAGTCACCGCGTTGTTGCCCGGATCGACTCCGTAGTTGGTGTTTTGGACCATGGCCTTGATTTTGCCGGTGCCCGGCTCGACGCTGGACAGGGCAATCTTGACGTCAGAAGGGTCGCCCACCGGGATACGTCCGGTGACTGTGCTGTAGGCGGCGTCTTGGGTTTTCGGGTCGAGGGTGGTCTTGATGTTGAGTCCACCGCGCAGTAGCAGGCGTTGGCGTTCCGCGTAGGTGGCGCCAAACTCTGGGGAGGACAGGATTTCCCCCACCACCCAGGAGCAAAAGTATGAGGCGTTGCCGGCCAACCCACACCCCTGCTGCTGGGTGGAGACGTGCAGCAGTTCCGAAACTGGTATTGACTTGGCCTTTTTGGCCTGTTCAGAGGTGATGTATCCGTCACGGGCCATCGCGTCCAGCACAAGTCCCTGGCGTTTGGTGGCGGATTCGGGGTGCGCGATGGGGTCGTGTCCGTTGGGGGACTGAGGGATTCCCGCTAGCAGGGCGGATTCGGCGAGACTGAGGTCTTTGGCGGACTTAGAGAAATAGTGTTGGGCGGCCGCTTCTACCCCGTAGACCGAGGGCCCGAACTGGGCGATGTTCAGGTAGCCCTCCAGGATTTCGGACTTGGTCATCTTTTGTTCCAAGCTCATCGCCAGTTTGGCTTCCCGGGCTTTGCGTTCCAAGGTTGTTTCACTGGCGGCTTCAATCATGTCCGGGTTCCCGGCGACCCGGCCTTGTTCGATGAGCAGGTTTTTCACGTATTGCTGGGTCAGGGTCGAAGCGCCCTGCAGGTCGTTGCCGGCCAGGTTGGACAGGATAGCCCGGCTCATGCCTTCGATGTCAACGCCCTGATGTTCCAAGAAACGCCGGTCCTCAATCGCAATAACGCCTTGTTGCAGGGTTTTGGCTACTTGCGCCAGGGGGACCACGATGCGGTTTTCCGCATAGAACTCGGCAATGGGGGTGCCGTCAGCAGCGGTGATGATGGATTTCATGGATGGTTGCGAAGTGGTGAAGTCGGCGGGCAAGTCGTCGAGGGTTTCGGCACCTTTGGCGCTGACGATAGCGGCGGCACCGACCACGGGCAGAGCCAAACCGGCGGTGAACACGCCCGCTACCGCGCTTGCCGCCACGAAAGCTACCAAAAGGGCAAGTACTCGTGACTTACGGGTCTTGGGCAATGCGGAAGTGGAACTGGCTGCGTCATTTTTCCCCATAGGTTAATCCTAAAGGTCGGGTGCGATTCTTTCTAAATTAAATCAGGCTATGGCACCGGATAACGTCCCTTCGGGGTGTTGTGTAAAGAATCTATTTCAATTTAGTTTGACAAATGGAAATGTTAAGTATGCTGTATGCAAAATTGTCTCGATTTATTCGCAATTTTTCGCCCTTGAAATTCCCTTGACCGGCGGCTAAGCTATTTAAGGCAAGCTGGCTTTCGAGAAAGAAAGATTCATATGTCAGTCAATGAAGACCAAACTTGGGCAGCCAAAGCATTGTGCGCAGATTGCCCGCCGGATCAACTTTTTGTCCAAGGTGCAGCCCAACGCGAAGTCCGTTCTATGTGTTACGGATGCCCTGTCCGCCTGGAATGCCTAGCCGATGCGCTGGATTCTCGTGCTTCTTTCGGAGTTTGGGGCGGTTTGACCGAGCGGGAACGCCGCGCGATGTTGCGCCGTTATCCCGAGGTGCGTTCTTGGGAAACTTGGTTGCGCGAAGCCGATGATGAGCTCGCTGCGGAGTTGCGGACGAAGCACGCTCCTCACGTGCTGGCTCACGTTCGTGCGTCCCGCCGCGCCGTAGCGCTCTCCAAGTAACGTTCCACCAGCGTTTATTGTCCAAGGGTGGGTTGTTGTTTTTGGCTTGACCCGCCACGGTTTAGGCTGAGTTTATGACGAAGTGGGAATACTTGACGGCGCCGGTGATGGTGCATAATACGAAAGCGATTTTGGATCAGTTCGGTGCGGACGGCTGGGAACTGGTGGCGATAGTGCCCGGACCGGGCGGCGGGGATTCACTAGTTGCTTACTTTAAACGCCCTTTGGCCTAGATTTTTTGCGGTTTTTCAGCGGGTCGTGTCCGCGGTTTACGAGGCCCGGTAGCGCAGCCGTTCCTCATTCATGATGATGATTGACCTGCGCTTTTGAATGATCCAGCCGCGAGAGATGAAATCTGCCAACACCTTGTTGGCTGTCTCTCGACTAGCTCCGGCCATCTGACCTAACTCCAACTGTGACAGCCCGTGCGGCAGTCGCACCCCGGCGGCGGGAAAATCGGCTCCTCGCGAGGTTTCGCTGCCCGTTTCCGTCACCGCCCCCGGCATTTGTCCTGACAATTGCTCGTCTGAGTCGCTTTCCAGCGGTTGCCCAAACTTTTCCATCAACTCCAGCAAAGCAGCTGCGATGCGTCCCGGCACATCTACATCCCGCAGCGCCATGGTGCGTTGGTAGAGCAGCTCAGTTTGCCGGTTCAAGGCCCGCAGCAACTCTAGGTATAGGGCGTGATGCTTTGCCAGATATTCCCCTGCATCCGTGACTAATACCCAGTCCAGTTGTACAGGTTCCAGGGTGGAAGCGGAGGCAAACCACGTCCGGGAGGCAGTTCGCGAGGCTGAACCGTTGGTACTGTAGGAATCTCCGGTTTCCGGTTTGCCGGACCGATCCGGTGCAACGGGAGAACGCTGGACGAAGTTGGCGCCGCCCGATCCGTCTTTTGCGGGAGAATCGGTCAGGGCATTGAGGCCAATGGTGTCTGTCGGTCCCAGGACTTCTAGGAGGTGGTCGCGGCCCATCGAAGTGGCGCGGGTCAGCTTAACTTTTCCCGAATGCAAGTGGAAGATGCGGTCTTGCACGCTGTCCTCGGCAGCCAAGCGGAATCGCGCATCCAAAGCTGACTCATGCACTTTGTCGCCCAGCCCGGCCAGCACTTCCGCCCAGATAGCACCTAGGCTTGTTGCACTGCTGTTCCTTGCCACCTAAGATTTTCCTTATCTAAATGTTTGGGTTGTTGCCAGGGCTAAGCGTTTTCGGCGCGAGCCAAAGCCTTGTCGGCGATTTGGTCAACCCGGCCTTTGCGGCGGGCGGTATGTCCCACCACGCCAATCATGATTAACAGCACGCCGATAACAAAGAATTGTCCCGATGCTCCGGCGGATTCAACGAGGTAGCCCAGCACCTTCAACGCCATCACCGGGCTGTCTTGCATTCCCTGCAAAGTACTGCCCATCGCGCCTTTCACCACTCCGGGGACCACCACGAAAGCGCCGCCCAGAACGCAGAGTGCAATTCCAGACACAAACATCCCCAACGAGGATAACCGCACCACCATACCTATGATGACGACTGCTGCCAAACCCAGAACCAGGAAGATGAGCCCCTCCAAGGAGTATTTGCCCGTCTCCCAAGCGGAGTGGTTTGAACCGTAGAGCAGTCCTCCGGCGTGGCGTAAGAATGCCCACGCCAGGGGGACTCCGATGAGGCTAATCAGCAGGGACCAGGCATGCGCGCCAGCTCGGCTGATTTTTGCCGGTTTGATGGAGGCTCCGGCAAGCATCGTAGATTCATTGAGTTTTTCGTCTTCGTTACCGAGAAGTTGTGCTTGACGTGGTTGCCATTTTGGGTCGGGTTCTTCCGAGGTTGCGGTGTCGTCAGTAGCCGCGCCAGCCGGAGGGGTCGGACTCGGTTCCGCTCCCAAAAGGGACTTGCGGCGTACCACCGTGGTTTCCAGTTCCTCGGCGGGCGGCGCGGGAGTTATTTCCTCGTTCTTTGAGTCAACCACGTCAGTGGTAGAATCCTCAGTTTTCGCGATGGTTTCTTCGTTCAGGAACGATGACCAGGCTTGCGTAGAGGTGTCACTCACCGGGTCCGGTTCCGGCTCGGGTGCGGGTGCGGGTTCTGGCGCAGGGGCGTCGCTGTCTGTTTCCTCAGCTTGCGGGGTAACCACGGTTTCCGTGCTATTGTCAGTAACTACGGTTGACTGTGTATCGGGTTCGTTGTCCTCGACCGGAGTGGTGACTGATTCTTCGGGGGTGGGCTCGGTTTTAGTGTCAGCGCCAGAGTCGGTGTCAGAGTCTGCGCTGTCTTTCGCAAAAGCCTGCGCCCATGCCTCTGCAGCATCGATTTCGCCGTCCAAAGACTTGTCGGCATCCTCGGACGCGTCACGCAGGTAGTCAGGCAATTCTGCCGGCTGATTTTCTTCGGTCACGGGAGTCTCCCTTCGTCAGTCACCTCGGGAAACACGTTAGCGCACGAACCAGACCATTCTCACTAGGCGCGCTGGGAAAAACTGAAGAAAGCAACGAAAAACCCGGGCAAACCGCTTGTGAACACGTTAAAAAACCGGCTAAGCCTCCGCAAGATCCGCCTTTTGATCGCGTTGACCCGCTTGACGGCACCACCACAGCGTTAGAGCGCAAGCAATGAGCACAAAACCGAAGGTCGTCAGCGGTCCGCCGGATACGTGCATAGAAGCGGTGAGGTGATCGGAAAGGAACCTGACCAGACGTTCGGCCCAACCGGAAGTCGAAGCCTCCCCGAAAGCTAGAATTATCCCCGGGATAATCCCGCAGGTCACGCCGGCAAACAGCAGGCCCGCGGCGGAGCGGGAACCCGAATAAACCGCTATGAACAGCAAGACGATGCCCAGAATCGGCAACCCGTAAGTGGCGACCGCCGGCAGCTCGGACAAATGCCCGCTGGCGCCGGTGATGACCGCCAAACGATCATGGAGCGGAATCAGCGCCAACATGCCCGCAATCGTGCAGATGACAGCCACCACAATCGCCAGGAAGTGATACTTCAAGCGTGAAGGCGGGGCAATGGGGGCGCCGGGCTCACGGTCGTTAGTTTCGCCGAGCTCGTGCTCCAGCAAGGCGAAGTCCCGCCCCTCCAGATAGGCGATTTGAGACGCCAAAGACGCCCCGACCATGACTATTGCCATGGTGGGGAACAATCCGGAAGCCGTCAACGTGGAAACTCCATCGAGGAATTCCCACCACAGCGAGTATTGCGAAGCTCCCGTCAAAGTGTCGTTGTGGGCGGCGACCAAGCCGCGAATCGGGCTGGCCAGGACGGTCAGCAGCACGGGCCAGAGCGCAGAAATCGCCCAGGATAGCGACGAGTAGTAGCCGGTGACCACACCGGTTATCGACAGCAGCGCGGTTCCCGCCAAGATTTCAAAAATCCCCAAAACTATAGCGACAGCTCCGGCGCCGTAACTGGCATCCATCACGGTTTTCGTACCCCAAATCAGGAAAACCATCGAGATGGGCGCCACCAGCAGCCCGGTCAGGATACCGATGAGGTTGGCCCGCAGGGTACTGGGCGGAGGTTTCGGTGTCCCGGTTTCCGCGAGTGTCCGGGACTGATCGCGCAGGTAGGCAAACCGTTTCCACGTGCCTGGCCGCTTGGCAAGTGCCTCGGAGGGGGCGGGTTCGGGACTCAAGTCATCGGGAACCTGTTCGACTTCGTTTTGAGCTGCGGCGGCGGCGAGCTCAGTCCTCCAAGCTGCGGTTTCGGCCTCATCGATTTCTTCTTCCGGCAAGACGGTTGGGACACCAGCGGCGGTCGGGGACAGTGGAATGGGGCGGGGCTGGGCGGGTTGAATGGGCTGGGTGGATTGAGTTGGCTGAGCGGGGGGGACGACCGGGGGTATCCCGACTGCGGGACTTGGCTGGCCGGGTTGAACATTCGGTCGCGGGGTCGGGGAGGGTTGCCCTGGAGGAGTCACCAATCCGCGCCGTACCGCGGAACGGGACGGCAACACGCGAGGCTGAACTGTTTTTTGTTGCGGGCGTGGGAAAGGAACCGCAGGATTGCCCGCTGTTTGAACGGGCGGCCGAGAACCAGCCGGGGCCTGCGGGCGGGCATGAGGAGGCAACGGCTGCTCCTGGCGGCGTTGCTGCGAGCCGCCTGTCTGCCCAGGAACCGGATTCCTGGAAGGCTGCGGAAGGTTTTCGGACACCGAGCCATTGTATAACGCGGGACTGCAGCTATACTTAACTTCCCCAAAATTTGGTCAAGTTTTCGCGGTTTTCCCAGTCAGTCACCCATTTCATCACGTTATCCACAGGGCGGTGAATTCGGGGTTTTCCACAGGTAAAAATTTTTCCGTTTCTGGTCTGTTTCACGGCGGCGAAAACTTGGGGCATGGTCAATACCTCCAAAACGGTGACGCTGCTGTGCGAACCGCACGAGAAAGCGTGGCGGGAGCAGCTCGAAATGCTCGCCACGCTGGCGGGCGCCGATTTGCGGGCCACGGTGCCGCGAGACTGGTCCGGGACGAGTCCCGGCCCGGTCTTTTGCTCTACCCAAGCGGCCGCCGCCTGTCCAAGTCGACTCGCGGGTGGAACCTACCTAGTGCGCCTGCAAGGCGAAACCGGCGGAGGCGCGCAGGCGCAGCCTGCTCTGGTTTTGCCCGCTGATGAACGTGAAGTGCTGGGCCTCATGCTCCAGCAGTCCGGCAGCGCTTTCACCGTAGCGGTTCGCGGCCTGGTGCCCGGAGTCAATACGACGGTCATTGCTGGGTTGCTGGCGCACGCCCTCGCGGTGGCGGCAGTGGGCGAAATCGGTAGCGAACGCACTCGTGAACACCCGCGAGCAGGAGGGCGTACCCACAACAGAGGGCGCGGGGGCAGATACGCGACCTGTCGTGACTCCCTGCGCGATGGCGAAGGGAGCAGTGATACTGCCCCGGTTTGCTGGGTGGACGCCAGCGGCTCCTACCTGCCTTTAGACGCTTGGGTAGCACCGGTCAGCGGAGCGTATTTGGATTGGAGCGCTTGGCAGACCACGGGGCAAATTCCGGGATTTCGCGCCGCGGCGGGCCTGCCCACGTGGGAAAACGTGGCGTTGTTGGGCGGTTCGGGATTTATAGTCCGCGCCGAAACTGTTCCGAGCGTACTGCGCGATTTGGCGGGAATTTTCCCCTGCCTAGTGCTGGATTTAGGTTCCGGAGCCGGGGCGCCGGCACTATCCGGGACAGGGGTGCCGCGCGGAACAGTGAGGACGGATGCTGTCGTGTGGGTTGCGGATTATTCCCGTGCGGCGCTGCTGGCTTGGGAAACGCTACCCCCGGACCTGCCCTGCCCCGCACACCTCGTCGTGGTTCCGGGCGGAGGTTTGCCCCCGCGTCAAGCCCGCCGGGCGCTGCGCGAAATTCACCCGGAAATCGCAGTTTCGGACTGGTCCTACACCACGCGAATCTGGGACAGTTTCGGCCGTGACGGGCTCACCACCCCGCTACCCCGAAAAGTGGCGCACCTCACGGAAAACTTCGCGGCAGGCTTGCTGCATTTGGAACAGAGGACACGACGATGAACATTAGTGAAATGCGACGCCTGGTCGCGGCGGGTTTGGACCCGGCGCAGGCCGTTTTACAAACAGCTCCGGCAGCCACCACGACCGGCGAGTTGGCGCAGGGCGCTCGCGGGCTGCGCCAATCCTTAGAGGGGGTCGATGAGCCGCTCGGATCCCTGCTGACCCGGCCCGGAGTCACGGATCTGCTGGTCAACAGCCCAGATGAGGCTTGGATAGATGCCGGTGCGGGTTTGGAAAAAGTGCCGGATTTCTCCATGGGGTCTGCGCTGTCTCTGCGCCGGGCAGCGGTGCGGATGGCGGCCGCGGCCGGACAGCGACTCGATGACGCGACCCCAATTGTCGATGCGACCCTGCCTTCAGGAGTGCGTCTGCACGCCGTGCTACCACCGCTGTCAGGGGATTCGACCGTGATTTCGTTGCGTGTACCCAGTCCGGTGGCTCTGCCTTTGGAGGCGGTGGTGGCTTCCGGCATGGTTTCCCCATGGCTAGCTGAAGCGCTGCGCCGATTGGTGCAGGTGCGGGCCTCCGGGTTGATAACCGGGGCTACCGGCACCGGGAAAACGACTTTGCTGGCGTGTTTGCTGGGTTTGGCGGCCCCAGATGAGCGTCTCATTTGCATCGAGGAGGTTTCGGAGCTGCGTCCGGCTCATCCGCACGTCGTCCATTTGCAGGCGCGAGGGGCTAATGTGCAGGGAGCTGGCGGCGTGTCTTTGTCCGATTTAGTGAAGGCCGCGATGCGGATGCGCCCGGATCGTTTGATTTTGGGTGAGGCCCGAGGTGCCGAAGTCCGGGAGATGCTCTCGGCGTTGAATACGGGTCACCGCGGCGGTTGGGCGACGGTTCACGCCAATTCGGCTCTGGAAGTGCCGGCGCGTTTGGAGGCTCTGGGAGCTTTGGCGGGCATGAGCCGCGAGGCTTTGTGTGCCCAATCCTTGCCGGCTTTCGATGTCATCGTGCACCTGCGCCGGTTTCGTAATCAGGACGGGCGGGTGCGTCGCGCGGTGGTGCAGTTGGCGCGTCTGGCTCGCGGTTCTGACGGGGCTTTGGCGGCAAAAGCGGTGTTGGATTTCGATCCTCAGACCGGGGCGGTGCGACGATTGGAAGGCTGGCGAGATTTTGCCGCTCAGTTTGAGTTGCCTGAGCCACCATTGGATCCCGAGCCGACTGTTTCCTCTGCGGTAGGCTCCCCCGCCACCGGGGCGGACACGACCAGCCGCAGCACCGACCTTGTGACCCCGAAACCCGAACACGCAAACCCAGAACCCGAACTTGTGCATTCAGACCCGGAAATTTTGCACCCAGGCCTGGAACTGTTGGAAACGAGCCGGATTGCCGCCCCGACACCGCCACCGAAATGGCAAGTTCCCCATCTGGAATGGAACCCTGTGGGGGTTCGTAATCAGGTGCCAAACCTGTCCGCCCACGATTCTGCGGACATCAAGGGGGTGCGCTGATGGATTCGACACAGCTGGTGACCGTGGTGGTGGCGGTAGTGCTGCTGGCAGGCGCGGGACTGTTAGCGGGGATGGGGTCACGCAGCGGGCGTGAACCGCAACCACGTGACCTGCCCTCCCGCGCCGCAAGGGGTGTTCGCGGCGCGAAAGATTCGGGAGGGATATCGCCCTGGCACGTAGTGTTTTCTAGGCGGAGTCTACACCCGGCACAGCAGGGACTTAGAGATTTGGACGTGGGGCTGCTGTGTGCGGAAATCGCCACCCGTTTAGAGGCGGGAGCCAGCATTGAAAACGCCTGGGCCACCACCTTGCATCGCTTGGATGCGCGCCTGGATTTCGCTGCGATACAAGCCTTTGTGGCTCATCCGCGGGCAGGACTGCGGGAACGCTTCGTTTACTTGCGGGCGGGGCGAGCGGCGGAGACAAACCCGCTGGATCGGGTGCGCCACCCACAGGCGACTGCTCAGGCCTTGCGGGGCATGTTGATTGCTACCCAGGTAGCGACCCAGGTCGGAGCCCCTTTGGCCGAAATTTTGAACCGGGTTGCCGACGGAATTGCCGCCACGCTAGAGACCGCGGCGAAACGTCACACCGCGCAGGTCGGCCCCAAGGCTACCGCTCGCCTGCTGGGGGTGTTGCCTTTGGCGGCGCTGGGAATGGCCCAGTTTATCGGGGTGGATGTCATCGATATGGCTTTTCGGGGCGGTATCAATACCTGGATTTTCGTCATCGGTCTGGGTCTGATGGTGGCGGGAAACCTGTGGTCAGCAGCCATGATTCGCAAGGCTACCGGCAGCCTCGCGTCGGGTCTCGATCCGACCTTGGCGATGGACATTATCGCGGCTTGTCAACAAAACGGGGTGTCTTTGACGTCCACCCTACAAGCTGTGTCCGCCGCCAGTGAGGAGGCGGATTTGGCGGTGGTGGCGCGAATGCTGCTGTTGGGGGCGGACTGGGATGAGGCGTGGGCACAAGCGGATGCCAAGTGGGTTGAGTTGGCCAGCGTGTTGCAGCCGGCTTGGGAGGAAGGCGCGTCCCCGGTGCCACTGCTGGTGCGCGGGGCTTCGCGGACTCGAGCGGCAGAGATTCACCGGGCTTTGGACGCGGCGGAACGTTTGGGGGTGCGGCTGATGATTCCCCTGGGTGTGTGCCTGCTGCCAGCGTTTTTTGCGCTGGGGATTGTGCCGGTGGTGGTGTCCACAATTGAGGACCTCATTTCATGAGGGCCGAAAACAGACTTCCCTTTGTCAACACACAAGGGGGTGCCAGTTCGTCACCGTGGCGGCTGGTGGTCGCGCGGAAGGTCCGCGAGACAAATCGGAAAAAGGAGAAAGAATATGAACAAGGTTAGCGCATTGCAAGCGAAAGCAGTGTCTTTTTGGGCTCGTCTGAAGGGCGAGGAGGATGGCATGGCGACCGCGGAATACGCCATCGGTACCCTGGCGGCGGCCGCTTTTGCGGGATTGCTGCTGATGATTATGAAAGGCGGCGAATTGAAAGACGCGCTGCAGTCCATCATCGAACAGGCTCTGCAGGTCTGAGCATGATGATGAACGTCGGGAAAGGTTGGCGTCAACAGTTCAGTCGGCGCCTGGTGCGCCGCTGGCTGGCTCACAGGCGACGCCTCAGTTCAGAAGACGGGATGGTTACGACCGAGCTCGCGCTGACCTTCCCCGCAGTCATCATGATTGTGGTGGCTTTGGCGTTGACCGGGGCAGCCGGAATGGCGGGAGTCCAGGTCAACGCGGCGGCGCGAGCGGCTTGCCGATCGGTGGCGATTGGGGAGGACAGCGCGGCGGCGATGGCAGCCGGCAATCGGTTGCTCGGGGGGGCCGGAGGTTCGGCTGGTGCGGTGAGCGTCAGCACCACTGGCAAGGACGTGCAGTGCAGCGCTACCAAGAAAATGCCCGCAATGCTCGGAATGCTCGGCATGAGCGCAAAAGCGCAGGCGGTGATTCCTCGTGAAGATTCATGGTGAAACCGCCGGTCAGGAGTCGCTCCGAGAGAGACTGCGTGATGAGCGCGGCTCGGGAACGGTCATGGCATTGGGGCTGATTCTGTTGGGATTGGCTTTGACCTTGGGTTTAGCTCAGGTCGGAGTGGCTGCGGCAGGGTCTGCTGCCGCTCACGAGGCCAGTGATTTGGCTGCTATTGCGGGGGCTACCGCCGTTTTGACCGGTGGGGACGGTTGCGCGACCGCCGGCGAATACGCCACCAAGAATGGTTCTCACCTGGAGTCTTGCACGGTTTCGGGGTGGATGGTGACCGTTCGGGTGGCCAAACCGTTGAAAATCGGGCTGGTGGCGGAGGCGCCATCGACATCCCGGGCCGGTCCGGAATTCTTGGGCTAGGAGGTCTGAGTTGAGCGCGTGTTCTGGCAGGATTAGCACTCTGGCAGAGCTGGGGGACGGGCATGCCTTGCGAGTTTGCCGGTTCTGCCGGTCATAACAAGAGGCGTGGTCCTGGCAGCTCTGGAAGTCCTGGCCGGGCGCGCGCTCAGCTCAGGCTTTGGCGCACTCGGGCGGCGGTGCCGCGCGCCCAGCCGGTCGTGGCCACCACCGCGATGATGGCTACCGCCGCCCCCAAGGCGATGGTGATGTACCAAGCCGGGTGGGCGGCCTCGTGAATGGGCAGGCCGCGCGCCACCCCGAGGTTCATGAACGCGCCGAAGCCTGCAATGCCCAGGGACATGCCGATTTGGCGGGCGGTGGAAGTCGTGGCGGAAGCGACCCCAGCCTGGCTTTCCGGCATGGCTGCCAGCACCCGGTTCGTCACCGGCATATTCGTGAATGCCAGCACCACACCCGCCAAGGTTGTGGCCACGAACAGCAACACGATTGGGCCGGTGCTGTTCAGGGGTAGCAGGCAAACCCCCAGCAGCAGGGTGCCGACGCCGGCTACCAGGAACGCCGCGCGGTAGTTACCTGCGGCGACGATACGTCCCGCCGCTACAGCCGCGATGGTGTTGGCAAGCGCTAGGGGCAGCATCATCAACCCGGCCTGCAACGGGGTGAAACCGAGGTCTAGTTGCAGGTAGAGGGCAAACACGAACATAAAACCGCCGTGGGTAATGAAAACGAACTCCATGACGGACAGGGATCCGACGAAAGGAACGGAACGGAAGTAACGAAAATCTAGCATTGGCCAGGGCGTGTGGGTTTCTCGCCACACGAAACCGAGGGAGGCCGCCACAAATATCCCCGCTAAAATCCACTCGCGGAGACCAAAAATGCCTTCCCCGAAGCTGATGATGTCATAAGTCAGGGCACCCATGAGTACCGCGGTCAAAATTTGGCCGGGAATATCCAAGCGGCGCCCGGTTTCATCACGCGATTCGGGGACTTCCCGGATGATGCCTGCCAGGGTCAACGCCAGTAGCGGGAGCGGCGCCCAGAACACGGCGCGCCAATCGACCCAGGTCACCAAGGCTCCAGCCAGCACCGGCCCGGCGGCTAAACCGACTCCGAGCAGCGCATTCCAAAACCCGATGGCTTTCGCGCGTTCCACCGGGTCGCGAAACACCTCGTTGATGACCGCGAGGCTGATAACCGGCAGCATACAGGCTCCCAGCCCTTGCAAACCTCGGCCGACTATCAGCACCAGCGGCACCCACGCGGCGGCAGCCAACACAGTGCCGGCCGTGAAAGTCGCCATGCCCACAATCATGGTGCGACGGCGTCCGAAACGGTCGCCCAAAGCTCCGGTTACCATCAGCATGGCCGCCAAAGCGAGGGCATAAATGTTCAAAGACCACTGCAGCTCCCCGGTGCTGGCGTGCAAATCCGCCCGAATCGCCGGTAAGGTCACGTTCATCGCGTTCAGATACAGCTGGGTACACACGACGGTCATCGAGCACACCAACAGCACTCGTTTGCGTCGCGCCGGCGTCAAAGCGTCAGCATCATCCTCAGAAGCCACTTTGCACCGTCCCTTCGCTGGCCTCCCCTAGTCTAGCGTCTTTACGCCCAGCGCCAATCCGCCCGAAAGATTGAGTACCGCCCGGTTGCACCGCGGTGCCGCACGCCTAAAAACCTGGCGAAATCACAGGTGGACGCGGTTTAGGCGCAGGGAGTTCAGCACCACCAGCACCGAACTGGACGCCATGAAAGCCCCCGCCAGCCCCGGATTCAACATCCCCGCGGCCGCCAGGGGTATGGCCACAATGTTGTAACCAAAAGCCCAGGCGAGGTTCTCTTTGATGTTTCGTAGGGTGGCTCGAGACACGTTGATGGCCAGGGTGATGGCGCCCAAACTGGGGTTCACCAAGGTGATGTCCGCGGCACCGATAGCCGCATCGGTGCCGGTGGCCAGGGCAATACCTAGATCGGCAGCGGCCAGAGCGGCCGCATCGTTGACACCGTCCCCGACCATCGCCACGATTTTCCCGGCGTCTTGCAGTTCCCGGATTGCGTCGACCTTGCCTTCCGGGCTGACCCCTGCCACGACCGTTTCGATTCCGGCCTGGTCGGCCGCCCTATGTGCCGGTTCAGGCTGATCCCCGGTCAGCAGGACGGTTTCGATACCCTCCGCTTTCAGGCTGGCTACCGTGGGCGCGGCTTCGGGTTTGACCGGGTCGCTGAACGTGAACACGGCGAGGGCTCGGGCCTGCACCAGGTCTCCCGCCACCGCCGCGGTACTGTTTTCATTGCGCCGGCCCGGTTCGGCCGCGGTTCCCGTACTGTCCAGCAAACTGGCCCCGTAACCGGCCTTTTCGACCTGTGCAATCAGGGTTTCAGCCGGGACATCCGCGGTGAGCGTCACGGTGGCGATTTCTAAGGGGAGGTTCACCGAAGCCGAAACCCCGTCGAGTTTATTGAGCCGCTTTTCCACTCGCGCCACGCAAGACGCGCAGGTCATTCCCGTGACTTTCAAGGTCATTTCCGTGCTGGCCCGCTCCGCCGACTCCTGCCCGTTACCGGCGGACTCGCCTGACAACACCGGACAGGCGTCCACGGAAACTTGTGAAGACCAGTCCGCACCCGTAGCCAACACCGCCACGGTCCGCCCTTGGGACTGGGCGGCCCCAATCGCCGCACCCACGTCGGGGGGAATGTCCGCGCCCATCGCCGTGAGCCACTCCGGTTTCCCAATCGCATAGGCCACGCCGTCCACGAAACCTCCGGCACCGCGCCCGATGAACGTGGCGAACCCGGTCAAGGCGCCGGGTCCGCTCCCGCAGTCTCTCGCTTTTGCGGCTGCGACCAGGGCTTTTCCAATCGGGTGGGGGGATCCGGCCTCCAGGCTGGCCGCCAACGCGAGGGCCTCGGTGTCTCCCAGCGACTCCATCCCCGCCGGTCTCGGAGCGGACACCGTCACGTCCTCCAGGCGCATTTCCCCGCTGGTCAGCGTGCCGGTTTTGTCCATGACCAGGGTGTTGATGCGCCGGGTTTCCTCCAGAATCTGGGGGCCTTTCAGCAGGATGCCTGCCCGGGATGCCCGGGTGGACCCCACCAGCAAAGCCATCGGGGTCGCCAACCCCAAAGCGCACGGACAGGCAATCACTAGCACTGATACCCCAGCGGTGAAAGCGGCAGGGAACGGCTGTCCGTGTCCCAGCCACAGCGCGCAAGTCAGGACAGCCAGGACGATTACCACCGGGACGAACACTGCCGACACTCGGTCCGCTAGGCGGGAAACCGGAGCTTTCTCGGCTTGAGCGCGGGTCACCAGCCGGGTGATCTGGGCCAGTTTCGTCTCCGCACCGACCTTGGTGGCCTGAACGACCAGCAGTCCTTGGACGTTGATGGTGGCGCCGGTCACGCTATCGCCCACGGATTTTTCCACCGGGATGGGCTCGCCGGTTAGCATGGATTCGTCGACGGTGGAATGTCCTTCAAACACGATGCCGTCGGTGGCGATTTTTTCCCCGGCCGGTACCAAAAAGTAATCCCCCGGCTGAAGCGCGGCGACGTCGACAGTTTCAGTTTCCCAAGGCGTGGTCGTGTCACGAGGGTCGCCGGGACGGGTGACGCGCACGGCCTGTTTTGCCCCCAGGGACAGCAAGGCGCGCAGCGCCGAGGTCGCCGAGGACTTGGCTCGGGCCTCCAAATACCGTCCGGTCAGCAAGAATACGGTAATCATCACGGCGGTTTCAAAAAAGATTTCGCCCCCGGAGCCTGTTTCGTGCGCTGCGGCGAGCGGGTTCAGGCTCATGTTCATGGTCATGCCGATACGGCCGGCGGGGGTGAAAATCAGCGCCCCCCAGGAGTACAGCGTCGCCACGCTCACCCCCAACGCGACCAGGGTGTCCATCGTGGTGGATCCCCCTCGTGCCGCCCGCAGAGCCCCGCGGTGAAACGGTGCGGCGGCCCACCCCACCACCGGCAGGCTGCAAACACCTACAACCCACTGCCAGGCCGGGAACTGCAGGACTTGCAGCATAGAAATCGCCATCACCGGCACACCAAAAATCACGGCCACCACCAGGCGGCGCCCCAGATCTTGCCGGCGCAACCCAGCCGGGTCCAGCGCTGGATCCACCGCCGGGTCAGCGGAGGAATTAACTGTCGTTTCGTTGTGCGTCATCAAACCACCAGGCCGTTCCCGCACCGCCCCAACACCACCGCTGGAGACGGCTCAGGAAACAAAATCTAGCGGTCGATGGACACGACGCGGTAGTTGCCGGCGTCCTGCACGGTTTCGGTGAGGACCTGGTCGGAGGGCAGGCTTTCGCCGATCACGGTAGCGACCCCGCGGCCCTCGTCACGCACCACTTCGACGCGCTCCACGCCCGCTAGGTCGCTGAGGTCAGCGGTGATGTGCTTGACGCACATGTCACAAGTCAGTCCGTCGAGGTTCATGGTTAGGGTTGCCATTAGGGTTCCTTTCGTTGCTGTTTTGCGATATTGGCCGCTCGTAGGGCCACTGTCTATTTTAACCACCAGTTGCGCCGGATTATTCCCACCCAGCGGAACCGGAATCGGCCCTGTTTAGTGGGCTGAGCCCAGCTTATTCGAGGTAGTCGACCAGCTGGGCGGCCAGCCCGGTGTAGGTCGCGGGTGTCAGGGCCTGCAAACGTGCGGTTTGCTCTGGGGGAAGCCCCAAGTCGGCAATGAACTGCCGCATCCGAGCCCCGTCAACCTTGTGCCCACGGGTGAGTTCTTTTAAGCGCTCATAGGGGTTATCCATGCCGGAAACCCCGGCAATCCCCGCCACGCGCATGGTCTGTTGGACCGCCTCGCCCAACACTTCCCAGTTGTCGTCCAAATCGGCCGCCATCACGGCCGCATCAACTTTCAGCCCGGCCAGCCCGCGCCGCAGATTATCGATTGCCAGCAGGGAGTGTCCAAACGCTGTGCCGATATTGCGCTGGGTGGTGGAATCGGTGAGGTCGCGCTGCATCCGGGTCGTGACCAGGGTCTGTTCCAGCACCTCGAACAGGCCGGAGGAAATCTCGAGGTTCGCTTCGGCGTTTTCGAACCGAATCGGGTTGATTTTATGCGGCATGGTCGAGGACCCGGTCGAACCTTGCGCCGCCAAATCTTGGGCAAAATACCGCAGGGAAATATAGGTCCAAATATCGGTGGCGAGGTTGTGGGCGATGCGGTTAAAGTGCGTGACCGTCGCATAAAGTTCCGCTTGATAGTCGTGGGATTCAATCTGGGTGGTCAAAGGATTCCAGGTCAGTCCGAGTCGGTCCTCGACGAATCCGCGGGACAGCGCCGCCCAATCTGCTCCTGGTACCGCCACCGTGTGCGCCGCGAAATCGCCGGTCGCGCCGTTGATTTTGCCCAAGTATTCCTGGGCTTCAACGCGTTTCAGCTGGCGGTCCATGCGCCAGGCAAACACGGCCAGTTCGTGTCCCAAGGTGGTGGGGGTGGCGGGCTGCCCGTGGGTGTGGGCCAGCATCGGCACGTCCGCGTTTTCCCGGGCCAGGTCGGTGATTTGGGCTTGCAAGGCGCGGGCGGCGGGCAGCCACACGCGTCCCACCCCGTGCTTTATCAAAATCGCGTAGGTCAGGTTGTTGATGTCCTCGGAAGTGCAAAAAATGTGCACCATTTCTTTCAGGCCCGGCAGTGCCTGGCCCTCCGTACCGCCTAACGCCTCCGGGGCGGCCTCAAGGGCAGACTTCAACAGGTATTCCACCGCTTTCACGTCATGCTTGGTTTTCGCTTCGGTTTGGCTCAGCGTAGCGATTTCGTCCGCCCCGAAAGTCCCGACCAGTCCGCGCAGATACGATTTTTCAGCCGCGCTCAACACCGGCGCGCCGTCCAGCACTTCCTGGTCAGTGAGCCAAATGAGCCACTCTATCTCAATGAACAGGCGCGCCCGATTGACCGCCGCTTCGGAAAACCAGTCGACCAGCGGGGACACGACCCCGCGGTATCGTCCGTCCAGTGAACCGAGGGCAATCGCCGGGCTCAGCGCCCCCAAATCAACGTGTTCGGTGGGAAATTCAGTAACCATTTGTTCTGCTTTCACTAGTTGTGAGGGGTGGTTTATGCGGTGTTCAAGCCTGGGGCGCCTGTGCGGTGGCGGCAGCCTTCGCCGCGGCCGGAATCGCGTCCAGAATCTGGTTAATGGCCGCATCATCGCCAAAGTGAGCTGCAGACACAAACCAGGCTTCGAACACGGAGGGCGGCAACATGACGCCTTGCCGGTAAAACTCCCAGAACATCGGGGCGAATCGCCAGGTTTCTTGGGATTTTGCGCCGGCATAATCGATGACGGGAGTCTCGGAAAAGAACACGGAGAACAGCGAACCAGCTCGCCCGATGAAGTGAGGGACGTCCTCCCGGTTCAACGCCGCGTCCAGAGCGCCCGCAATCGTGTCGGCCACCGCATCGACCTTGCCATACACAAAGGTGTCAGCACCTTGTAAGGTGGCCAGTCCGGCCGCGCAGGACAGGGGATTGCCGCTCAAGGTTCCGGCCTGATAGACCGGACCGAGGGGGGCGAGCTGATTCATCAGTTCGGCGCGGCCCCCGATAGCCGCCAGGGGCATGCCTCCCCCGATGACCTTGCCGAAGGTCAACAAGTCCGGGGTCCAAAACTCGCCGAAAGTCACACCCTCGTTTTGGGCGGCGACCCCTACCGGGAACAGTCCCGCCGGACCGGACGTGGTGCCCTCTGGACTTTCCAAATATTCCCGCCCGGTGGACAACCCCCACCAGCCCGAGGGCGACACCCGAAACCCGGTCAGCACCTCGTCTTGAATCATCAACGCCCCGTACTCGCGGCACAGCCGGGAAATTTCGGGCAGGAATCCGGCCCGGGGTGCCACGACCCCCATATTCGCGGCGGCACCCTCCACGATGACCGCGGCAATCTCGGAACCGCGCCGGGCAAATGCTTCCTGTACAGCTTTCACATTGTTGTAGGGCAACACCAGGGTCAGAGCCGAAATCCCCGCCGGTACTCCCGCGGAGGCGGGCAAACCGCCGGTGGCTACCCCGGAACCGGCTTCGCTAAGCAAACCGTCAGAGTGTCCGTGATAGTTGCCGGCGAACTTGATAATCAAATCCCGCCCGGTCGCCCCGCGCGCCAAGCGAATAGCGGTCATGGTCGCTTCGGTTCCGGTCGAGACGAAACGGACCTTTTCCGCCAGCGGCACCCGTTGGCGGATCGTCTCGGCCAGCAGGGTTTCCGACTCGGTGGGCGCCCCGAAACTGAGACCTGCCTCGGCCGCGTGCGTCACGGCCTCGACCACCCGTTCATCAGCGTGACCCAGCAGCATCGGCCCCCAGGAACAAACCAGGTCAACGAACTCGTGACCTTCCGCGTCCCACACGCGCGGACCTTTGGCGCGAGTCACGAAAGCCGGCACGCCCCCGACCGAACCGTAGGCGCGGACGGGGGAATCGACCCCGCCGGGGATGACGGCTTGAGCCGCCGCAAACAAATCAGCATTCGTTGTCATTTCGCCCTCCTTTGGGTGATGAAAGTACTGTGTCACAAGGTCTTTCGGGTCACGTTTCCGGCTCGCTGGCCGTGACGCGGGCTCGGTTAGGCCAAGCCTTGCGCCGCCTCAATCGCATAGTAGGTCAACACGATGTCCGCTCCGGCCCGAACAATCGAGGTCAGGGACTCGTCGATGACCCGGGAACGGTCAATCCAGCCGTTAGCGGCTGCCGCCTCAATCATCGCATATTCGCCGGACACCTGGTAGGCAGCCACCGGCACCGGTGAAGCTGCGGCCACGTCAGCCAGCACGTCCAGGTACAGCGAGGCGGGCTTGACCATAACCATGTCGGCGCCTTCCTCAATGTCCAGCAGGGTTTCGCGCAGTCCTTCGCGGCGGTTGGCGGGGTCCTGCTGATAGGTGCGCCGGTCGCCTTTCAGGGCGCAACCGACCGCGTCCCGAAACGGCCCGAACAGGCCGGAAGCATATTTGGCGGAGTAGGCCATAATCGCCACGTCACTGTACCCGGCTTCATCCAGAGCCTCACGGATAGCGGCGACCTGGCCGTCCATCATGCCGCTGGGGCCGACCGCGGCCGCCCCGGCCCGCGCTTGTGACACCGCCGTAGCCGCGTAACAGGACACCGCCCAATCGTTGTCTACCACACCGTCAGGGCGCAGCGGTCCGCAGTGTCCGTGCGAGGTCGTCTCGTCCAGGCAGGTGTCGGCCATGACCACCAGCTGGTCCCCGACCGCATCGGCGAGGGCGGCGATGCCCCGGTTTTGAATCCCGTTGGGATCCCAAGCTGCCGAACCGGTTTCGTCTTTGTCAGCGTCGGTGGGGACTCCGAACACAATCATGCCCCCGATGCCGGCATCCGCCGCTTCCCGTCCCAGTTGCGCCAAAGACTCGGGCGTGTGCTGGTATTGGCCGGGCATGGACGGAATCTCTACCGGTTCGCTAATCCCGTCACGCACGAATACGGGCAGGATCAGCTGTTCAGGGCTCCAGCGGGTTTCCGCCACCAGGCGGCGCATCGCCACGGAGGTGCGCAACCGACGGGGACGCACAAAAGGGGTTAGGCCGTGGGGCAGTTTCCGCGCAGGCACGACCTTTTCATTCGTCCCGCCCTTGGCCTCGGTTTCACAAGTCCCGGTGTGCCGTCCTCCGGTAGCGCTCGGGGTGGTCGGTCCTACCCCCAAATTTGCGGCGTGCGGTAATCCTGTCATAGTTATCCCCTAATCTTGTGCGGCTTTCTTTTCTTGCTCTCTAACAGCGTCCTCGTAAGCCCGAATGACCCCTTCGGTGTTCGTAGTTTCACAAACCTCGGCGGCTGACCAGCCCAATTCCCGCAGCACGGCCGCGGAAGATTTTCCAAAAGCGATGGGTTCGGGCCATTGCTTCACGCTGGCTTTCGTCAGCAGTTGATGGGCGGCGTGTGCCACCGAACCGGCCGTAATCAACACGTAAGTCAGCGCTCCGGAAGCCAGGGCGGTCTCCCATTCCAGCGGTAAATCGTGCAGGGACACGGATTCATAGAGCCGTAGCTTTTCCACGTTGTATCCCTTACGGGTCAGTCCTTGCCCCAAGGTCGGTGCCGCCCCGACTGCACCGGGTAGCAGCACCGTTCCGGTTCCCGCCGGGAACGCCTTGACCAGCGACTCGGCACAGGCTGGATCCGGTCCTACCAGGTCAACATGACCGTCAAGCTGACGAATAGCCTCGGCGGTGGCGGCACCCACGGCTGCGACCTGCACTTGGGCAAACAAATCTTCCAGGTCGTAGTGAGCGTCCAGGAACGTGGCTGTTGCCACGCTAGAGAGCACAACCCAGTCGTATTCCCCGCTCTGCAACCGCTGCATCGGCTCAAACCAGTTTTCACTGGGGGTGGGCACTTTCTCGGTCACGGGCGCGCACACCACCGGCAGCCCCGCCTTTTCCAGTCCCTGTGCCAACACGTCTCCCGGGACCCTGGGCACCAACAGTTTAGGTTTCATCAAATGTTATTCCCCCCACAATTCCTTTTCATTGTCTACAGTCTGATTTGCGCCACCCTGGGTTGGCTCGGGTTTAGCGGCCTTGAGGTCGGCAATTTCTGCGGCCCCGGCCGCCAGCAGTTCCCCAGCCAAATCCACCCCCAACTGTTGGGCAGCGGCCAGCGCGAAATCACGCTGCGCGGCTTCGACCCCCAGCAACACGGTGGTTTCCCCGTTGACTTCCAGGACTTCGCCCTGATTTCCGATCACTCGGGCAGTCAGTTCCAGGCGTCCCGAGGGGGCTTCGACACGTTTGTCCCAGGTCACCACTCCGCGCACGCCCAAGGGCGCGGCGCAGCCCGCCTCCAGGTAGCGCAGCAGGGCGCGTTCCGCACTGACCTCTAAACGGGTGGGTTCGTCGTCCACAAACTTGAGGATTTGGGCGAAGTTTCGCCCCTCTGCGGCGTCCAACAGTTCGGGACGAGTTTCCAGGGCTAGCGCGCCCTGTCCACCGGCCGGAATCACCGTGCCTTCCAGGGAATCCGTGATCGCCTCGTCCATTCCCAAGCGGCGCAACCCGGCTCGTGCCAGCACCACCCCGTCCAAATCTTCCGCGGCCTTGCCCGGTTGCAGGCCGGCCCGCTCCGCCACGGCAGCCAAACCTTTCACCCGTCCGACCCGCGTAGGGACGTTGCCGCGAATGTCTACCAACGTAATATCCGGGCGCGCTACCGCAATCTGACGGGCCCGGCGCGGTGAGCCGGTTCCCAGACGCGAACCGGCGGGCAAATCCGCCAAACTGAGGCTGTCGCGCGCCACCAGCACATCACCCGGGTCTTCACGAGTCGGGGTGGCCGCCACCACCAGACCGTCTACCGGCACGGTGGGCAGGTCTTTCAAAGAGTGCACCACCAGGTCGCAGTGGCCCTCCAGCAGCGCCACCCGCAGAGCCGCCGCGAACACGCCGACTCCGCCGAGGCTAGCTAGGGAAGCCCGGTTGATGTCGCCCTCTGTGGTAAAGGTCTGGACGTTCACGTGCAGTCCACGCTGTTGTAGGTCGGATGCCACCGTGCGAGTTTGGGTCAAAGCTAGGGCAGAGGCCCGGGTGCCAATCACGAGCGGACGCTCAGCGCTGCCAATCGTTTGCATAAGCTCTAGCTTAGGACAAAGCCGGGTTAAGTTGTAACCGGAGCGGCAAACCCACCTCCCATTTTTCTAGCATTCATGGTAGAATTTTTCTATGCCGATGCTGACTATCAAAGATCCCCAAGTGTATGAAAACGTCCGCGAACTCGCGAAACGTAAAGGCATGACCATGACCGCCGTGGTGCGCGAACTGGCCCAGCGGGAACTCGAGACCACGCGCCGACCGACTTATGAGGAAAAACTGCAGGCCATCAGGGAAATTCAAGCCCAAGTGGAGGAGGAAGGGATTACCTTCTTGACTGATGACGACCTCTACGATGAGGACGGACTACCGAAGTGATTGTAGACACCTCAGTTTTAATCGCCATTATGGCTAAGGAACCCGGCTACCGAGAATATCTCGAAAAAATCCTCCGTAGCGACGACACAAAAATCAGTGCGGGAACCGCAGTTGAATTCGAACTCGTGGCGCGCAAGTACGGTGATCCACCACAGGTTCTCCACGCCTTAGGAATTGAAATCACCCCCGTGGATCAAGTCCACCTCTATTGGGCTCGCTATGCCATCCAAAACTTCGCCCGCGGCTCGGGCTCACCCGCCAAACTCAACTTCGGGGACTGTTTTTCCTACGCCGCCTCCCGCGCGCTGAACGAACCGCTATTGTTCAAAGGCACGGACTTCAGCGCTACCGACGTCATCGCGGCGTGAGCGCCCGGCAACGGTCCGCCCCGCCCTTGTGAACCTGCCTATTGAAACTGCAATCCGCGAGCGACCACGGCGGTAATCCCGGTCCCGGCAAACAACGCACCTTCCAGATCCAGGCCCTCCACGCGCTTGGCCGCGGCGGCAATCTGGTTGAGCACCGCGCGTTCCTCGGCGTTGGGGTGGGTCATGGCATCGCCCCAAAAGATGCGGCGCGAATCCAGGATCTGGTCCATGGTCAGTTCCACTCCCAGCATCCGCGATGCGTCAGCCAAAGCCCGCTCCACCGTAATCTGGTAGACAAAACCATCCGGGTCGCCCTCCCGACCGTAAGAAATCCGCAGGATATGCGTGTGGGGAGCGGCTCCCGCCATCGTGCCGGGCCATTTCGCGGAATAGTTCGTGATGGCTTTGGCCTGCAAAACGTTCGGGTCCTCATCAGGTCCGCAGGGCGGAGGCCCGACCAACATGCCCGACCCGCGCGGCGGGTTGTCCAGCTGGGGTGCATTGACCGCCAGGGTCACGTTCATCACGTGGGTGCCTTTATGCAGCTGGAATCCGGTGGTCAAATCGCCGATTTCTTCCAGGGCAGCCGCGTCAAACCGTAGGGTGGCGTCCTGGTGATCGCGTTCGGCGTGGAACTTCAGGCGCAGCATCGAGGCCGCGGCCGAGTTCAGCACCTTTAGCGCGCTGTTGCCCGGCAGCGCCACCACAATCCGGTCGGTCGCCAGCCCGAAAGCGTTGCCGGTTTCTTCCGGCGGCCCTCCCTGGTACTTGGTGTTGGAAATTGTGTGTTTGCACCACACGACCCAGCGCGGGTTTTCCGCTCCGATACCGGCTTCGACATGCATGACCCGCACGTGGTTGTCGATGCGTCCCCCCGCCTCGGTAATACGTTTCACCAGCTCGTCTACCAGCTTGAACATACCGCCTTCGGGCATCATCACCACGATTGAGTTGGGTTTACGGGTGGCGGCCACCGCCTTGGTCAGCGACCCGGTACGTGCCAGGGCGGCGCGCAATCCCGGTGCGACCCGGTCGGGATCCAGCCCGTTGGGGTGCGTGGAGTGAATGCCTCCCGCGAACGGGGTCACGAAGGCGTCCAACACGGCTTTACCCAACCGGGCTTCTACCAGTTCCCCAAAACTTTTCGCGTCCGCGCCGACTTCCGCGGGCAGCGTCAAATCCTGTCGGGCGCGCTCCAGGGCTTGTGGCCCGGCAATGTGGGTCAGCCCCTCCACGAACACCGGGTCATCAAGGTCGGCGGGAATCCCCAAGGTTCCAAAGGGAATGCGCACGGCATCGTTGCGGCCGTGGTCCCACACCCAGGAGTCGCTGTTGGGGGCGACCGGGTTCAAGCCCAGTTCCCGGCACAGATCGGTGACTTCGGGAGTGCGGGTGGCGTAGGATTCCGCCCCGATATCCACGGTGGCTCCCCCGAAAACTCCCGAACAGACCAGGCCGCCGGGGCGTCCGCGTTCCTCCAGGATGAGGGGGCGCAGTCCGCGTTTTGTCGCCGCGTATCCGGCGGTCAGCGCGCCGAGCCCGCCGCCGAGGATAATCATGTCAAAGCCTTCGTCAGCCATGGTGTTTTCCCTTCACAAGCGTTATCTGGTGGGTTTGGTGGGTGTCTTGCAGTTTTCGGTGGGTGTGGTGGCCGGGGCTCGCCAAGTGTGAATCCGCGCAGTCAGTTCAGTCAGCACCCCGGGGTCGGTGTCGGGTCGCACTCCGTGTCCCAGGTTGAAAATGTGGGCAGGAGCGGCCAGTCCAGCCTGCAAGACCTGTTCGGCTTCGCGCCAGACTCGCTCCATAATGTCCCCCGTTTCGGTGAGTTTCGCCTCGGGGGATGCCGGTTGCTCCGCGGGAACCAGCAGGTCCGGGTCGAGGTTGCCCTGCAGGACTTTCCCGGGCAGGCGCCGCGCGGCCTCATCTAAGCCCAAGTCGGAGTTGACGGAAACGACCTCGGCGATTTCGCCCATCGCTTCGATGAGGTGAGCGGTGCCGACCCCGAAGTGAATGTGGGTGGCTCCCGGCGCGCCCTGAAAGGCTAGTGTCGAGTAGGGCAGGGCGAAGCGGCGGTATTCCTCGGCTGTCAGAGACCCCGCCCAGGAATCGAACAGTTGCACCGCTTCGGCGCCACCGTTGATCTGGGCTTTCATGAACTGGCCGGACAGTTTCGCGCACCAGGTCGCCAGTTTGGTCCAAGCGGCAGGTTCTGCCTCGATAAAAGCGCGGGTTTCCAGGCATTCGCGCCGCCGCGGCCCGCCGGCTTCCAGCAGGTAAGACGCCAGGGTGAAGGGTGCTCCGGCGAATCCCAGCAGGACTTTTTCATAAGGCAGTTCGCGGCGCACGTGAGCGGCGGCTTGCTCGATGACCGACCAGTCCGCAACTTCCAATTCGGTCAGTTTTTCTACCTCGGCGGCGCTGGTCAAAGGCTGTTTCAGCACCGGTCCGCGGCCGGGCACGATGTCGATGTTTGCGCCAGCCAAATACAGCGGCACCACGATATCGGAAAAGAACACGGCCGCGTCGACGTGGTGGCGGCGTACCGGTTGGAGGGTAATTTCGGCGGCAACCTCGGGGGTGGTGCAGGCCGCGAGCATGGATTTTCCCTCACGCAAGGCACGGTATTCCGGCAGGGAACGCCCGGCTTGGCGCATAAACCACACGGGTGTGGTAGCCGGTCTAATTCCGCTCAGCGCGGCACGCATCCGCGAACCGGAGAATAGTGGGCCAAGACCCAGAGGGGCTCTAGTCAAAACATATTCCTAACTTAGGGTTGCCTTACTAACTGTTTTGCGGGGGTTAATATATTTAAGGTATAAAAAGGTTGATGCCTTTTCAACTTTACACCGTCAATCACCTGACCCACAGCTTGGCTGAAGTGGCACAGGCGGCGGCTCAAGCTGCTGAAAAGGAATCGGAATGGCTCGAGACGCCGGGAGTGCATTCCCTGGTGCTGGTCTCGACCTGTAACCGCGTGGAAATCTATGCTTCGGCCGATCCGGGAGTGCGCTTAGTTCCCGCCCATGAACTGCCCTCCGAAACTCAACAGCTCGAAGCTCCCCACCCGCCTCATGTCCCGAACGACACACTGGCCTGGAATTTTATTGAGGGTCGCGCGGTCGCTGAACACCTATATCGGGTTGCCGCGGGATTGGATTCCATGGTGGTGGGCGAGGCCGAGGTCGCGGGTCAGGTGCGCCGTTCCTTTACGCGAGCCCAAGAAATGGGTGAGGTGCACGGGTTGATGGTGCGGATGTTTGAGGGGGCGCTGTCCACCGCGCGTAAGGTCGCCAGCAAGACTGAACTGACCGGACTAGGGCGTTCCGTGGTTTCCGTGGCGTTGGACGTGGCGGAGGCGAGCGGGCGGCTGCCCGAATGGAGGCAGGCACAAGTTCTTTTGGTCGGCACCGGCGCTTATGCCGGAAGTACGGTCGCCCAGCTGCGCGCCCGCGGGGTGCGCGACATCGCCAATATTTCGACTTCCGAGCGGGTCACGGCATTTGCCAAGAATCACGGAACCCGCGTCGTTCCCGCCGCTGATTTAGTTTCGGCACTACAGCAGGCGGATTTGGTCGTCACCGCGCGGGGAATCGGCGCCCCGGTACTGCGCCGCGAACAGGTGCACGCCAGCCTGGCCGATCCCGACAGTTCCTTGACCATTTTGGACCTGGCACTGCATCGTGACGTGGAGGAAAGCGTGCGGGATCTGCCGGGAGTCGCGTTGTGGGATTTGGAGGATATTCGCCACCGGGTTCCGGCTTTGGCAGTGTCCCAAGTGCGTCAGGCGCACGAAATTATTGAACAAGGTTTGGGCGAGTACGACGCGGCGGTGGCCGCACGACACATGGATCCGGCTATTGTCCAGCTACGCGCCATTTTCCAGCAGGCGGCCGCGGCCGAGATTGACAGACTTCCCGCTGGCGACATGATTTCTCGCGAGGCCGCCGAGGCCGCGATTCACCACGTCATTGCTAAACTGGCGCATACTCCTACTGTTTCCGCCCACATGGCGGCCGAGGCAGGCTTGGGCAGCGAGTGGGTTGACGCCCTAGCGACCGTGTGGGGACTGACCCCCGAGGTACTCGAAGCCGCGCTGAATGCTGAAGTCAGGTAATTTGCATGAATAGTTTGGCTCCTTATGATGCGTTGCTGCTGGTCAGCTACGGTGGTCCGAACGGTCCCGAGGACGTGCTGCCGTTTTTGCGCAATGCTACCGGCGGGGCAGGGATTCCCGATTCTCGCCTGGAACAAGTCGGCGGGCACTATCGACTTTTTGACGGCATTTCCCCCATTAATGCCCGCAACGCCGAACTGCTGGCCGGCCTGCACCAGCGCCTCGGCGATGACCTCCTCTATGCGGTAGGCAACCGCAACTGGCACCCGTATTTTAGCGAAAGCCTCGTTGACTTGGTTGACCGGGGAGCGCGGCGGATTTTGACGTTGTTTACCACCGCCTACACGTGTTATTCGGGATGCCGGCAATACCGGGAAAACCTGGCCCAGGCGCTCGCTGACCTGCGCGCTGCCCGCCCCGAGGTGGCCGGTGAAGTCACGCTGGACCGGGTGCGGCCTTTTGCGAACACCCCCGGTTTTGTTAACGCTAACGCCCGTGCCATCGCGGCGGCCGCCCGGGACCTAAACGTGACTCCCACTTCTGACCAATCCCCCGCGGCGTCACCCTCACCGGTTCACCTGGTTTACGTAACACATTCAATTCCCCTGGAGATGGCGCGGCATTCCGGGCCGTGCCGCTCTGCCCACAGCACAGCCGCGGCTTCCCCGACGGTGCAGAAACCGGCGCTTTTCGATGACCGTTTTGACACTCCGATCAGCCGCCCCAGCGTCCCCTTGCGCCTGCGCCTGAGCGACTTTTCTCCCCAAGCTCTCAACGCTTTACCCGCGGTGACCCGTGAGCAAGACGCCCTGGGACAGGGCTGGACCTACCTGGCTCAACACCTCGCGATAGCCTTAGCCATTAACCGGCATCTGTCTGCACAAGGGTTGGAAATGCCATGGTCACTGGCGTTTTGTTCCCGTTCCGGTTCCCCCCACCAGGCATGGTTGGAGCCCGACATAAATGACCATTTGCGCGATTTGGCGGCCGCCGGGGTGCACCGGGTCATCGTAGCTCCCTTTGGTTTTATTTCGGATCACATGGAAGTTGTCTATGACCTCGACACCGAGGCCGCCGCTACCGCCCAGGAACTTGGCCTAGATTACCGTCGGGCTGCCACTGCGGAATCTGACCCTGAGTTCCTGGATGAACTGGCTGACCTGGTTTACGAACGGGCCGCCTTTGCACGCGGGGAACACCCCGAACAGTCTGTGGAGCCCGACACCTACCCGCCGCTGGCGGAAACCTGCGGACCGAACTGCTGCCAGTATCCGCGCTCTCACCATTCTCGTCCTCATCACACTGTTAACCCAACCCCAATCAAAGGAGAAACCATGGGACATCCCCAATCCGTTCAAACAGCTCCGGAAATCACCGGCGACCCGCGCGATTACGCGGTCGATTATCACGAAGTCAACGCCAGAGAGAACTATTCTCTGCACATGGTGTTTCGTCGGACTCGGCCCCTGCCCACCGACCCGCAGCGCTTGGAACGCATTACCCACCGTTTGGAAGAAGCGGTGCAGGGCGTGGTGGTGCGCGGCTGGTATGACGTGTCGGGATTCCGCCCCGATGCTGACCTGATGATTTGGGCGCTGGCTGATAATACCGAGGCTTTGCAAGAGGCGTTTCGCAAGGTGGGCGCCATCGGGACGTGCCACGGCCGGCCCGCGTTGTTTGAGCCGGTATGGTCGGCGATGAGCCGCCACCTGCCCGCTGAGTTCAACGAATCGCACCTGCCCGCCTGCTGGGGTGGTTTCGCCCCGCGCAAGTACGCCGCGGTCTATCCCTTCGTGCGCTCTTGGGATTGGTACTACCTGCCCAAGGCGCGGCGCAACGCCATCCTGAAGGAGCACGGCATGAACGGCCATGATTTCAATGACGTGGCGGTTTCGACCCTGGCGGCGTTTGCTCTGGGGGATTGGGAATGGACCATCACCCTGGAGGCCGACCGTTTGGATCGGGTCATGGGTGTGCTGCGCAAACAGCGCGAGGTTGAAGCTCGCCTGTTCGTACGGGTCGACACCCCGTTCTTTACCGGGGTGCGCGTAGAGCCTCGCGAGTGGGTGGATTTGCAGCCCAAGCGCGACGACGCGAGCAGCCAGTGCGGCCAGTCTGACGAGTCTTCCTGTGGCTGCGGCCAGTCCGAGGAACCGTCCTGCGGTTGCGGACAATAACCCGATTTTCTTTCCTTAGATTCGACCCCTGCGGTGCTGCCTGGCACAGTCCGCAGGGGTTTAGTCTTGTCGCGCGCCAGGGTTCCTCGGGTCGTCTCGGTGTGCAAATGACCACACAATTGAGACGTAGCGGACAAAAGTAAAACGTAACCTATTTTTTCATTGAGTAATGTATGAGAGTTTGCTGGGAATCAGGCCAGCGGCACCGTACTTTTCCGGTCACATGGTGAACATGAACAAATCCATAATCAAATTAGTATTCATTAGGTGTCATATTTGAACACAAAACCTAACAAAATTGGCACTATTTTAGGGATTTGTAAAATCACGGCTCCAACCTGGGCTTTTATCGCTTTTTTTGAATCAGGAAATCCCACCCTGAATGATTCTTTGTTTTTTAAGCATTTATTCACTAAATTATCAGTTAGCGGTTTTTGTTCCTGATAGAAACCGGGAGTCATGCCAACAACCTTGGCTCCGAGAACCTATAGCTCTAGGAAACACATGATGAAATTATCAAAGATAAAAGTGGGACTTGTCTCCCTACTAACCATTACGGGATTGTCTTTCAGTGCCTCAGTGCCCTCCGTGGCAGCAACTGATTCAAACACTGCACTGAATCCCAGTCTTAACGCGGACCTGACTGTAAACGAAGCTCCGCTGAACCCCAGCTTTTCCCATGACCGGAGCCGCACCCGCAGCTACTCCAGATTCCCTAAGGCTTCCGGCAGCCGTGAAAATGGTCAGCGTCAAGACCCCGTTAAAATCAACACCAACTACAACTTGTTGGGCGGGGCGCGCGCACCGATGCGTGCTAGTGCCCCGGCAGAGCTGCCGTCCCGTTATGACCTGCGCGAACTGAACCGCTCTACCCCCGTGCGCGACCAGGGACCTAACGGCTCTTGCTGGTCTTTCGCCGCGAATGGCTCCGAAGAATCAATTGCACTGTCTAAAGGGCTCGACTCGAACCCGGACTACTCGGAAGCCAATATGCGCAACACCCACGGCTTTGACTGGGGCCCCAACGACGGCGGCACCGAACAGGTCGCGGCGGCTTACTTGGCGCGCTGGAGCGGGCCTGTTGCCGAGCGGGAAGATCCCTACAATCCTTACTACTTCCGTTCTCCGGACAACCTGAGCCGGCTATTCGACATCGACGAGGTGCTTTACCTGCCGACGATGCGTTCGGGAGCAGACACCGAAACCATGAAGCGCGCCATTATGGACTATGGAGCGCTGTACACCACGGTCTACGGCGGCACGAACTATCTGAACTTCCGCACCATGGGTCATTACGACCGCGGCTACGGTACACCCAACCACGCTGTAACCATCATGGGCTGGGACGATAACTATTCCGCCTCAAACTTCTATTACCGTCCGCCGGGGAACGGCGCCTGGATTGTTAAGAACTCTTGGGGAGCGAACTGGGGCAACGACCACGGTTACTTCTACGTTTCCTACTACGACGGTGTGATGGGCAAAACCAATAACGCTGCCTTCGTCCTGAAGCCCAAGACCGATAACGGCACCATCTGGTACTACGATCCGCTGGGCATGACCGGCACCATCGGGCAGGGCTCGACCGGTTGGTTCGCCAACGTCTTTGGTTCCACCAAGGAAAACGTGGACGTCAAGGAAGCCGGTTTCTTCGTGCCTTCCAACGGCGCCAGCTACGAAGTCTACGTGGACCCGAACTTTACGCCGTCGAAAGGTTTTGATACCACTCACCAGGTAGCTTCGGGTAACTTTACCTTTGCGGGCTACCACACGGTCGACCTCGACCCGCAAACCGTTGCGAAGGGCAGCAACTTCGCCATTATCGTGAAGCTGACCACTCCTGGATACAACTACCCCATCCCGATTGAGCAGCCGCAGTGGGGCTATTCCTCACGCGCCACGGCTCGCTCCGGCCAGTCCTACATTTCCTACGACGGTAGCTCCTGGGGCGATTTGACCCGGTTCCGCGCCAATTCGAATGTGAGCTTGAAAGCTATCACCGTTCCGGCCGGTACCGCACCAAAGCCGGGAGATGAAACCCGTGTCGACGGCATTATGCTCAACCCCTCTCAGCTGTCACTGCAGGTCGGGTCCAGCGACACGGTACAAGCCACCGTCACTCCTGAAAACGCCACCAACAAGACGTTGAAGTGGTCTTCTAGCAATAGTTCGGTTGCTACGGTTGACGATTCCGGTAAGGTTAGCGCCGTGGCTGAGGGCAGTGCCACCATCACCGCACAAGCGACTGATGGTTCAGGGATTTCCGCTTCGATGAAGGTCACCGTCACAGAACCGGCGCCTACGGTTCGTACCCTGAAACTGGTCGCCACGTTGAGCGCTACCCAAGTCGCTAAGAACAACGGTTTGAACGTTAACCTGGCGGTTAAGGATCAAGCGAACATTCCGGTGGAAAACACCAACGTGAACGCGACGGTAACCAATCCACAGGGCACTTCGCGGAGCTTGAGCGGCACCACCGATCGCAGCGGGAAGGCCACCCTCAAAGTGCCCGCCTCGCTCAACACGGTGGCCGGTAAATACACCCTCACCGTGGCTGTCGCGAAAGACGGCTACGAGTCGGCTCGCCAGTCATTTACCTACACCGTTTATGAAAACAAGCCGAAACCTGACGATGGTGATGTTGATCCCACCGCCCCCAGCTTGAAAGCGAAAGTTTCCGCAGACCGTTCTGTGGTAGCTCGTGGAGGGACCATCAACTTCTATGTCAGCACCTGGCAGCCGCGCCGTTACGCGGCGGGCGCTGAGGTAAAGGTGGACATCGTTGATGCCTCAGGTCAGGTCATTCACTCTGACCAGGGTAAGACGAACTACCAGGGGGCGACGACCTACAGCTACACCACGGCTCGTAACGCCGCACCGGGTACCTACCTGGCTCGTTTCACCACGAAACAACCCGGTTTCAACCGGGGCGTGGCGACGATGTCTTTCGATATCGTCAACCAGATCAACCCCTATACCCCGATGGTGTACTTCCAGTCGTCTTCGACCCAGTACGACTTCGGTCAGCGGGCTCAGGTTTCGATTACGGCCCGCAACGCCTGGGGCTACGCTCTGCCTTACGCGACGGCCTACATCAATGTCACCGGTCCTAATGATTTCAAGGCTAACCTGGTGAAGAGCACGAACTATTACGGTCAGACCTGGGTTTCTATCCAGCCGAATTCGGATATGAGCGAAGGACGTTACAACGTCGAAGTCACCATCGCCGCAAACGGATACTACCGGGGCGTGGGTCACTATTCAGTTGTCTTTGGTTCCGAATATCCTCAGCCGGATCCGGTCGATCCCAACGATGGAAAACAAAAGATCTACAAGATGATTGAGACCGATGAAGCCGCGACTATGATTGGAGAGCGTCTGGGCAAGGATGACTTCGCGTTGCTGGATATGCGCACCAAGGCTGAATACCTCGAAGCGCACATCGACGGTGCCGTGAACCGCGACTACTACGCCGATGGCCTGTCGGAATGGTTGGATACCCTCGATAAGGACAAGACCTACCTGCTGCTGTGCCGTACTCAGGTTCGCAGCGGGGCCACCGCCAAACTGATGAAGGAAAAGGGCTTCAAGTACATTTACTGGGTAAATGGCGGTATGACCAAGTGGCTCAACGAGGGTCGCGATGCCGTGTTCCCCGAATACGTGAAGTCTCTCGATATCGTGGCCTCCACCGATGCTCCGGCTTACCGGGCTGGGGACACCGCCAAGGTCAACGTCTTGGTCAATGACTTGGACGGCAACTATATCCGCAAGGCTAATGCCAAAGTCATCGTCACAGATCCTGCGGGTCAGGCTATTGCCTCCCAGGATTTGACGGTGAGTAACCGCGGTGAAGCTACCATGGACGTGAAGTTGCCGTTCAATGCCTCAAAGGGACTGTATAGAGTGACGGTAAAGGCCACGAAAGCCAACTTTGTTGACGGCAATGGTCTGGCCATGTTCCGGGTCACCAAAGACGGTAAGGTTCAGCCCAATTCCGGGTTGGCCTGGCTGACCTTTGACCAGCGTGAAAAGCGTGGAGATTTCAAGGGTCTGAAGCACACCGATGTGGCTTACGAATCCTTGACCCATCACTATGGCAAGAACTTCTTGCAGTACCAGGTCAAGGACGCCTCCGGCCAGGTGAAGTCCCTGGAGTCCCTGGTGGACCCGAACAAGACCACCGTGCTGATGTTCGGCTACCCGGGCTGCGGGGCTTGTGTAAACACCTGGAAGGAAATGGTCAAGCTCGACCATGCCAAGTACAACTTCATCGAAGTTGTGACTTCCGTGGCGGAAAATATGCAAGAGACTGTGAACATGGTTGACAAGGTCATCACTGAAAACAATCTCGAAGCCATGCGTCCGCATATCTACTATGACGCGGTGGACACCATCTGGGCCGCCCGGGCGGACTTCCTGACCACGCCGAACACACTGCTGTTGGACGCTAACGGCCGCTTGGTCAACATTGGCGGTTCCCAAACCGCGGCGTCCCTGCCGGCGTTCGTGGAGCGTACGTTTAGTGACAAGACCGACCCGGTTGACCCCGACTACACCAAGCCGACTCCGGATCCAAACAAGCCGACTCCGGATCCGACTGTGGATCCTGATGACCCGGGCGATAACGGCGGCGACACCGGTGAGCTCACCACGCTTAGCTATGCTCAGCGCGACGCTAACGGCGAGTTCTCGCACCTGTCGGGCAGCGACTTGGCTTACAAGATGCGCCGCGCCTACGCCAAGAATCTGAACGATTACACGATTCAGTCTCTGGACGGCAAATCGCTCAAGGTTAGCGACCTGGCTGACGGCAAGCGTCCGACCGTGGTGGCTTTGGGACGTCCCGATTGCTCGGCCTGCCAAGCCAGCTGGCGTCAGCTGCACGACATCAATAAGTCAGGGTTCAACTTTGCCGAAGTGATGTTGTCCGGGAATTCTTCCACGGTGCGCTACACCCTGAGCCGCTTGGGTCTGTCCGACATGGAGAGCGATTTCCACCTCAACGGCTACCCGCTGTTCAACGTGGTGGGACCCAACTACGTGCCGGTGTTGTTCTTCCTCGACAAGGACGGCAACCTGTCTAACGTGGCCTACTTTGACTCCAACTCTCAGGTGTTAAAGATTGTCAAGAGTGTGAAAGGGACTTTGTCCAAGTAACCTCTGAGATTCTCAAATAGCGAAAGCCCCCGGCGCTAACCCGTCGGGGGCTTTGCTTTCCGTACTGGATCCGGTTATGGGGTTGCTTATGGTTTTGGGCCGCGGTGTGACCCGGGATTTTGTTTCGGGTGTCGTCACAAGTGTGGTCACGGGTGTCGTCACAGGTGTGGTCACGGGTGTCGTCACGTTTTTCAAGCAGTACGTTTGCGCCGGTTCAAAGCGCGGTGCAGCTGGCGTTCCTGGGGCAGCTTGGCAGACAGCAAAGCATGAAATTCGGGTCCGTGGTTGGGGTGAAAATAGTGCGTGAACTCGTGCGCTACCACGTAGTCGAGGTATTTCGGGTCTTTCGCGCTGAGTTCCAGGTTGAACGTCAGTGCCCGCGTGCGTGGATTGCATGAGCCCCACCGCGACTTCATGCGTCTAATCCGCACCGCTCCGGGTTCCGTCTCAAAGACCGCCGCCCATTTCGCCAAGACCGGAGCCAGCCGGATTTCCAGGGACGTTTTACGTAATTTGTCCAAGGCGCGCTGGCGTTTTTCCAGCGGGGCTCCCACCGGCACGTTCAACACAATCGCCCCGGCGCCCACTTCCGCGACGGCACGAGCGCGGGGGTGGGGGTTTTCCACGATTTTTAGGGGAATGTCTTGGCCCCACCACGCTACCGTCTCGCCATCCACCAGCTGAGGCTGCGTCGCTTGTCGCCGCGAAAACCGCTCCTGCTGCCGGGCAATCCAGGCGGACTGCTCGTGCAGAAAGTCCCGCGCCAGCGACATCGGCGCTCGCCACGGAATAGAGAGATGGAACTCACCGCGCACATCAATGCGCAGCCGCAGGTTCCGCACGTTTTTCCGCGTCAGGTACACCGGAGTGTCACCCAGCCAGTACACGCCCTCATCGCGTACCCGACGGACTTTCTGGTTGCTTCCGGCCTTAACAGACATCGCCCTATGCTACCTGACCGACACCAAATCCACGTTCTAAATCGACCTTTATGGCCATATCAACCACCAACCCCGAGATACAGGTGGACTTCATCAATAATCTCGACTACCCGATGGCGGGGCAGAGCGAGCCGGCCTGTTCCTAGCCACCGCAAGCCCCACCCTGGTGCGGTCCAAAAATAAGTTTCGGTGCCAGGCAAAGCCTGACACCGAAACCTAGGGAGATGAAAGGGAGTTTTCCCTAAAAGACTCAGTACTGTCCGAAGTTCTGAACCGTGTACACCCACTGGCGGCCGGTGGCCGTACCAATGCCGGTGCGGTTGAAGCGCCGATCCATCAGGTTGCGGTAGTGACCGGGAGAGGCCACCCAAGCCTTCGTGGAGCCCGCACCGTAAGCGGCTGGGTCAACATTGTAGTAGCCCACCATGTTCTCGCCAGCGAACTTCCAGCCCGCCGGGAACAGATCCGCGTACTTCAAAGCGCCGTTGGAGTGTACAAACACATCCGTGCGGGCGACTTGCTGAGCCCAGGCGCGAGCCGCGTCATCCATCACCGGGTCACGCGTCAAGGACGGAATACCCGCACTGTTGCGCGCCGCGTTGATGGCGTTGAACACCGCTTCTTCACGAGCCTGGTCAGCCGGGGAGGGCTGCATCGAGTACTTGGTGTAAACCTGGGACACACCGGCAACTGGAGCGGAAGAGGGAGTCTTAGCCTGAGTGGGCTGGGATAAACCAGCAGCTACGTTCAACACGCTATCCGGTACCGTGCTGGCGTCCCCGATGGCGGTCACCGCCGGGTTACCGAAAGCTGTCACCAGGCTACGAGTGTTGCCCTGAGGGTTGGCGGGAACCAGCAGCACCGGGCCATCGCTCAACGAGCCGGAAATCAGCGGGTAAACCAGGTCAGAGCCGGAAGCCAAGTAAACGTGGCTGGCGTTGGGGAACACTGTCCGGTTGATAGCCTGAGCGGTCAGGTAACGATCCGCTCCGGCAATACGACCGGTCGCAGCCCCACCTGCCACCTGGCTGAGCCGAGAACTGGGAACCACGCCTTCGCCACCCAAAGCTACGACCTGAGAAGCACCCAGAGCCTTCACCGTGCTGGCAGCGGTGGCAATATCGGCACCATTACCGCTGACGGTGATAATCGGGCCGTCACGCAACACACCCGCCGCAGCCGCGTCTGGGGAGCCTAAACCATTAGAACCAATCGCGTCGGCGACGTAAACCTTGGCGTTGCCGTTGGGGTAAGCATACTTGGCGATGGCGGCCGCGGTAGCCACGCGGTTAGCACCAGCCAGACGGGTCACGTTGGCGACTCCGGTGTAGGTGCTGAGCTGACCGGCCACATCGGCACTAATTGCACCTTCTCCGCCAAGAACTACAACCTTGGAGGGGTGCAAACGCTTAATTTCGTTAAAGACATCGGCCGGGACATTACCCGAAGACGGAACCAGCAAAATCGGGCCGTTGGGTAGGACGGAGGCCGCCAGCGCGTCAACCGGATTATCGTTACGCGCCACATAAACTTCTGAGGCACCGCCGGGGAAAGCCGTGCGGGCAATCGCAATCGCGGTCGCGGTGGGACCGCCACCACCAATACGATTCGGCTGCGTGGGCGCACCAGGAGCCAAAGGCTCGGCTACAGAGGAGTTTCCGGCTTCGGCGTTCGTGGTCTGTTGAGGCTGACCCAAGACGGGGGAACGACTCAAATCGGGGCTACCAGCCAACATGGCGACAGCAACCATCGCCACCAGCGCAGTTCCGCCGACCAGAAAGCGCCCAAAACGCACGCGGCCATGCACCATCGGACGCATCGCTGCGCCGATTTGCGAATCCTCGTTCGCCTTTACATCCATGTTTGGGGTCTTCGGTTTCATAATCCTTATTCACCTGTCCCTGTACGTTATTTGGTATCTCCAAGACACCACTTCTTCCCTCTAATAATAACGTTTTAACCCCCTCGTACGGAAGAGTGTTTGCCCTGGATATCAATGAGAAATGCCTGAAAAACCGCAATTTGTTTGCTGTAGAATTAACTTTCCAAACGAGTTAACCTGCAATTCTTCTAAGATTTAATTACGGGTCATTTCGAACCGCTGAGAGTCGGCAAACACGATTTTGTGATTAAGATTCATGTCATTGTTACGACAATTCAGGAAATAATCACCTTGCGAATAGTGTGCGTTCAGGAAATCGTCCGCCATTTGGGCATAAACCGAGTCCCGATTGTGCGCCTGGGGAATGTTGAACAGACTGCCTCGGTTGCCCCACACGGTGACGTGGTTCGCCGAACCCGGGTTCAGCCCCGCCTCCAGCTTAGGCACCAGGTCGTTGCTGTTTTCAAACGAAATCATGTGAATGTTTTCGGGCACTCGCCCCATCGCCCCCGCCACCGGTGAACCGGCCGTAATCACCGAACGCACGTTATAGCGGCTGGTGAAGGACGGATCGGCCGCTAGGTTCGCCGCCACAATCCCCGCTTGAGAGTGTCCCACCAGTTCCATCGGGGTCGCGGCGTCTACCTGCATACTGTCCAGCGCTGCCACGACCGCCCGCGCCGGACCGGTTTTCATTCCCGCCACCGCTTCCGTGTTCGTCAACATATCTTGGGGCATCCCCGAACCGGCATCCCAGCTCTCGGTACCGCGCAGGATGACCCGCACGCCTTCCTGACCCGCGGCGTTGCGCCACCGTTGAATCTCAAAAGCGCCGTTGTCTCCGTATGGGTCAATCGTGTTGGAGTAGCGGAACACGTCACCAGGGTTTTTCGGAAAAGTTCGAGTAGCCCCAGCCGGACTTCCCTCCAGCGTCCACCCCTGGCCCGCACCTCCGCCTTGTACGCGGGGGTTGTAATCTTGAGTCGCCAACAGTTTGCGTTCCAAACGTTGGGCTCGATCCGTCCCGATGAGCTTGCCGGTAGGAGTGTTGGAAAAGTTCGCCCGGCGGATGTCACGAGTCTCTTGCTGGCTGGCGGCAAACTTGGCATACGCTCTCTGGTCGTAGGTTCGCAGCCACAGCGCGGGAAGCTGTTCGCCGAAAGGCACAGTTTTTCGCGTCACGACACCGGTTTTTTCCAATATGCCCCGGTAGATAAAGAACTGTATCGGTCCAAAAATCAACATCCCGGCCACGGTGAGGGGGTCGTCCCACTCATAGGCATGAATCAACTCTTGGGGGGTGACTTTGTCGAACCAGCCGTCAAAAGCGGTGTTCAGTTCCGGGGAATCCTCAAAGCCGGGGGTGTGCAGGATGACGTTGCTGCCGTTGCCGCTGACCTGCAGCGAGTTCGATGCCCCGTAATACTGAGCTCCCAACTTTGCCTGCATCCACGACAGGAACACCGCGGCCAGCTCCGTATCGCTCATCTGTTTCGTGTGATACACCCGACCATCCACCGTAAAACTGGCCGGGAAGTATTCCCGTAAAGCCAGGTGTTGAGCTACCAGGTGCATCATCATCGTTTCGAAATCAAAAGATGCGAACAGGTTTCTCAGGTCGTCCTCGGTCAGCTTATACATTCCCGTGGCCCGTTCGAGCTGGTGGGACAGCGACTCGATTTTCTGGCTCAGAGCCACGGTACCGCAGCTGCCTTGACACGCCAGCGCCGCCGCGTTCTCAAACCGAACCCACGCCGATTCCAGGGCCTCCAGTTGCGGGCCGTATTCGGCGGCGCCTTCCGGGGTTTCACACAACCTCACCAACCGGGCGTGCACCACATAATATCGGTGCGCCAGGCGGGACTGCTCGGCCGGTATCCAGTGGCTCAACACATCCAGGGCTTGCGCACTGTGCTGCAGGCTCGCCCCCATGCGTTCCATCTCATCGGTGTCCACGCACAGACCAGGCCCTCCGCCTACCAAAAAATCTTGGGGGTGTCCCACCATCGGACTGCGGTCATCCCCGATGGACACATCGTCGAGCCAGCTCACAGCAGTGCCTCCAGACTGGCTTTCGCGTCCTCCAACTCGTTTATATAGTCGCCCAAAATTTCTAAGTCTCGCAGCCGCTCTCGCCACCGCTCGTTATAGCTTTCTGCCGCCAAACCCAGCCACGTTCGGTTTTCGGCTCTGGAAAAATAAGCTACCGCCTGAGCATGTTGCCGACTGAACAATCCCCAGTAACACATCTGGGCCATCATCTTCCCCCTTTTTTCACCGTCACCAGTGAGGCTCCGCACACCCAAGGTAACTGGAGAAACTGCCCTACCGTACTTGTGACAGATTTAAAAGTGGATAACCCCATCTCGCCGCGCCTGTGGAAAACCCGCAACACCCGGACTTTTGCGCGAAAAACCACTAAAAACTCGCCGGCTCGGCCAAGTTTTTACAAAACCTTGACCGAGCCGGGACCCGCAAAACGGGTCTAAATATTTTCGGGAACCATCGAAATCGCCCCGCACGGGCATTCTTCGGCGCAGATGCCGCAGCCCTTGCAGTAGTCGTATTTGAATACGTAATCGGTGGGTCGAATCTTGGTGATGGCGTTGTCCGGACAGACCCCGAAACAGTTGTCGCACCCGAAACAGTTTCCGCAGCTCATGCAGCGGCGAGCCTCGAATACGGCCGATTCTTCGTCCAGGCCCTGCACGACTTCGTCGAAAGTCGAGGCGCGGCGCGGCCCCTCAATCTTGTCGCGAATCCGGCGGGGAGCATCCGCATAGTACCAGGTGTTCATATTTTTGATGGAGGCATCGGGGGCTTTGTCCCCCGCCCGGTATTCCTCGCCGTGGAGATAGGCGTCGATACAGCGGGCGGCCTTCTTGCCGTGGCCAATGGCGATGGTGACGGTACGCTCGGAGGGCACCATGTCGCCCCCGGCGAACACGCCTTTCATCCCGGTCATCATGCGGGAATCGACCTTTACCACGCCTTTTTCAATCTCGATACCGGGAGCGTTCTCGACGATACCCAAATCGGTTTCCTGACCCAGTGCCATAATGACGGAATCGGCGCCCAGCTCCTCATACTCGCCGGTGCCGACCGGGAAACCGTCCTCGTTCAACACCATTTTCTCAATCTTGATAGCCCCGCCGTCCACGTGCTTAATCGTGGACAGCCACTTCATCATGACGCCTTCTTCCTCGGCCTCCATGATTTCCGAATCGTGGGCGGGGGCGCGGTCGCGAGTCCGGCGATACACAATGATCGCTTCCTCGGCGCCCAGGCGTTTCGCGGTACGAGCCGCATCCACGGCCGTGTTTCCGCCGCCGTAAATGACGACCCGGCGTCCCAACATCGGTTTCTCGTCGTTTTCCATGTCCGCCAACATATCCACCGCGTCCATGACCTTCGCGGAATCCCCGGCGGGAATGTCGGCGTGACGCCCCATCTGGGCACCGATAGCCAGGAACACGGCATCAAAATCGCCGGCGACTTCGGCCACGTTCTCCACCTTCGAGTTGAACTCGAAAGTGACCCCCATGTCCGCGATGCGCTTCACTTCCTGGTCCAGGATGCCGCGCGGCAGCCGGTAGGAGGGAATCCCGAACCGCATCATGCCTCCCGCCATCGGACCGGCGTCTCGCACCGTGACGGTGTGACCGATCCGACGCAGATGGTAGGCGGCGGACAGCCCGGAGGGACCCGCCCCCACCACCAGCACTTTCTTGCCGCTTTCCGGGGCGAGCAGGCCGACCGTCCACCCCTCCAGCAGGGCTTTGTCCCCCACGAAGCGTTCAATCGCGTTGATACCCACCGCTTCGTCCACCATGCCGCGGTTGCAGGCGGTCTGACAAGGGTGGTAGCACACGCGTCCCATCACCGCCGGCAGCGGGTTGTCGGCCATCATCTGTTCCCAGGCCTGGCGATACTTGCCTTCTTCGGCATAAAACAGCCACCGTTGGCAGTTTTCGCCGGCCGGGCAAGCCTTGTTGCACGGCGGCAGGTTGCTCACATAGACGGGCCGTTCGGTGCGCCACGAACCGGTTTCGTTCTCAAGGGAAGAACCGACCTCGAGGGTAATCGCAAAAGGAATGGTCTCGTCTTTCTTCAGTTCAGCTTTGGCTTGTGTCATCTTCGTTTTCCTCTAACTTCTTCAATAGGTTCCGGGCGCCCGTTAGTCGGTTTCGGGTTCGTTGCTCACGTCCATTGCCTGCCGTCCGGGCAGCGCCGCGGCAAAACGACCGGCCGGATCGTCGGGGGCGCTCAAGATGCGTTCCCGCACGTCCTCGTCCAGCGAATCCATCTCAATCAAGCCGTACCGTTTAATATTGCGGTCCGCGATGGCTTGAATCCGCGCCAACACTTCGCGCGAATCCGGCCCTTTGAACACGTGAGCAAAACGGCGCTGCGGCTTTAAGTACGCCTCGACCGGGGCGGGACGGCGAATCTTGGTGACGGAAGTAATCTCTCCGTTCTCCGCTTCATACACCGGGAATAACCCGGTCTGAATGGCCAGACGGGCCAAGGTGACCGTCAGGTTCGAGTTGGAGCCCCACCCCAACGGACAGGGCACCAAAACATGCAGGTAGCGCGCCCCACGGTAGGTCATGGCCTTTTGCACCTTGTATTCCAGGTCACGCAAATCCGCGACGGTCGCGGTGGCGACGTAAGGAATCTCGTGGGCCATCGCAATCCGCGGCATGTCTTTACCTTGGGTAAACACGTTACCGGGATGTTCACCGACCGGCTGGGTCGTCGCAGTACGCGCCGCCGGGGGGGTCGCGCCGGAACGCTGTACCCCGGTGTTCATATAGGCTTCGTTGTCGTAACAGACAAACAGGACATCATCGTTACGTTCAAACATCCCGGACAGGCAAGCCATGCCAATATCAACAGTACCGCCGTCCCCGCCTTGGGCGACGACGCGAATATCGTCCTTACCCATCGCTTTCAAACCCGCGGCCGCTCCGGCCGCCACGGCGGCAGCGTTGCCGAACAGGGAGTGCATCCACGGAATCGTCCACGCGGTTTCCGGGTACGGGGTGGAAAACACTTCCAAGCACCCGGTCGCGTTGATAGCCACCATCTTGCCTTTGGCAGCGGTCGAAGCGGTATCGATAGCGTAGCGGGCTCCCAGCGCTTCGCCGCAGCCCTGGCAGGCGCGGTGTCCGGAGGTCAGGGAGTTTTTCCGGTTCGGGTCGGATTGCAGGGAACGCCACTGCAGGTCCGCCAAACGGTTGCCCACCGCGAACGAGCCGACTTGATAGAACTTGACCTGTTCGCGAGCCGGAATTTCGGTCTGTGCAGATTGAGTGATTTCAGTCATTTTTTCTCCTCTGTTCCAGATTATTCAGCCTGATCGGGATCTACCGACACGGCGTTTTGCTTGATGGACGGGGAAGCCACGCGCGGGTTGCCGACCTTGTCCGCCTTGGGTTTCGGCCCGGACTCGGCAATTTTGGCGTTGGCGCGCAGCACCCGTTCGCGTTGCACGTTGGTGGCAAAAGCGCCGGAGCGCCGGGTCGCGGCCTCCCGCTCCAGTTCCCCTCGCACCAGTTCCATATCCAGGTCCATGAAGGTCAGGGGCTCGAGGGTATCCGCTACGGCCTGATCCAGCATGGCGTGCAGTGAATTCTTGGTGATGTTGCGGCCACCCAGCCCGGCGATGACTTCATAACAGGTAAACGGCAGGCCGCGCATCGCCGCGCGCAGCTCGGAGGAAACAATCCCGCCAATCCCCAGCTGGAAAGCCTTTTCGACACACACCACGCGCTTCGCGTTCTGCAACACCTCGCGGATAGCTGCAAACGGGAAGGGCCGGAAGGACACGAGGGACATAATGCCAATCTTTTCGCCGTTCTCGCGCCGCTGGTCCACCACGTCCTTTAGCGTGCCGACCACGGAGCCCAACGCCACGATAATGGTTTCGGCGTCCTCACAACGGTAAGTGTGCAGCAGACCGCCGGAGTCTCGCCCGAAAATACTCTTAAAATCGGACTGGACCTGGGGGATGAGGTCGAGGGCCTGGAGCATCTTGTGGTGGGCGATGTAGCGCACCTCGGTGAAGGCTTCGGGGCCGACCATCGCCCCGATAGACAGCGGGTCGTCGGGATCCAGTACCTGACGCGGTTCGTAGGGCGGCAGGAACTGTTTGACCTGTTCCGGTTCCGGCAGGTCGACCTGTTCGACCGCGTGGGTCAAAATAAAGCCATCCATGCACACCATCACCGGAACGCTGAGTTCCTCCGCGATGCGGAACGCCTGTACGTGCAGGTCCGCGGCCTCCTGATTGTTTTCGGCGAACAGTTGTATCCACCCCGAATCGCGCTGGCTCATCGAGTCGCTGTGATCATTCCAAATGTTGATGGGCGCGCCAATGGCCCGGTTCGCCACGGTCATGACGATGGGAAAACCCAGACCGGCAGCGTTATATACGGCCTCGACCATATAGAGCAACCCTTGTGAAGCGGTGGCGGTGTAGGAACGCGCCCCCACCGCCGAAGAGCCGATACAGGCACTCATGGCCGCAAACTCGCTCTCGACGTTGACATATTCGCAATGTTCCAGCTGCCCGGACTTCACCAGGGCGGATAGGGCCTCGACGATGTGGGTTTGGGGACTGATGGGGTAGGCGGCAACCACGTTGGGCTGGCAAGCCGCGACGGCTCGGGCAATCGCCTGGGAGCCTTCGATTTGTTTCAGCATTTTTCTTCTTCCTTTTACTCTCAAGTCCGGGGCGCACCACACCGTCCCGGTAGCGTTGGCGTCTCTCAGGCCATGTGTGCTTTCACGTATTCGTAGGCCGCGGCGGCGGCCTCCACGTTGGAGTCGCCAACTTTGCCTTTGAACTTGCCGCGGATGGCATCCTCGACCGATTCCAATTTGATAATCCCGGTCAGAGCCGCCAACCCTCCCAGCAAAACTGCGTTCGGCAGGGGACGTCCCAGCTTTTCCAGGGCGATTTCAGAGGCGGGCATCGCCATAAAGTGACCCCGCGGCAGCCTCGCCTCCAGCTCAGGCACGCCCAGTTCAGCGGCAGTCTTTTGGGAGTTAACCAGCGCGTATCCGTCGTCTTTCAGCCCCGAAAACGGATCCATAATGGCCAGCAAGGTCGGGTCTTGGACGATGACTATATCGGGATCCAAGATGGGTTCCCGGGAGCGAATTTCTCTATCTTCAATCCGGCAATAGCTCACGACGGGAGCCCCGGTCCGTTCCGACCCGAAAGACGGGAAGGCTTGGGCGTGGTGGCCGTCAGCAAAAGCCGCGTAAGCCATTAAATCGGAAGCGGTAACCACACCCTGACCACCGCGACCGTGTACTCGAATTTCAACCATGTTTCGAGCCTATGTTGTCCGCCCGGTTTTGTCCTGTTCGCATGAAAAACCGGGCTTTTTCAGGAAACAACTTTGGGCAGCTAGCGAACTTGAATTGCATTTAAAAGCAGTCCTGACTTTTCAAAAACGTTACCACGCCTCGATTTCCCCAATTTTTAGTCAATTAACGCTAAAATTGTGACACGCACGAGCCAATGGGGGCAGCGATGACACAGCATGAAGACACACGTATTCGCGTCGGAGTGGTCGGATTCGGCAACTATGGCAAGGCGGCCGCCAAAGCGGTCAGCAAGTGCCGTGACCTGGAGCTAGTGGCGATTTTTTCCAAACGCGACCCGCAAAAACTCCAAAACGCCTACGCCAAGGTCTACCCCACCGATACCGTAGCCCAGTTCGCCGATCGTATCGACGTCGTCATTATCTGCGACACCGTAGCGACGAACCTACAGCAAGAAACCCCCCAGCTGGCCCAGTATTTCCACACGGTCGACGCCCACCCCTTGCGCGGCAAACCACCCACCGCCGAAGAAGTCGAAGCGAAACGCCAGTTCCGCCTGGAGGAGCTCGAACGGATGGCGAAAGACATCGCCGAACGCCAGGCGGCTCGTGACGCTGCGGCGGGCATAGAACAAGAGGCTGGCACGCCTGAGGCAACTCCAGACGCACCGCCGGACACAAACGCGGCACCCGGCACGACTGAGGAGGAAAACCCTGATGAAGCCATCCACGAAGTTTCGGGCATGATGCTGCCGGCGTTCATCAAAGAACCCGTTTTCCAGCCCGTCTACCAGCCCTTCCCCGACTATTTCGCGGCGGTGGACCAGGCGGGGCAATCCGCCAAACACGTGTCTTTGTGCGCGGTGGGGTGGGAACCCGGCCTGATGTCAATGTTCCGGGTCATCTCTGACTCCCTGTTCCCGAAAACGAAAACCTACACATTTTGGGGGCGCGGGATTTCCATGCAGTGGTCCAACGCGATTCGCGCCTTTGACGGTGTGTTAGATGCGGTGGCGTACCAGGTTCCCAAAGAGGATCCCCTCACGGCAGTATTGAATGGGGAACCGATCTATGATGATTCCCGCAAAGCCCTGCACTATATGGAGTGCTACGTAGTGGCTGACCCGGCCTATGACAAGGAACAGCTACGTGAGGAAATCATCGCCATGCCGGGCTGGTTCGCCGACTACGACACCCAGGTCACGTTCTTAAGCCCCGACGAAATGCGCGAGTATCACTCGCGGCTGACCCACGCCGGGCTGATTTTGTCGCGCGCTTCGACCTCCCAAGGCATCAACGAACAGATTAAGTTGGAAATCGACATGGATGATAACCCCGAGTTCACCGCCTACGTCATGGTGGCAGCAGCCCGGGCGGCTTACCGTGCCGGGCAAGCTGGCTGGTCAGGGGCCCACACGATGATGGAGATTCCCCCCATCTGGCTGCACCCCGACCCGCCGGAAAAGCTCCGTTTCCAGATTTCCGGGTCATAGGTATTCCTTGGTGTCTTGGTGACACCACCCGGCAATACAACGCCGGCGTTCACAGACTAACAGTTCAAGCAGTTTCTGATGCCTCTATAATTGCTGATGAACACCAATTTGAACTGGAATCGAAGCCTAGACAGATGTGTATAAGTGTGCGACCTAATGCTTGTCTTTGCTGGCTAGAAGGTCATAAAGCTTACTGAGCATTTCCTGGGTTTCGATGAACTCGCTGCTTCCAGGTTTACCGTTTTCTTTAAACCAGTTTTTCAGCATATTAAAATCTTTCAAGCCCAGCTCGCCGCTGATGATACCTTTTTCCTTTGACAACGCAACAGTTGTTGCTAACATCCCGATTTGACCGATGCCCATATCTGACCCCTGCGCGGCCTCAATGGTTTGAACTTCGTAACGCGTCAACTGCGCCAAACGCTGCACCGTCCTTCGGTCATCTGCCAAAGTTAAAACACCGTTAGGCAGCAAAACACCTTCCTGCATTTTGTATGCTGCATTGGCCGCCAAACCAGGCCCCTTCAAATCAGAGACCGCCTTATAAATTTGGCTGCGATCAGTAACTTTCTGTGTCAAATAGGCTCGCTCATCCGCACTGATAAACCCGTGCTTTTCAAGCTTGTCAAACATATAGCTCAGATCGACCTTAGTTCCCCAGGCTTCCACCCCACCTGGGGAAACAGTCACTGATGAGGTCGTTTCCATCGATTTCTGAAAGCCCTGCGCGGTCGAAACGTGAGGACTGACATTAGGCATCGACGTCCCTTGGAACGAACCAACATTAATCATTGCAAAGCCCCTCTTTTCACACGAATTTATGGCCGGTTTGACCGTCACCTCCCACACTAGGGCAAAACTGCAGTCATGAAAATATCCCAAAATTGGGGTATTCCACCTCAGAGACGATTCCGATAGAGTGCGTTTAAACGTCTTTACGAGGAAGCTTTGATGCGTATTATTGCTGTTCAAATTGCTTTTCTAGGCACCGTGGGTCTGACTCTCGGAGCCTGTCTGCCGCAAAGCGACTTGATCGCCGAGGAACACTCTGAAATCACAATCTGCGACATCATTCCCCAGCTATGCTGAGTCTAAGCATCATGGGGAGGGAAGTTTGCACCTTACAAAACCTTGTTTATCCTGGATTTCCAGGAATAAGATTCTTTTAGCTGTGCTGTTCCTTGGTGTTGTTCTTGACTTCAGCATTACCCGAATTCGTGACAACCCCTGGAGTGTTTTAGGTGAACTAATCGGATTCGTAGTTTTCCTTGGCTACATATTTTCCCCTCGCGTAGGTGGATGGGTTTTTATTGCTGCAGTCGTTGCTATGAATGTGGTTCCCACGGTTGAATTTGGTCTGGTGGTGTACTTGACGATTCCGGTGATTTTTGACTGGTCTTGGCGCGGCTGGTGGAAGCAAAGCTTGATTGCAACGCTCGTCAGTTCACTTGCGATATTGATTGGTTTTGCTGGTAAATACAATACGATTGCCAGCGTTTTTTACGCCTTGCTCCTGCTTTTTGCTCTCGGGGCAGGTTTTGTGTTGCGCCAGTACATTGAAGAAAATTTGCGACTGAACATACATTCGGTGATGGAACAACACCGTTACGAATTAGCTCAATTACAGACCAAGCAGGAATTGTCAGCAGAGTTGCACAACTATACGGCAGGAACGCTCTCCCGATTGACAACCCTGTCGGCCAAACTATTGGAAGATGCTAAGGGTTCCCCCGAAACAAGTGAGGAAACCAGACTACGCTTGGAGTTGCTGCATGGAGAGTCTGTGCGAGCCCTCAGCGAACTGCGAAGAACATTAAGTGTGCTGGGACAAAACCCTACACTGAAAGCAATCCCCACACCCCTCGCCACCACGCTAGATACGGCTAGAGACGTCGCGACGGGATTTGGCTTCAACGTAGAAATCGACACCTACCCTGAGAACCTGGGCACACTGAGTACCGCCGTCACCAGCTTGTTGCGTGAATGTGTCCGTGAAGCCCTGACGAATTTGATAAAGTACGGCAACCCTGAAAAGCCGTGTCGTGTGTCTATTGAGGTTGACTATACGGAGGGGATAGTAGATTTCACGATGATGAATTCAATTAGTTCTTTCTCTGCCAATCCGGTGTTGAGCAGCGGCAGGGGCTTGAAACTTTTGGGGGAGCAACTTCATATTTCAGGTGGTGTCCTTGAGGCGGGACAGACCGGGGAGCATTGGGTGTTACACATCAACATCCCTCTCGAGATGGAAGTGACAAAGTGAGCGGACAGGAAGTTATTAGGGTCATTTTTGCAGATGATGATGAGCTTTATATGCACGAGATGAGCATCCTCCTGAACAGTTTGGATTACATAACAATCGTCGGCAAGGCCGGGAACGGTCTCGAGGTGATGAATCTCATTGAGAACACAAATCACGATGTGGTGCTATTAGATGTGGCCATGCCGGGGATGAGTGGTATTGAAACGGTTACATCCGCGCTGACACACAATCCGGACGAACGGATTATTATGCTGACCGCTTTTGAACGTCCCGATATGCTACGTGCGGCCTTAACAGCCGGAGCAAAAGGGTTTCTGACCAAAGAGACTGAGTTCCGCGAGATTGGTGAGGCCATTAAACGGGTGTACAGAGGCGGGAACGCCCTGGATAACAAGCCGTTATCGATGGTTATGGACTATTTCGTGTCCACCAATCCTCAACCTGCTAACCTGCAGCTGCAATCCCAAATCGATGCTCTACCCCAGCATTTACGTCAAGTCGTTCAACTCATAGGCAAGGCTTACTCCAACAAAGAAATCGCAGCCGAAACCGGACTTTCCATAAATACTGTGAGTACGTACGTGAAATGTGCCCTCGCAAAACTTGGTATGCGCCGCGGAGAATTGACCATGCAGATAATCCGTCTGGGTCTGGATCAGACACCACCGGTTTAACCAAAAGTGTTACAAATTCCCACCATGCTTTGACAAAATTGTTTTGAATGAAACGTGATTTCCGGCAATATCAGTTCCGCACCGTCTAGTCAGCTAGACTGCCTCTGTGACGGATTTTGCGCAGCGGTTGCTGGGTCGGCCGGCTCTGACCAGTCGGGTCGTCGGCTTGGATATGGCTCGCGGCCTGGCCATTTTGGGCATGTTCACGGCGCATATGTGGGTTTCAGTGCAAGGTCCCGTCTCTAGCGTGATGGCCTTGTCTCACGGACGTTCAGCTCCGCTCTTTGCACTGCTCGCGGGAGTTTCGATGGGCATCATGCAAGACCGGATGACGCGGCGCTTCGCCGACTCCCCCGCACTGTCTCGCCGCTATTACGGTGAAAAAATCCTGGTGCGCGCCGCTGTCCTAATCCTCATCGCCGCCCTGCTCAGTTTCTTTAACACCCGTATCCTGCTGATTCTCGATAACTACGGGATATGGATGATCTGCGCCCTGTTCCTTTCCGGCCTCTCCGTTCCGGGCCTGCTGGGGGTTATCGGACTGTTGCTGGTGGCGGGCATTCCGCTGTGGCACTACCTCAACCTGCTGTTTGTTCCGCCCGAAATCGGCGTGGTCCTGGGGCTCAATGACTATCAGATGCCCACGTTCCTCATCTATGTACTGACCGGGCTGATCCTGTGGCGTTTGGGTTGGGCGGGGGCGAGCCCGCGGTCGCGCCGACTGCAGAAGTTCGGGGCGGGCCTCGGGCTGGGTGTGGCTTTCGTGATTTTCGGGGTCGGCACCGCCATTGATTCGCTACGTCTGGGACGGGTTTCCGGTGTCATTCTCAATCAAGACACCCTGTCCATCGCCAACCCCACCTCGGCCCAGTTTTGGTATCAAACCCTGGTCTATATCGCTCCGCATACGGATTCCGTAGCGGAAACCGTGGCCAATACGGCTTGGTGCGTGGGACTGACTTCCCTGTTGCTGCTGGCAGGGCCTACCTTCAACCGGTTTATGTCCCCGGTGGCGGCGTTGGGTTCGATGGCGCTGAGCACCTATACCCTCCACGTCATCTGGCACGCGATTACGTTTCGCGTATTCGGGTATTTCGGACTCATCCCCTCCCTCGTCATCATGGTGGTGGTTTTCCTGCTGGCCGCGAGCCTGTGGCGGTTACGGTTCGGCAAAGGTCCGCTGGAGGCTTTCCTGGCTCGCCTCAGCGATCCTCCCGCTGTTAACCACACTGCTGAGAATTCTGACGGGCCTGCTCCGACCAATCTGGCTTAGTCCCGAGTCTGTTCAAGACATAGCGATGACTCAAAAATCCCTAAACATTTTTCAATCAAATTTGAAACATAGCGCTATTTCAGCGCTAAGGTGGATTTTGTTGGTTCATTTACAAAGAAAGGGAGCTGAGGATGAAATCCAAAAAAATCTCACTGGTTTCTAATCTAAGACTTTCTCAAAAAATTTGGAGTTTAGTCATCATTTCGACCGTCATTATGGCATTCTTGGCAGTCATCAGCTTGATTATGGGGGTACGCATTGAATCTGACACTACCAGGGAAGCGAAACTGTCCGAGTTTCAGGTTCCACTAACTCAACTCAACACCGAGATCATGCGCAACCGTATGAATATTTCTGATATCTGTTCGGTTCCCAATGAGGTGGCCCCAGAAATTATTCAAGTCATGCATGATACGGACGCGAAAGTGCTTGACCTTTACACTCAGATTCTCAATAAGGGAGGCAAAGAGGCACTACCCCCAATCGAAGGTTTTGACCAGAAATACCAAGACTGGATTTCGTTCCGTGACAAGGAAATCATACCCTTGGTCCAAAACAAAGAGTTGGCGCAATACTTTACCTTGGCCACCGCTAAGGGGCCCGGTTCCAACCAGGAACAGATTGGCAACTATACTGCGATGGTAGACAATTCGCAGCAAATGATGCTTAAGAAAATGGCCCAGGCCCGTAGCGATGTCATTCAATCGCGCACTATTTTGCGAACCTCTATCCTGGGTGCCGGAATTCTGGGCATCATCATTATGTCGCTGTTGGGATGGTCGACCGTACAGTCGATTACACGTCCCCTACGCGAAATCCAGAACTCTCTAAACGCTATGAGCCAGGGTGATTTGACTCAAAATCCGCAGGTGACCTCTCATGATGAAATCGGCCAGATGGCGCAGTCCCTTACTGCCGCACTGGCTTCGTTGCGAGGTCTGATTTCTCATACCGTCGAAACGGTGCACCAAGTGGAGGGCACTGTCAAGGTCGTGAAAGAGACCAGTGACCAGGCGGTAGCGGCTGCGGCCAGTTCGCAGGATGATTCTCAACGCGTTGCCGCCCAAGCTGACGAAGTATCCAGCAGTATTCAAACCGTGGCGGCCGGTTCGGAAGAAATGAACGCGTCTATCCGCGAAATTTCTTCCAACGCGAACGAAGCTGCCCGTTTTGCGGCCGATGCTGCTCAAGCCGCCCAGGAAACCAATGAGGTAGTGTCGCGGCTGGGCGATTCCTCCCAAGAAATTGGGGAAGTCATTAAGTCTATTACCTCCATCGCCGAGCAAACTAACCTGTTAGCTTTGAACGCAACCATTGAGGCCGCGCGAGCCGGGGATGCCGGAAAAGGATTCGCGGTAGTTGCAGGGGAAGTGAAGGACCTGGCTTCTGAGACTGCAAAAGCTACCGAGGACATCGGAACCAAGATTGAAAAAATCAAGTCTGACACTGATGATGCGGTCCAAGCCATCAGCAAGATTGGAGAAATTATTTCTTCCATCAACGACTTCCAGACGACCATCGCGGCGGCGGTAGAGGAACAAACCGCCACTACGAACGAGATGTCTCGTTCGGTATCGGAGGCTGCGGAAGGCTCATCTACAATCGCGGCTTCCATCTCTTCGATAGCGCAAGCAGCATCCGGGGCGGCGCAAACCTTGGGCTCTATCAATCAAAGCACCCAAGAGTTGAGCGAGCACTCGGAATACTTAAAGACCCAGATTGGAAACTTTAAGTTCTGAGACTGACTCCCGTAAAAATGATTTTGGGCTAGCCGCAAGGCTAGCCCAAAATCATATCTAGGTATGACTGCTTATGGCAGAGCCAAACCGAAGATGGGGATAGCCAGGGCAAACACGGTGATGGTAATCAACACCAAGCCCACCAGGGCGATGATGAAACCGCCCTTGATCATATCCGCAATCTTGAGGTACCCAGAACCGTAAGCGATAGCGTTCGGCGGGGTCGCGACCGGCAGCATGAACGCACAGGTCGCAGCCAGAGCAGCCGGAATCGTCAGGATCATCACGTTCGGGCCTTGCAGACCGATACCCATAGCCACGCCACCGATAATCGGCAGGAACGCGGCCGCGGTAGCGGTGTTCGAGGTCAACTCGGTCAGGGCCAGCACCAGGGCGGCCACGGCTAGGACGATAATCACAATGGGCGCACCCGCCAGTCCCTTCACCATCTCACCGATGTAGTTGGACAAGCCGGTGTGCTGGAACTGCTTGGACAGCGACAGACCGCCGCCGAACAGCAGCAAGATGTCCCACGGAATCGTCTTGGCTTCGTTCCAGGTCACCAGACGTTCTCCGTTGGTCTTGCCGGGGATGACGAACAGCAGCACCGCTACGCTCATCGCCACGATAGCGTCGAGCTTCTTCGGGCCTTCGATGCCCGTGGCCTTCAAAATCAGCGGCACGAAAATCCAGCAGAACACTGCCAGGATGAACAGCAACATGACCAGCAGTTCGCCGCCGCGCAGTTTCCCGAGCTTGGCGTACTCCTCGTTGATGAGTTCCTTACCGCCGGGGATTTCATCGATTTCCGGCTTGAACATGACGTAAGTCAAAATCCACCAGGCGAACAGGGTAAAGACAACCACCATCGGGAAGCCCATCAGGAACCACTTGCCAAAGTTGATGTCATACTTCAACGTATCGCTCATGTACGCCTTCAAAAGGGTGTTCGGCGGGGTCCCGATGGGAGTCGCCAGCGAGCCGATAGAGGCCGAATAGGCGATGGCCAGCATCAAACCAATAGCGAAGTTAGACCGCTTGATGCCGTGCTTTTCCGCCGTGGTCGAGGCCACGTCGTCGCCTTCGTTCAACAGACCGGACATGACACCACCGTGGATAGCTCCGCCGTAGGCGGCTTCCACGTCCAGACCTTTACCGACGGCGGCGTTCTTGTCCTGGGCGGATTCAAACAGCTGAACTACGGATAGGCCGATGGGCAGCATCATCACAGCGGTTGCGGTGTTGGACACCCACATCGAAATAAACCCGGTAGCAATCATGAAGCCCAGAATCAGGCGGCGGGGTTTGACCCCCACGATGCGGACGATACCCAATGCCACGCGCCGGTCAAAGTGCCAGCGTTGCATGGCGATAGCCAGGATGAACCCGCCCATGAACAGGTAAATCGTGTCCGATGCGTAGGATCCGGCGGTGCCCGCGTAGTCGTTGACTCCCAGCAGGGGGAATAACACCAGCGGAACCATTGCCGTAGCCGCCAGTGAGATAGCTTCGGTCATCCACCAGATAGCCATCATGACCGCGATACCGGCGACCAGATACACCGCGCCCACATTCATTTCTTCTTCTTTGATTACGTCGGCGCCAACGGACTTCGTAATCACGTCCACAGCGTCACGGGGAATCAAAAAGTAAACGATGGCACCTAGGATGATGCCACCGAAAAGCCCGATTAGCCGGACCTTTGAGATTTTCTTTTCGCCCTCAGATTGCTCCACATCGTGTTTGTCGATCGGAGGGACTTCCTTCACACTCATACTTTCGCGTGCCTTTCGTGTTTAATCGGCTCAGCTTTGAGCTGACTTTGCACATTCTACATGAGAATAAGAAGGGCAAATACCAGGTCGAGGGCTTTTCTTGGGGTTTTCTTGGTAAACGTACAGGTTATCCCCGTGTCACAGATTGGGATTTTATTTTTTCAAACCTTGGTTATTCACGAGTTCGGTGCCACGGTTTTTCGGGTTTTCCGGCGATATTCCGGGGGTGTGGATAACCTGTGGATAAAATTGCGGTTTTTTGAGGCATTTTTTCCCCTCGTTTCTTGCCTAAACCCCACCAAGTGTGCTAGAGAGGCGATTTGCTTTGCCAAAAACCCAGTTCAGACCCTTTTTGGGCGGCGAAACCTTATTTCCTTAGTGAAAGGTTTGGAAAATTTTCCGCGACGATTTTTAATTCACAATGACTGTGGATAACCTGTGGGTTCCCAACCCGCAACATCACACCTAACTTTGACCTAGGGGCTGAAGTAATAAAAACACTTAAAAAACGAATTCACTACCTTACCCACCGGTTATCCACAGACTTGTTCGGGGTTATCCACCTATTTTCCACCAAAATGGTTTGCTAAGTCAGAACCGAAAGCGTAGGTTTGAGCCCGGATATCTATCTTTCAACCCCTTCCTAGCGGGGGTGAAGTGTCGGTGAAAGGAGGCCGCGTGGAGGAACAAAATAATCTGGCTGTCGACCGGATTCCCCCCCACAACATCTTGGCTGAGCAATGTGTGCTCGGCGCCATGATTCTGTCAAAAAATGCCATCGCCGACACCTATAAATTGCTGCTGCCCAGCGACTTCTATGACTCCCGTCACGAGATTATTTTCAACACTATCCTGGACCTCTACGCGGCGGGAGCGGCTTCCGATCCGGTAACGGTGCCGGCTGAACTGGAAAAACGAGGTCAGCTCTCCCGCGTCGGTGGCTTGGATTACATACACACCGTGATTCACTCGGTGCCTACGGCCGCTAACGCCGCCTACTATGCTCAGATTGTGCGCGATCAGGCGACCTTGCGCGGCTTGGTCGAAGCAGGCACCCGCATCACCCAACTCGGTTACGCCATCGACACCACTGACGCAGACGAACTTATCAATACTGCCCACGCCGAACTCGACCGAGTCAGCGAAAAACGCACTTCTGAAGACTATCGACCACTATCCGAACTACTGACCCCAGTCTTGGACGAAATCCAACAGACCGACGACGACCCGCACACGGTCCACACGGGGTTCCTCGATTTTGACCGGGTGACCAACGGTCTGCGCGCCGGTCAGCTCATCATTGTGGCGGCGCGTCCGGCGATGGGTAAGTCGACCTTTGCCCTGGACATTTTGCGTCACGTGACTTTGAAAGAGAAACGTGCGGCGGCGATTTTTTCTCTCGAGATGTCGGCTGCGGACATCATCAAGAGGATGCTGTCAGCGGAGGCCAGCGTGCCGCTGTCCCTCCTGTTTGCGGGGATGCCCAACGACGGCCCCCAGAACCAGGCTAACTGGGACAATATCGCTTCGGCATATAACCGGATGAAGTCCGCGCCTTTCTATATTGACGATTCGCCAAACCTGACCATGCCCGATATTCGAGCCAAGTGCCGGCGCCTCAAGCATTCCACAGATTTGTCCCTCGTTGTCGTGGACTACATTCAGTTGATGAGTTCACACAAACGCATCGAGTCGCGTCAACAGGAAGTTTCCGAGATTTCACGGTCTTTGAAACTGTTAGCCAAAGAGCTGGAAGTGCCGGTGATTGGGGTCGCCCAGCTGAACCGTGGGCCGGAGTCTCGTACCGATAAGAAACCGATGATGAGCGACCTGCGAGAATCGGGTTCGTTGGAGCAGGACGCTGACTTGGTGCTGCTGCTGCACCGCCCCGAGTATTACAACTCGGACGACCGTCCCGGCGAAGCTGACCTCAATATCGCCAAGCACCGCAATGGACGCACCGAAATTATCAACCTGCAGTTCCAAGGCAAGTTTTCGCGTTTCGTCTCGGGGATTCACCGCAATCAAGAGGAGCCCCCGCCCCCGGATTACTAAAAACGCCCGGTGCCGGAAACCCGCAGGTTCCCGGCACCGTTCTCTATTTAGGTTCTACTTTTCCGCCCGCACCGTGACTTCCAGCGGTGAGGTGAGTTCTTCGAACAGGCGCACCGTCAGCTGGTAGGTACCGACTGACTTGATGGGCTTCTCGATAACAATCTTGCGCTTGTCGATTTCAGCGCCCTTTTGCTCCTTCACCGCCGCTGCAATCTGAGCGGTGGTGATAGCCCCGAACAGACGCCCGTTCGCGCCGGCCTTGGCATCAATCAGCACCGGGTCGCCTTCGGCAAGTTTGGCTTGCACCGCCTGAGCTATTTCCATCGAGGCAATCTGTTTCTTTGCCAGGGCGGCCTTCATCCGGTCAATTTCCACCTGGGACCCCTTGGTCCACGGCATCGCCAAGCGGCGCGGCAACAGGTAGTTGCGCGCGTAACCGGGACGGACTTCAACCACGTCGCCAGCGTTACCGAGCTTGTCGACTTCGTGGGTCAAAACAACTTTCGTATTCTGAGTCATTGTTTACTTCCTCCCTCAAATTTAGCGGCCGGAACCGGAGTAGGGCAGCAAAGCCATCTCGCGGGCGTTCTTAACGGCTTTCGCAATCTGACGCTGTTCCTGAACGGTTATACCGGTGACGCGCCGAGCGCGAATCTTGCCGCGGTCCGAAATAAACTTGCGCAGCAAAGCGGTGTCTTTGTAGTCAATGTCGCCAACCTTTTGAGCCTTCAGGGGGTTGGTCTTTTTCTTAATGGGTTTGGTGTTATTGCGCATCTGCTTACCCATATTGATCTCCTTATATATTGTGTTGAAAAACTTATCTGTGCTGTGTCGGAATGCCGCGGGAAAAAGCGGCAACCGGTTTAAAACGGCGGATTTTCGCCAAAGCTGGAATCAGCTGGAGCCCCCGGGGCGCCAAAGCCAGGCGCGGGCGAACCCCACGCGTCCCCATCGGATCCTCCGGCGGGAGCCCCATAAGTGGGCTGCGGCCGAGCTGCGCTAGGAGCGCTGTTGTAGCCGCCGCCATTCGCGTTGGCACCAAAGCCTCCCTCGCCGCGCTGAGTCCGGTTCACCGAGGCGGTAGCAAACCGCAGGGACGGACCAATCTCGTCTACCGTCATCTCTACTGAGGTGCGCCGAGAGCCATCTTGGGCTTCCCAAGAACGCTGCTGCAAACGGCCTTGAGCGATGACGCGCGACCCCTTGTGCAGGGATTCCGCAACGTTTTCCGCCAGTTCCCGCCAAGCGGTACACCGCAAGAACAGGGCTTCGCCGTCTTTCCAGCTGTTGGAGGCCCGGTCAAACGAACGCGGAGTTGACGCAATCGTGAAAGACGCCAACGCCGTGCCAGACTGGCCCCAGCGAAGTTCCGGGTCCGCCGTCAAGTTGCCTATTACCGTGATAATCGTGTCGCCTGCCATTGTTTCTCCTTAGTTGTCATCAATTCGGGGCGTGGTGCCAAAATCCGCTCGCTGTGCGGGGCCGTCACCGGCTCTACTCAACATATCAGGGACCCTGGAGACCAAAATTCGCCTCCGTTTGATTGGAAAAAATTAGGCATCCTTGCGCATCAGTTTGGTGCGCAGAATCGACTCGTTTAGGCCCAGCTGACGATCCAATTCCTTGGCGATTTCCGGGGTGGTTTCCATGTCGACAACCACGTAAATCCCGTCAGTCTTTTTCAATATGGGGTAGGCGAGCTTGCGCTTGCCCCACACATCAAGTTTCTCAATTTTGCCCCCCAGGTCTTCTACCTGGCCAAACAGGGCGCTCATCGAGGGTTCGACAGTGCGCTCATCGACCTCGGGGTCGACAATCACCATCATTTCGTATTTCCGCATATAACTCTCCTTTGGTCTTAACGGCCCCGGTCCCTCCGGAGCAGGAGTCGCCGTCCTGGCGCGGTGCCAAAACAGCCTTACGATTCTAACGTTTTCCGCCCACTTTAGCCAATTCTGGCTTGGTTATGCCATAACCCTGCACTTACCCGCCTCTGGAATCGGAGGACACGCCTCACCTCGCCCGTTATATGCTACTGTAACACCTACTCTAACATTTTAGAGTTACTCTCCCGCCACCCCTCAAAGTGCCAACCACCAGGACATATACCAACCGCCAACCCGCCCTCGTGCCAGCTACTGTAACGTACTGTAACAATGTTAGAGTAGCTGCCCCACCGGGCTTGTGAAATCATTACCGGTTGTTACGAGACGGGCCCGCCCGATTCGGTCGCGCCACCATCCCCACCCGGTGCCGGACTGGGGGGAACGGGCGAATTACTCGGGCTAGGCACAAACCCGGAAGTGCCCGGAATGGTAGGACTGGGTTCGGTTCCTCCCGAACCATTACCCGGCTCATAAGAGGGCTGATTCCCGGGACTTTGCGGCGTCAGGGGAGAAGGCGACAGGGACTGGCCGGGGGACAGGGACTCATCGGGGCTGGGAAGCAGGGAAGGTTCAGTCTCGGTAGGGCTTGGTTCTTCCGACCGGGTCACTGCCACTTTCTTGAGTTTCTGGGCTCTCGCAAACTGCTCGACTTCCAGGCCTTTCACGGCGCCGGACATATATTGTTTCCACAACCACGCCGGCCAGGTAGAGCCGGTAACTTCGCGAATACCACCAAACGGTGAGATGGATTGTTCCTCTCCGTTAGGCCCGGACTGGTACAGACCGACAATAGTCACCACCTGGGGGATGAATCCAGCAAAAACCGCGGACTTGTTGTCGGTCGACGATCCGGTCTTACCGGCGGAGGGCCTGCCGATTTGGGCTTTCACCGCAGTGCCTCCCGCCTGGAAAGGTCCCGTCAAGGCTTGGGTGGCGGTCAGGGCGATATTGCGTTCAATAACCTGATCCGCCGAGAAAGACGGCATATAAACAATGTCCCCGGCAGTGTCCGTGACCTGGCGAATCATGTGGACAGTCTCGCGTTTGCCCTCGTTGGCGATAGTTCCGTAAGCCTCAGCAATATTTGCCGCCGTCGGAGAAGCCGAACCCAGCACGTTCGTCAGGGAGTCGTCCAGGCCGGGGGTATTTTCGGGATAGCCCAGACGAATCGCCACTTCCTTAGTCAATGACGGTCCGACCTTCGCGTTCAAAGCGACATAAGCCGTGTTGACAGATTTCGCGGTAGCTTGCGCCAGGGTGACGGTTCCGTATGAAGCTCCGGCGAAGTTCCTGATGGGCACGCCTTGAATGGTCTGCGGGGAGTTCCCCGGGTAAGTGTCACTCAAGGATCCACCCTGTTCCAGGGAGGCAATCATGCCGAAAGGCTTAAACGTAGACCCAGCCTGGAAGTGTTCCTGGGTGGCGGCGTTAATCTGGACTTTCAGATAGTCCTGCCCCGGATATTCCGCAATAATTTCCCCCGTTTTCGGATCGGTGGAGATCATCGCGACGTGCAGGTTCTCAGAATGCCCCGACGGCAGCTTCGCCACCGTCTGTTCCATCAGTTTGACTTTATCTTTGTCTAAAGTCGTGATGATTTTCAGACCCATCGTGTCGATTTGTTCCTCGGTCAGGCCAGCCAAATCTTTCAGCTCCTGACGCGCCTGGAACATGAAATAGCCGTTCACTCCCCCGAAGTCCTGCACGCTCTGGGTGGGGGGAATCGTGGCCGGGAACTGCGCCGATGCCTGCTGCTCAGGAGTGATATACCCGTCGGCGGCCATGTTCTTAATGACCCGTTTCCACCGTTTTTCCGCCATTTCCTGGTTCACAGCCGGATCGTATGCGGAAGGCGCGGGGATAATGCCGGACAGCAGGGCGGCCTCGGAGTAATCAATATCCTTGGCGTTTTTTCCGAAATATGCCTTCGCGGCAGCCTGGATTCCATAGGATCCGCGGCCGAAATAAATCGTGTTCAAATAGTTGCCCAGGATTTCGTCTTTTTCCTGCTGGCGGTTAATCTTCAGCGCCATAATGGCTTCTCTGGCTTTCGCCCAGTACCGTTGCAACACGTTTCCCTGGTTCGTGTTTTCCGCCATGTAGTAGCGTTCCACGTACTGTTGGCTCAGCGTGGAAGCGCCCTGTGTCGCCCCGCCGCGCGCGTTATTGAGGAAAGCCCGGGCGATGCCGCGCAAATCGACCCCGGAGTTGGTCCAAAAAGTGCGATCCTCCGAGGCGACCACCGCGTTGCCAATCTGTTTGGGCAGGTCTTTCGTTTCGATAATTTCCCGGTTCACCTCAGCGAACTTTCCGATTTCGGTGGTTCCGTCGGAATAGTACACGGAGGTGACTTGGGCACGAGCGAACTCGGCGGGTTTCGGTATTTCGGTCGTGGCGTAAACAACCAGGAAAGTTGCTAGGGCACCCACAATGGACAGGATGATGAGGAACAGCAGGGTCAGGAAAAAATTGCGAACATAGTGGTGTTTGCGCCGTTTGGGGTGCACCTGTCGCACGGATTGCCCAGTTACTGTGCGTGGTCGTGCTGCCTTTGCCATGTTACCTGTCCTCGCCACAGTCTTCCCGATTCACCCTAAGCGGTGAAGCGGTTTTACCGCGCTTCGTCCTGTTCGTTCGTACCATTGTGCCATTTTTCCCACCAGTCACGCAGAACTGTAATGGCATTATCATGTCCGACCGGGCCGTGTTCCATCCGGTAGGTCAGCATAAACCGATAAGCTTTGCCGACCTCCGGGCCGGCGGGAATCCCCAGGATTTCCATGATTTCGTCCCCGTTAAGTTCGGGGCGTACCGCGTCGAGTTCCTCCTGGGCTTTCAGCTCCTTAATCCGGGTTTCCAGGTCATCGTAGGCGGCCGCCAGGCGGTGGGCTTTTTTCACGTTTCGGGTCGTGCAGTCGGCACGAGTCAGGCGGTGCAGGCGTTCCAGTAGGGGACCGGCGTCGGTGATGTAGCGGCGCACGGCGGAATCGGTCCACACTTGTTCTCCGTAGCCGTGAAACCGCTGGTGCAAGGCCACCAGTCGGGATACGTCACGAATCGTCGCCTTGTCATATTTCAAGGCTTTCAGGCGGTTGCGAGTAATCCGGGCTCCCACCACGTCGTGCTGGTGAAAGGTAACGACCCCGCCGGCCTCGAAACGCCGGGTCGCGGGCTTGCCAATGTCGTGTAAAATCGCTGCCAGCCGCAGCACCAAGTCCGGTGCGGGCACCGGCCCGTCCGGCCCGGTCTCCTGAGCGATAGCCTGGTCGAGCACGGTCAGGGAGTGTTCCCACACGTCCTTGTGACGTTTGTGTTCATCTTGCATATCCAGCAAATCCATTAGTTCGGGCAAGACCTGGTCGGCCAGCTGAGTGTAAACCATCAGCTCCAGCCCGCGACGCGGCGCTTTGGCGGTCATCAGGCGGGATAGTTCGGCCTGGACACGTTCGGGGGAAACAATGCTCAGCCGTTCGCGCATCGTTTCCATCGCCTGCATCGTTTCGTAATCCACGTCAAACTCAAGTTGGGCAGCGAATCGTGCCGCGCGCATAATCCGCAGGGGGTCGTCGGAAAATGATTCTTCCGGGTCGATAGGGGTGCGCAAAATCCCGGCCGCTAAATCGTTGAGTCCTCCGGTGGGATCCACCAGCTCCAGGGTAGGCAAGCGCAGCGCGATGGCATTAACCGTGAAATCGCGGCGAAACAGGTCCCCCTCCAGGGTGTCGCCGAACTTGACGGTGGGTTTGCGCGAATCCCGCTGGTAGTCGTCACTGCGATAGGTCGTGATTTCGAACACGTCATCGCCTTTGCGGGCTCCCAAGGTGCCGTAGTTGCGTCCCACGTCCCACACTGCGTCCGCCCACGAGCGCAGTACCGCCTCGGTTTCATCGGGACGCGCCGAAGTGGTCAGGTCCAAGTCATGGGGGGTGATTCCCAGCAAGGCGTCGCGAACCGGCCCTCCGACCAGCGCAATCTCAAAGCCGGCGGCGGCGAACACCTTTCCCAGAGGCACCACTTTCGCCTCCAGCTCACGGCGCACCGCGTCCTGCCGGCTCGCCTTCGTACCGGGCTGTTCCCCTGCCGCGGCCGGGGAAGTTTGGGTCGGGAGTGCGTTTTTCGCGGTCGTTTCGGTCATGACCCTCCTTTCTGGGTACGTTTCCTCGCAATGATTGGCCTATTACCGGGACTTTTTACCGGGTTTTCAACCGGTTAGAAAAACCTCGGCACTATTTTATATAAAATCGACGTATGTCAGCCGCGCCGGAATCGAATCAGCCCGTCCCCGAGGGCTTTTACCGGTCGCGTTCGGGGCGCCTGCTGCCGATAGTGCAAGAGGTCAGCGCGGGCGGGCTGGCGGTGAAACTCATTGAGGGAAAGGTGTGCGCCGCGTTGATTTTGCGTCAAGGTCGCGCCGGTCGTCTGGAATGGCTGCTGCCCAAGGGGCACGTGGAACCGGAGGAAACCATTCCCCAAGCCGCCGCTCGTGAAGTCCAGGAGGAAACCGGCATCGAGTGCCGTCCGGTGCGTTACCTCTCCTCGATGGATTACTGGTTTTCCGGCCCTGACCGGCGGGTTCACAAGGTCGTTCACCACTTTTTGCTGGAGGCTACCGGTGGTGAGATTACGGCGGAGGGCGACCCTGACCACGAGGCCTGCACCGCGCAATGGGTGCCGCTGTCCCTGCTGGACAAACGTTTGGCTTTTCCAGCCGAACGCCGCATTGGAGCGTTGGCTCGAAAAATGTTGGGGGTGCACCGTTGAAGCTGCGCCGGTCGATTCCGTTCATTTCCCGCGTCTTTCTCGGTTTAGCGGCGTTGTCTGTCGTGTCGCTAGCTGGCGGCACGCCCGGCCTAGCACAGGCCCAAACGGAAAAACCTTCCCCCACCCCTTCTGCCAGCCCCTGTAAGTCCGCGACCAGCTCACGCTCCGCTCCCGCCTTTTGCGGATCGGGCTTCAATCACCAGGGCGTTCACCTGGAAATCACCGCGATGACCCCCATCGTGACCCCAGACACCACCGAATTGACTGTAAACGCCCTGTTGGAGGTCAACTCTGACTATGACCAAGCCTCCTCGGGCACGCTGAGGCTCGAAGTTTCGACCCAAACCCCCGTCACGCGCGAAGAACTAAACCAGTGGATGGACGCCCGAGACAATGACGCGCGTTTACAGAGAAACCTCCAAACCGTCTCGACCCAGCAAATTACCCATCTCACCGCGGGTAAACCCCAGCAGGTGACGCTGCACGTGCCGGTGACGGATCTGCCGCTGGCGGGCACGGATCGGTGGGGACCTCGGCCCCTGACCTTGACTTTTGTTCCGGATCCGGCCACGTCCGGGACGAACAAAGCGTCTGGCGCTGATTTGTCCCACATCTCCCAGGACCGGTCTTTCCTGCTGTGGGATTCCGGGGCGGCCTTTAAGCCCAGCGAGCTGCTGGCTTTCGTACCCCTCACCACCACCAAAGCTGACATTTTGGCCTCGACCTGGCCGCTGCCGAACCTGGCTGAGGTGAGCAGTACCCGGATGCAAACCGTGTGCGAACTGGCCACCGCCACCGGACTAACCCCCGTTTTCGACCCGCTCCTCCTGGAACCGGAACTGAACGGCATCAACGACGCGGCGAACCTATTGAACCTTGAAAACGGGCCGACCCAACCAGCTGCCGAAACCCCGCACCCAACCCCGACCCAGCCCAGTGTGGCCAACAGTCTGGCGGGCGGATTGTGTGGAAAACAACCCATTGCTTATCTTCCTCCGGGTGACTTTGCGGCCGCAAACACGTCTTGGTTGGATGATTCCTCCCGTTTACGCCTTGACAAAGCCGCCGCAGACTTGGCCGAAAAAGTCAGCGAAAAACTTCCCGATTACCAGGCAAACCTTTTGTTGTGGCCCGATTTCAGTCAAAAATACTTGCCGTCGGGGGACGTGGCGGGTGAAAACCTGCTGTGGGGTGCGGACCGCCCGATGATTTTGTCCCCCGATTCGGGATTCAGTGATGACCTGCGTCCTCTGTCCCATGACCCGGATGCCCGCCGTCTTATCAACTTCGTCGGCCGACATGAGGAAATGGCGATTCAAAGCCTCGGATGGACTTTGGATGCTCAGCTTTCGCGCCTTTTAAACGGGCTTCCAGCCTCTGATCCGGCCAACCAAACCGGCACTGCCAGCACGAACAAAATCGCTGCTAATACTTCGGGCATAACGCCAGCCGGTGGCGCGGATTCGCCCACCGAGCTTTCCCCGGTGGCTGCCCGTCAGTGGGCTTTGGCGCAAACCGCTGTTTTGACCCGGCAGCGTCCTTTCGCTCCGCGCCTGTTTGCGGCGGGTGCTAAGCGCGATTATAGTGCCGACGCCACTCAAAAGGCCGTCATGGAGGGGCTTTCGCAGGCCCGCTGGTTGACGTTCCCCGCCTGGAACACAGTTCGCCCCGACAGCCCCGAAGTCGCGGGTAAAACCCCAGCTAAGCCGGTAACTGTGACTGTGCCTGACCCTTACCCGGCACCGACTGACCCAAGCATTTTTACTTCCGGCTCAACCAATCCCGACCCAAAACGTAACCTTCCCAGCGTGATTTGGTATTCCAACCCGTCCATAGCTGCGGCCAATAATCTGCAAGCAGCCGAGGCCCTCAGTGCTACCATGGCCGATCCGCAACGTTTCCAGCTCATGTTTGACGCACTTCAAGTCGCTAGCAACTGTGCGTCTTGTGCGGGTTCCGCCCCTGACGGACTGATTTGGGCGACAGGCACCGCGGCAGAAAAACAGACCGCAATTGACCACGCCCGCCATCCGCAAAACCCGGCTGATCTTGACATTGCCCCGAACACGCTTGATCCTGATGTGTCCACTGCTCTACTTGGCCTGGTTCAAGCCCAACCGGCTTCGGTCATCAACCTCATCGATAAGAGCGCTCAACTGCCGATTTCCGTCTCTAACGGCTGGGACCAAGCCGTGAGCGTGCGCCTGAAACTGACCCCAACGGATACACGCCTGCAGTTCGGTCAGGTCGAGACTCTCACGATTGCGCCCCACGCCATTGGCCAGTTCCGCATTCCCGTGAAAGCAATCGGTTCGGGAGACGTGCAGGTCACCGTGCAGCTGACCAACCCGGCGGGGCAAAGCATCGGCACGCCGGAAACTATCCAGGTGCGGGTCAGGGCGGAATGGGAATCCACCGGAACCTATATTGTCGCGGGCTTGCTGGCTGCCGTGTTGGTTTTCGGGATAGTCCGGCGTATCGTGAAAGGCCCAAAGAACCGTAAGCTCAAAACGGGAGACAGGCGTGAGTGAAAACCCGATGAATGAACCGGTGCCGGATTCCAGCCCGAACCCGAAACAGCCCCCGCAGCTGCGCCAAGTCGCTGACGGGGTGGCAAATACGAAAACGGGCAAATCCAGCGCCATTATGGCGGCGGGAACCCTGGTGTCCCGCGTGCTGGGCTTCGTGCGCCAATGGCTGCTGGTGGTGGCCATTGGCGGGTTCGGTATCGCCGACTCTTTCAACACCGCCAATATCCTGCCTAACACGCTGTATAACCTGCTGGCGGGCGGGATTTTGAACGCGATTCTGGTGCCCACCATCGTGCGCGCACTGGCAAACAATAGCGGTAAAGAAGGCGTTGATCGGGTTAACGCCCTGCTCACCCTCGCTTCTATCGCTTTGTTGGGATTGACTGTGCTGTCGGTGGCTCTGGCTTGGCCCCTGGTGATGCTGTTCGCGGGGGGAATGCAGCCGAAACTGTTCAACCTCACCGTCATTTTTGCCCTGTGGTGTCTGCCGCAGATCTTCTTTTATGGCACATACGCCCTGCTGGGACAGGTGTTGAACTCCCTGTCCAGCTTCGGCCCCTACATGTGGTCTCCGGTGGTGAATAACCTGGTGGGGATTGCCGGACTGGGGGTGTTCATCAACCTGTACGGCACCGCCCCGGCCCACGACTTTGATGTGTCGAAGTGGGATGCGGCCCGGATTGCCCTTTTGGCGGGTTCCATGACATTGGGTATCGCTCTGCAAGCGATTATTTTGGTGTTTCCCCTGATGCATCTCGGTTTTCGGCTGCGCGCCAATTTTCACTGGCGCGGTTTGGGTTTTCGTCACACCGGACGGGTCGCAGCCTGGGCGTTCGCGGGTCTGTTAGCCAATACGCTCATGAATTTGATTGTGGCACGTATCGCTTCGGCGGCTAACGGTGCCGGTCAGGTGGACGGTAATTTCTACCCCGGTTTCGCAATCTACCAATACGCCAACACGCTGTATATGCTGCCCCAATCCCTGGTGACAATTTCCGTAACGACCGCGGTCTTTACTTCCATGGCTCTGCACGCCACCAGGGACGACATCCCGGCTTTAGCTGGGGACTACCTGCAGGCTGCCCGGCTGTCCAGCCTGTTCAACTTCCTCTTGGCGGGTATGTTGATTGTGGGAGCACTGCCCTTGGCCAATGTCACCGCCACCGCCCTGCCGCCCCAGCAGGCCCAGGCTTTGGCCGTCATCCTCATCATTTTGAGCTTGGGCATTCCGGGCCAAGTCATTTTTTCCACCACCTCGCGCGCCCTGTATTCCCTGGAGGACACCCGCACTCAGTTTTTCCTGATGCTGCCCTTCCCCTTCCTGACTGCCCTTCTCGGTTTCGTTGCGTATGTGCTGCTCAGTCCCTCTTTCTGGGTTCCGGTTACGGCCGCGGCCGAGCCCTTGTCCCTGAGTTCTTCGGCGCTGGTGGGTCTGGTTATGCTGCGCCGCCAGGGTTTTTCAAAAGCCGTGTTTGCCCAAGTTTTCGGTCATTACCTGCGTTTATTTGTGGCGGTAATCGTGGCAGGGATTCCAGCTTGGGTGTTGTTGACCTTCGTTATTCCTTCTCCCGGCGCGAACTGGACTTACGGTGCCACTTTTGTCTCCGGAGCTTGGCGCTGCCTGGTGGTGGCGCTGGTTATGGCTCCCCTGTACTTTGCGGTGCTGTGGATTTTCCGGGTGCGGGAAGTGCGGGGATTCGCTGGGAAGCTGCGCCGGCGCTAACCCGCGGCCCACTTCAAGCTTTCGTGAGATATCGCGGGAGTCTGTGGATTTATCCCAGTTTTACCGGGTTAGAGGAAATCCTCCATGTTTTGCCGCGGTTTTCAAACACAGGCTAAAATACATAAATAGGCTGAATTTAAGGGGGCGGCGTGGATAACACCAAGTCAAATGGCGCACCGGTGTTCCGTTCTGTCTCGGCCGGCGTTCCTCCCCAGCCCACTCCACTGTTCAATAATTCGCCCTCAGCGGCTGAATCTGAGGAACACGTCATTGACGTGCCTGACGAAGATACCTTGACCGGTGAGGATGTTATTGACGAGGTTACCGGCAAATCCTGGGGCGCTGACCGCACGCGCTTACGCAAAGACTGGAACACTTGGAAAGCGGAAACCACCGAAGTTTTGAACACCAGCCTCACCAATGCGCGCCAGGCTGCCACCGATTACACCCCTAACCATGAGGAAGTTCCCGCTGGCGAATCGGCTCTGACCTTAAAAATCACGTTGCTAGGGGTAGTAGTGGCAGCGGTGTTGGCGCTGTTTGTCTGGTTCTGGCCGCATTCTGGGTCAGTAAAAGCCGATACTTCCCTGGATCTGTCCCCCGTCCCTGACTTGCAGGTGCTTCCCGAAGCCGAGCCGACCCCGCTGCCCATAACCGATGTGGCTTCGGTCTCGGGTTTGCCCGACGGCTACGACCATCCCGAATTGGCGGGCTTAGCGATTGACGGTAAGGCTGAGACGTCTTGGCGCACTGCCGCACTGCGGTCAGAGGTGTTGGCTGGCGGACGCGGTTACGGACTGGTGATAAACCTTGGAGACTCCCCGGTACAGGTGAAAAAGGTGGTGGTGAATTCCGCCTCAACGGGAGGCAATCTGGAGCTGCGCCAGGGCAATGCCGAGAATTTCCGGCAGGCTACCGTCCTGGGATCCCAACCCTTGTCCTCCACAATCACCTACCATCTGGCTCAGCCGGTGGAAACGAACAGCCTGGTTTTGTGGTGTACCGAGATGCCTACCGCTGCCGGCGGCGAGTACCGTTTGAATATTTCCGAGATTCAGGTTCTCGGTTAGCTTTTCTTCGTGGGGTTTTCCCAAGTCAGGTGGCTTCCGTCACAATTCTCGCTCGGCTCTCAGCGAATTCTATCCCCTTGGTAAGGGTTCACAGCTACAATAAATCTCAGCTATTGTTTTCTCACCAAAGGGAGTCCTTTTGTACGACGTCATTATTATCGGTTCAGGTCCGGCCGGTTACACCGCTGGGATTTACGCGGGACGAGCCGCTTTGAAAACACTGCTGGTGGCGGGGTCGATGAACATCGGCGGAATGCTGATGAACACGACCCTGGTGGAAAACTATCCCGGTTTCAAGGACGGGATCCAAGGCCCGGACTTGATGCAGGAAATGCTGGAACAAACTGAGCGTTTCGGGGTTGAGGTTATCTATGAGGATGCCCTGAAGCTGGATTTGCGCGGCGACATTAAGACTGTCGTGACTGATGAGGGTACTCACCAGGGACGCACGGTCATCATCGCGACCGGGTCGGGTTACCGCACTTTGGATGTTCCGGGCGAAGAGGAACACGCCGGTCACGGAGTGTCTTACTGCGCCACTTGTGATGGGTTCTTTTTCCGCGATCAACCCATCATGGTCGTTGGTGGCGGGGACTCCGCGATGGAGGAGGCCGTGTTCCTGACTCACTACGGTTCCTCTGTCACGGTGGTGCACCGCCGCGATGAGCTGCGGGCCAGCGCGGCTATGCAGGCCAAGGCGTTTAACGAAGAAAAGATTTCATTTGAGTTCGACACAGTTGTGGAGTCCATTAACGGCACTGACAAGGTGGACTCGGTCACGTTGCGCAACGTGAAAACCGGGGAAACTAAGACTGTGCCGGTCGGCGGCATCTTTATCGCCGCAGGTCACCTGCCGCGCACCGAACTGGTCAAGGATCAGCTACGGTTGGATGCACAAGGCAACATTTTGGTCGATTCACCCTCCACGCGCACTTCCATGCCGGGCGTGTTCGCCGCGGGAGACGTTACGGACGGAATTTATCGCCAAGCAGTAACTTCGGCGGCCTCCGGCTGCCGCGCGGCCATTGACGCAGACCGCTACATCAAAGACCAAGACGCTCAGATTAAGCTCTGAGCCCGAGGAACAGTGCTTTTCCCTCGGCGCTACAGCCGGGAAACATTACACACAAGAGAAAGGTAAATATTATGTCTAACGCCATCGAAGTGGGCGAAAGCAATTTCACGGCCGAGGTTTTGGAGTCTGACGTGCCGGTGCTGGTGGATTTCTGGGCAGTTTGGTGCGGCCCGTGCCGTCAGATGGCGCCGATTGTGGATCAGATTGCCGCCGACTTTGGGGATCGCCTGAAAGTCGCCAAGTGTGACGTTGACAACAATCCGTCTATTCAGGCTCAATACGGGGTTTCTGCCATTCCGACCTTCAACATATTCAAGGGTGGCAAGGTCGTTCACCAGATTATCGGGGGTCGGCCGCGGTCTCAGTTCAAGGCGGAAATCGAAGCTGCCCTCGCCTAATCGCAGCCAAACTGCGATTACCGCCCTTGACGTGACGCCTTCGCGTTTTTGGCGCTGAATTCGCCTCCACGTTTGCGTTTCAGCCTTTACAATGGAGGGACAAACACTACTCCGCGGTCCTTCGCTGGGGTTTCCGGCTTTACTCCTTTCTCCCGGGCCCAGCGCGGGACCGCTTTCGTATCACGGTGTGTCGCCCCGAAATTTTGGCTCAGTTTCGCGCCAGCGTAAACTTGCAGGTAACTCTCTCTAAGGAACGTGTTATGACTTCAGCTTCTGTAACGAGCCAAACCGACTGGTCGGACCGATTTTCGGTGCGCGCCAGCAACCTGCAAATCAGCGAAACGCGAGCCTTATTTGCCGTCGCCTCTCGCCCGGAGGTGGTCTCTTTGGCAGGAGGGATGCCAAACCTGAAAGACCTGCCCCTGCGTGAGATTGCGCGCTCTTTCCAGCAGATGTTTGAAAAGGACGGTGCTACCGCCATGCAGTACGGCGGTGGTCAGGGTTTGGAAGTGCTGCGCGAGCAAATCACCGACATTATGAGCTTGGAAGGTATCCACGCCTCCGCCGCCAACGTCACCATCACCGCCGGTTCTCAGCACGCATTAGACCTGGTCACGCAGCTTTTTGTGGATCCTGGCGACCCGATTTTGGTCGAAGCGCCCTCCTATGTTGGCGCCCTGTCAGTGTTCCATTCCTATCAATGTGACGTACATCACGTTTTAATGGATCAAGAGGGACTCATTCCCGAAGCCCTGGACGAAGCCGCAACCGAACTGGAAAAGGCCGGCAGGCCCGCAAAGTTCCTTTATACCGTTCCGAACTTTCACAACCCTGGTGGCATGACCCTCACCGAACAGCGCCGTCCGCAAATTGTGAACATTTGCCAACGCCACCACCTGCTGATTTTGGAAGATAACCCCTACGGTTTGCTCGGTTTTGACGGTCACCTCTACCCTGCTCTGCAGCCTTTGAACCCCGAGGGCATTATCTACCTGGGTTCTTTCTCAAAGATGTTTGCTCCGGGGTTCCGTATCGGCTGGGCGCTGGCTCCCACCCAAATTACACAAAAGCTGGTGGTCGCTAACGAAACCGCCATCTTGACCCCTTCTATGGCGGCCGAAATGTCCATCTCGAAATACCTCCACGACTTCGACTGGTACGCCCAAGTCGACAAGTTCCGGGTCATGTACCGCGGCCGGGCTCGCGCCACCTTGGAAGCCCTCAAGAAATACCTTCCGGACTGCACTTGGACGCACCCGGTCGGCGGTTTCTACACCTGGGTTCATTTCCCCGACGGCATCAACACGAATGCTATGCTGCCCCGTGCCGTCCAAAACCTGGTCGCCTACGTCTCGGGCACGGCTTTCTATGCGGACGGGCGCGGCTCTGACTATCTGCGCATCGCCTACTGCTATCCTCCCGAGGAACAAATCCGCGAAGGTATCCGCCGCCTGGCCGTGACCGTGGAACAGGAAAAAGCTCTCATTGCTAACGGCGAGGCAGCATCCGCGGTTTCCACCGCCAAGTCCGCCTAAACTATTTTCCCAGGTCTTTCGACTAGCCGTTCATCTATTTCGCCCCGACTGACTTTCACAAGCTCGGTCACCTCGTTACTCGATAAGTCCATTGACCGGTTTCACAAGGGCGGTCGGGGACGTCCCCGTGTTTCCCAACCTACCGCCCGGGATTGTTTCACGTGAAACAATTGCGCCGTGCTTTACGTCACGCTTTTGGTGTTCTTGTCCCCGGCTCTGTCTGTCACTACTCCCGGCTTGGTCATGCAGACTCTCATTTCCGGGTTGGCCGAACACGCGGAGAGCTTGTTGTGGCTGACGCTGTCTGTACGACTGAGATCGTCCACGTGTCTGACGCACCGCCTGCCTGAAACTCTGAACCAGGCACGTCCGGCGCTTTAGCGACTGGCAATAATTTTGGTAATCCGCGCTAAATCATCGCTGTCGGCGAACTCAATAGTAACTTTGCCTTTGCTTTTTCCGACTTGCAGGTTAACTCGGGTCTGCAAGACGTCTTCTAAATGTGCTTTCATTTCCATCAGGTCTGGACTCAGCGGGGTTGCTTGCCGTTTTTTCTGTGCCGCTTTCTGGGTTTGATCGCCCACCGCTACGATTTCTTCGGTGGCTCGTACCGACAAGCCTTCGGCCACAATCCGCTGGGCCAAATGCGTCATCGCGGCGGCGTCCTCTAATGCCAGCAGGGCGCGGGCGTGACCAGCTGACAACACCCCGGCCGCGACCTGTACCTGTACCTCCGCGGGCAACTTCAGCAGCCGCAAAGTGTTAGCAATCTGGGGGCGGGAACGGGAGAGCCGCTTCGCCAAGGTTTCTTGGGTGACTCCCAGTTCCTCAATCATCTGTTGGTAGGCGGCCGCTTCTTCTAACGGATTGAGGTTCACGCGTTGGATATTTTCCAGCAGGGCGTTGACCCGCATCTCATCATCAGCGGTTTCCCGGATGATGGCCGGAACCGTGGTGCGTCCCGCGAGTTTTGCCGCCCGCAGACGCCGCTCCCCCATGACCAGCTCGTATTTCGGTTTCTTTCCAGTCCCGATTTGCCGCACGGTGACAGGCTGCAAAATGCCGACACTGCGAATCGAGTTCGCCAGTTCCGCCAAAGCGTCTTCATCAAAAACTTCGCGCGGTTGCGCCCGGTTGGCGCTGATCGCGGCGATGGGCAGTTCTTGCACCGTCATGCCCGGGACCGGCACCAGAGCCGTGTCCGCCGCGTTCGCGGTTTTGCGCTGCATCGCATCGGGACTCAACAGCTCGTGTACCTTGTCATTGCCTTTAGTCGCTGTTGCTCCCGGTTTGGGTGGAACCAGCACGTCCACGCCGCGCGGCTGAGACTGCGCACCCGGAATCAAAGCGCCCAGACCACTGCCTAAAGCCCGTTTTTTCGCCATGTGTCAGTTTTCCTTTGTTGCTAATTTACCTAACAGTTCCAATGCAGCCATCTGATAGGCCAGAGAACCCGGCGAATTCTTTTCGTAAGTGATGACGGTCTGTCCCCAGGAGGGTGCTTCCGAGATGGCGACCTGGCGGGGAATATTGGTGCGCAAAGTCTGATCGGGATAGTGTTCGCGCACATCGCTCTCGACTTGAGCAGCCAGATTGGTTCGCTTATCAAACATGGTGATGAGGAACGCCAGCAGTTCCAGCTGAGGATTCAAAGCGTCGCGAATCTTGCTCATGGTATCAGTCAAGAGGGATATTCCCTCCAAAGCGTAGTACTCCGCTTGCACTGGAATTAATACCCAGCGGGCGGCGCAAAAGGCATTCAGGGTCAACAGCCCCAGCGAAGGGGGGCAGTCAATGAGAACCAAACAACCGGACTTGTCCGCCAAGTAGTTATTCACGGCTTCGCGCAAGTAAAAACTGCGGTCAGCCTCATCGGCGAGTTCCATTTCCACGCCGGCCAGGTCTACGGTGGCGGGTACCACCAGTAGAGAATCCTGTTGCGGGCAAGGTTGGGCGACTTCCGCGAGGGTGGATTGCCCGGTGTACACGTCATAAAGCGAAGGGGTGCCTACATGGTGGGCGATGCCCAGGGCGGTCGAGGCGTTGCCTTGCGGATCGGTGTCAATGACCAGGACCTGCACGCCGCGCTGAGCCAAAGTCATAGCGATGTTGACCAGGGTGGTCGTCTTACCGACCCCGCCCTTTTGATTCGCGACCGCGACGACCTGATTGTGGCGCAGCTGGGGAGTTTCCTCGGAGGCAATGGCCTGGCGCACCTCCATAGATTTACGTAGTTCACGAGCGATGGGGGTTTCGTTCTCGGAGGTCGGAACGCGCGGACGTAGGGTCCGATGAATAGAATCCGGACGCTCGCTGTGATGGGGGACTACGACCTTTGGCCGTTCGTTATCTGCCACCATAAAACTCCCTTCTTTCCTCTCCAGTCTACTTCATGGGGGGACGTAAAAAAATTCACCTTCGCCGAAAACTTATCCACACGCTATCCACAAGATAATCCGCGTGGTTGCGCCGGTTGACAATTGTTTACACAGGTCAAGCACGAGGCCAACAATACATTTTTGCGAGGCAAATTTCACAAACCAAAAGTGGTAATAAACTCCTCTCGCGCCGCCGCCCACACATAACTATACTGGCAAACGCCGGCACAAAAATGTTTCACGTGAAACAATTGCTTATTTCTTAACCAGTCGAACCACACGGGTCGGTTCTCCGGTCAAGGGGGTAGACACAGTTAACACCTCGGGCAAAGACACCTTTTGTTTGGCAAAGACATAGTTAGCCTTTGCTTTGTCAATCTCTGCTTCCACCGAAGCTCCCTTTAAGAACAGCATCGTGCCGTGCTTTTTTACCAACGGCGCGGTCCAGCCCAGCAAAGTCGAAAGGTTACCCACCGCCCGCGCTGTCAGGTGCGAAAACGCCTGTTTACCGCGAAACTCCTCTGCACGAGCGTTACAGATCCGCACGTTATCCAGGCCGAGTTCTTCGACACAAAACTGCAGCCACTCACAACGGCGTGCCATAGACTCTATCAACGTCAAGCTCAAATCCGGCCGACCGATGGCCAGCACCAAACCGGGCAGCCCCGCGCCGGAACCGACGTCGGCGACCTGGACGCCCTCGGGAAGGAACTCGCTGAGTACCCAGCAGTTCAAAATGTGTCGGCTCCAGATGCGTCCCGCCTCTCGGGGACCCAGCAACCCCTGTTCTAAACCCTCATGGCTGAGCAAGTCTGCGAAGTAGCGCATCTGGTCAGCGCTGGTATCAAAGACTTCGGCAAGGCCGTGGGGTTCGGGTTCAACCGATACCTCAGCGAGCGCGTCTTCGGCCAGCTCATCCGCAGCTAAATCTGTCACGGTATGTCTTTCCGCCAGACTCTATCGGTTAATCTTCGTCAGCCGAGGTATCAGAGTCCTCGTCCAAGGCTGCCTCATCTGAGTCCAGCGCGTCGTCTGCACTGTCGTCAGCCGCCTCATCAGCGTCGTCAAAGTCGTCCAAAGGTTCGTCCCCGAAGTCCTCTTCGTCGTCGCCCTCATCGAGGGACAGTACGACGTAACGGTTGGGCGCGAGTCCCTCGGATTCGGAATACAGCCCCATTTCGGCGGCTTTGTCGTGACACACCTTGCGTTCAAAAGGATTCATGGGATTGAGCTGGACCGGCTCACCGGTTTCCTGCACTTGCGCACCCAAGCGTTCCACCAGTTCCTGCAGCTCAATGCGACGATTGGAGCGGTAGCCCGCAATATCAAGCATGAGCCGGGACCGTTCCCCGGTCTGGGACTGCACCGCCAGGCGGGTCAGTTCCTGCAAAGCTTCCAGCACTTCGCCGTGCCGACCAATCAGCCGTTTCAAACGACGATCCGGCTCGGCATCGCCTGTAACGATTTCGACCAGGGCGCGCCCGTTCTCAACATCAATCTCGATGTCTCCGTCCAAATCGACGATATCCAGCAGTTCCTCTAAATAATCAGCGGCCAAGTCGCCTTCGTTTTCCAGCCGCTCCATCTTGGATCCGCGATTGGCAACAACTTCGGTGCCTTCTTCGATAATGTCTAAATCATCCATTGTTTCACTCATGTTTATGTTCCCTCGATTCCCTCGGCGACACGCTGCGTCGTGCCGCCTAAAAAATTTCGTGTCTATTTGTTCCCTTGCTTCTTTTTTGACTTCTTTTGCTTAGCTTTGCGTTCAGCTGCACGTCTTTCAGCTTGTTTAGCAGCTCTTTGGCTGGCGGTCAGCCCATCCTTGCCGACCTCATCCGGATCTGGTTCCGTCTCGGCGAGCGCCTCGGCCTTGTCCTGATCGAACTGGGCGCGATATTCCTCCCAGCCTTTCTGGCCGGGCTGCATCCGCTGCTGCCTGCCGCCTTTGCCTTGAGCGTCAACCGAACCGAAGTTAATCTCCTCCAACCCCAGCTCCATCCGACGCTTCTCTAACTTGTGAATATGGGCCAACCGGGCTTCCCGCATAGCCACCTGAACGCCCTTTTGATTGAGCCCCACCTCGTTAAGCTCAATCCTTTCCAGCTCGGCGTTCAGTTGTTTTTCCTGCTCAGAGCGGTATTTTTCAAACTTCTGTTCGTGCGCGTCGGCGCGCCACCGGGCGGCAGCCGAACCACGAGTGGGGTAGGCCCGAATCATAAAGTACTGCTGCACCAAGCTCCACGTGTTGGAAGTCACCCAGTAGATAAGCAGTCCCACCTGCACGACCGGGCCGGTGAACAGATAAACCAGGGGCATAAAGTACATCATGGACTTCGTGGACTTCACCATCGGGTTATCCGAATGCAACTGTTCGTCACTCATATTCTTCATCGAGAGGAGCGCCGTCTGGACAAACATGGTCACGACCAGGTAAGCCACCATAATCCCGATGACAATCTTGGTCTGCATGGTGGAAGTCGGACCGAACATGGTCTGACCCAAAGATTCACCAAAGAACGTGGAATCCCACAACGCTTTGGCTTGCTCCTGACCCATCCCGCCAATGGAATCATGTTCGGGCATGGTTCCTTGCGCGACCGCCGACATATAGTAGAGCAAGCGATACAGCGCAAACAGTACCGGCATCTGCACCAACAGTGGCAGGCACGAGGCCGACATGGAAGCGCCGTACTTCTTTTGCACGGCTTTCATCTCTTCTTGCTGGCGCATCATAGACTGCTGGTCGCGCTTGCCCTTATATTTCTTGGTGATAGCGGTCAGTTCGGGCTGAGCTAGGCTCATAGCGCGCGAAGCCTTAATCTGTTTGATAAACAACGGCACAATAATCAGCCGCACCACGATAGTCATCCCGACAATGGCCAGCACCCAACCAATACCGGCACCTGACTTGACCCCGAACAGTCTCAGCATCTCGTGGACACCGCGCAGAATCCAGCCCACCACCCACATGAAGGGGTACAAAATCTGATCATAGAGAGACAGTTTGGCTTCCCCAGCAGCCGAAACCAGGCTCAGCAGCATGACACCACTCCTTCTTTCGTTTCCATAGTTTCCCCTCTCGCCCCGGCGGTCCACAGTGGGTTCTGACCGGGGAAAAAGCCATAAGTTTGGGCACTGACACTGCCAGGTTCGGTCCACGGATTGGTCCAGGAGCCTTTGACCGGAGGGTAGTCCACGCCTCCGTCAGAGTAGGGGTTGCACCGTAGCAGCCGCCACACGGTCAGCGCTGAGCCTTTCCAAAATCCGTGTACTTGCAAAGCCAGGTCCGCATAGTGCGAACAGCTGGGATAATACTTACAAACCGGCCCGAACGCCTTTGACAAAGTATGTTGATAAATATGTATCAGCAAGCGCGCCAGATTCGCCGGCAGGTGCCATCCCCACCGCCATACTGCCTTGCCTGTTAACACCGCATCTATCCTAACTTTTAGGGTCTACCCTCGCGGGAAACTCGATGAACCGGGCTGAAGGGAATGTAAAAGCGCCTGGTGACGTTTGCGAGCCATCTTTTGCAACACCACCCCGACTTGGTTTTCCAGCTGGGAATAGTCCACCTCAGCGATGCCAGCTTTGGCATAAAACACGTTTACAGAACCCACCGGAAACTGCCGAATGCGGCCGCGCACCAAGTTACGCAAGCGACGTTTAATGAGGTTGCGTCCAGTAGCGTGTTTCACAAACCGCTTGGCCACGACGAAACCGATGCGAGCCGGTTCGTCTCCTGTACCGACAAATTGGTGTAACACCAGGTTAGGGCTGTGAGCGTGGCTTCCCTCGCGCATCGCTAGGCGAAAGTCCTGAGCGCGGGTCAGCCGGTTAGCCTTGGCCAGCATCAGTGTGGGCTTAGACCGCCAGACGCTTCCGGCCGCGACGACGCCGAGCGCTGATTACCGCCCGTCCCCCACGGGTGGCCATACGATTTCGGAAGCCGTGCTTGTGGGCGCGGCGACGATTATGGGGCTGATAAGTCCGCTTAGTCACTTTGTTCTCCTGAAAAATAATCCCGGGCAAACCCGGGCCGCAGTCAAGTCATAAGACGAAGCTCTAATTTATCCCAAATGACAGGTTCCTTGCAAATTAGCGCAAAAGTCCCGCCGCGCGCACCAGCCAGGAAAAAATTGGAAAACTTGCATGTAACTGCACCTCATACCGAAGTTACACCGTTGTAACTTTGTCCACAGGCTGTGGATAACTTTGTGGATTTCACTAAAGAGTGGCAAGATTTATTCAGTTTTATCTGGATGGATTTCGAGCCAAGGAGAGTACTTACCGTGGACGATGCGGCCTGGGAAATCGGCACCAACGCCGACCTTGGACCAGCCGATTTCTGGGTCAGAGCCCTGCAAAACCTCAGTGCTTCAGGCAAAATTGGGGACTTCGACTTGGCGCTCATACGCCAATCTAAAGGGTTGGGGGAATCCGGAGACGCGGCAGTGTTGGCGGTTTCCAGCAATGACGTCAAGACCATGATTGAGTCAAAGTACTACGAGCTGTTTAAAACCACGTTTGGTGAGGTCCTGAACCGTCCCATCAATAACTTGATTGTGACGGTGGACGAAAATTTGGGTAACACGACTCCCGCACCCCAAACTTTTGAACCCGCTCCGCCCCAGCCCGCCCAACCGAGCGCTCACGCGGCTCCCGTGTGGGAACCGGGGGAAAGCCACCAAATGCTGCACATTGACCAAAACACGGGACTGAACCCGACCTACACTTTTGACTCTTTCGTCATCGGTTCCTCGAACTCGTTTACCGCTGCGGCCGCGGAATCTGTCGTGGCCTCACCGGCAAAAGCTTACAACCCGCTGTTTATCTATGGCGGTCCGGGTCTGGGAAAAACCCACCTGTTGCACGCCATCGGTAACTACGCCCTGGAGCTGTACCCCGACTCGAAGGTGAAATACATTTCCTCCGAGGAGTTCACCAACGAGTTCATCAACGCCATCGCCTCTCAGACTTTCGCCGATTTCCAGGCTCGTTACCGGGAAGTCGACTTCCTGCTCATCGACGACATCCAGTTCCTGGCCGGTAAAGAACAAACCCTCGAGGAGTTCTTCCACACCTTTAATACGCTGCACACCGCACAAAAACAGGTCGTCATCACCTCCGATGTGGCTCCCAAAGAGCTGAAAGGCTTCGAGGAAAGGGTTCGTTCGCGCCTGGAGTGGGGTTTGATGGCAGATATTCAACCCCCCAGCCTAGAGACGCGCATCGCTATTTTGCGTCGAAAAGCCCAGGCCGGAAGCCTGCAGATGCCCGACGACGTAGCGGAGTTCATCGCCTCGAACGTCGATTCGGACATTCGCGCCCTAGAAGGTGCTTTGATTCGGGTCACGGCGTATTGGTCGCTCAACCACGTGCCTGCCACCATTGAAACCGCGAAACTGGCGATTCGCGACCTGATGACCGGCAAGGGCACCAAAGAGATCACTCCCGAAATGATTATTGACTGCACCGCCCAATACTTTGCGTTGAAGTCCGAAGACCTGCTCTCCGCGAACCGGTCGCGCACCGTGGTGGGACCGCGCCAAATCGCCATGTACCTGTGCCGAGAACTGACCGACCTGTCACTTCCCCAGGTCGGAGCCGCTTTCGGGGGTCGCGACCACACAACGGTCATGCACGCCAATAAAAAGGTCGCAGCCTCCATGAAGGAAGACACCCAGACGTTCAAGTCGGTTTCCGACATTTCCGACGCGGTACGCCGTGCCACCCGCGAATCCTAGTTTCAGCTGCTTTCCCCAGCAGTTTTTCGTTTCCTTCTGCCTTTGTTGTTCTGTTCACAAGGTCGGTGCGGACAGTATCTCTTGAGTTCACAAGGTGCGTGGGGCGGGTCGCGGTGTACCGCTCAAGGGTCGCGGGGGAGGAACCTAGCGACATCGGGGGAGCACCCTCCCCCATCGCGTCTCCGCTACGCTCTCGCCGCGATAGGGCCCCCTCCCCAGCGTCGTACGGGTTCCTCCCCCGCTCCCATTCCGGTTACCGCAATATTTGGTGACGGGCAATCATCGGCTACTTTAAAAACCCCGCGACCCCGAACGGAACCGCGCACAACCACACCTGCGACCACTCTTGCGACCCCGAACGGAAAACCGCACAAAACCACACGTCATACCTCTTCCGCTGACACGTCCAGGGCACACTCGCGAATGTGGACAAAGCTGGGGAAGAGAGCAGGTTTTTTCGGGGATTGGCTGTGGAAGAAATTGTGGACAGCATTTAATTCACAAGCCCGCCGAGTTTGTCCCAAAAGTTATCAACTGAACTACAGATTTGTGATTCCGAACCGGCGCCTAGGAAAATCGGGTTTTACACAGAATTCACAATGGTGATGAAGGTAATTAATCTTAAAAATTTTGCGACCTCCAACCATCATCAAAAGCCTCGGCTTGGCTCGTGAACCCCGCTCGTTAGTCGGCAAAATCTGCAACCTGCGGGAGTACTCAAGAATGCCGTTTTGGGTTAGAGTTTGTATAACAACATTTAGCATTTAGGAGGAATTTCATGGAACTCGTGTTGAGACGCGACACTTTGGCAGAAGCTGTGGCATGGAGTTCCCGGTCGATTTCCCCTCGTCCGGCGGTGGCGGTGCTCTCCGGGGTACGCATCGAAGCGCGAGAGGACGGGGTCGAGCTTTCCTCCTATGACTACGAAGTTTCCTCGCGGGTGACGGTCGCGGCCGAAGAAGTCACAGAGCCCGGTGTGGCGGTAGTGGACGGCAAACTGCTCAGCGAAACGGCACGAGCCTTGCCGACCAGCGCCGACCTGGTGACGTTCGCGACGGAGGAAAACTACCTGCACATCACTTGTGGTTCTTTCAAACAAAATCTCATCATGATGCATTCTGAGGAATACCCGTCGTTGCCGCAGTTGCCGCCCAGTGCCGGGAAGGTTGATGCCGCCGCTTTTGCTCATTCGGTTTCACAAGTCGCGGTGGCCGCCTCTCGTGACGAAACGTTGCCGCTGCTGACGGGCATTTCTCTGGAGGTTCGCCCGGACAAGCTCTATCTCTTGGCGACTGACCGTTACCGGATGGCGTTGAAGGAGATGCCGTGGGCAGGTGGCCAGGGCGGGGACCAAGACCTGGTGGTGAAAGCCAAGAACTTGAGTGATGCGGCAAAGAACATTGCCACCGCCGGTGATGTCGAAATCGCGGCAGGTTCCGCCGACAGTCCCGCTTCCCTGATTGGTTTGAGTGCGAACGGACGCGTGTTTACCTCCCAGATTAACGACGGAAACTATCCTGACGTGCGCCGTCTGTTCCCCGAACCGATTAATGTTACGGCCGTGGTAAAGGTCGATCAGTTTATTGAGACCGCCAAGCGGGTGGCGATTGTGTCCTCGAATCTATCCAATCAACAAATTTCCCTGCGATTTAGCGCCGGTCAGCTGGAGTTCCTGGCGGGTAATGGCGGGGAAAACAGCGCCAGCGACACGATTCCCGCCCTGCTGAACGGCCCGGACATTGCGGTGTCTTTCAACTCGCGGATGCTGCTGGAGGGCTTGGGCGCTATCGATGAACCCTATGCGCGCCTGTCGTTCAAAGATGAGGCGAAACCTGTGGTCATCACCGGTCAAAAAGACGAAACCGGGGACGACAACCTGACGTTCCGCTACCTGATTATGCCCATCCGCACCAGCATCTAAAGTTTTCTTTATAAGGGGTAGGCCAAGAGAGGTTTTTGGGGGGCGCGTGTTTGTTTCCGACCTTGCTCTGGACTGGTTTCGTTCCTACCGTCAGGTGATTGTGCACTTTCCAACGGGAGCCAACGTCTTTGTCGGCGCCAATGGGCAAGGCAAAACGAACTTGTTAGAGGCGCTAAACTACCTGGCGGTGCTGGCTTCGCACCGGATTGGTACCGATGCGAGCCTGATTTTTCGCGAAACCGGAGACACGGCCGACCCCAGTGCGCCCCCGCGCGCGGGAGTGATTCGGGCCCGGATTCACCCCGGTAGTGACATTGCGAACCCGGACGCTAACGGGGAACTGCTAGAGATTGAACTGTTGGCGGGCCGGGCCAACCGCGCCATGATAAACCGGCACAACGTGCGCCCGCGCTCCCTGCTGGGACACCTCTCGACCGTGCTGTTTGCTCCCGAAGATTTACAGCTGGTGCAAGGCGACCCCGCTGCCCGCCGCACGTTCTTGGACCGTATCGCCATCCAGCTGCGCCCGACCCTGGCCGGGGCGTTGAGCGAATACACGAAGGTCGCCCGCCAGCGCGGAGCTTACCTGAAAGACCTGGCGAAACGCCGTGCCCCTATCGATGAAATTCAGCTGTCTATCTGGGATGATGCCCTAGTGCCGGCGGCGGTGGAAATCATGAGTGAGCGGGCGTGGGTCATCGACAAGTTGGGCGCGCACCTGCCCCAGGTGTATGCCCGAATCGCCGGACACCCTGCCCCGGTGGGGCTAACCTACGCGGACAGTGTCACGAAAACTCTCGACCTGCCCGCCAGCGAACAACAAAAACTGTGGTCAGACCCGGATTCATTGACTGCCGCGTTTCGCCAAGCCCTGGAGCGGCGCCGTGCCGATGAGGCTCGGCGCGGGGTCAACCTGGTCGGTCCGCACCGCGACGAACTGGAACTAGCCTTGAACGGCTTGCCGGTCAAGGGGTTCGCCTCCCACGGCGAGTCCTGGTCCTACGCTTTGAGCCTGCGTTTGGCGGAGTTTTCCCTGCTGCGCGACAACTTTGCTGACGCCCCGGTACTGCTGTTAGATGACGTGTTCGCCGAACTCGATGAACAGCGCCGCGCTGCCCTGCTATGGGCTATCGACCAGGCTGACCAGATGTTTTTGACCTCCGCCACCGGAACCGAAATCCCCGACGCCCTGCACGCCGCGTTCTACCGCGTCACCCTCGACCAGGAAACTCGCGAGAGCAGCGTAGAGACCCTCGGTCAGGGAGCGGCACCGGATTTTTTGCAATAATGGCAGGATAATGGCAGGACAGTTACCGTCAGCAGGGGAGGGCTCGCTCGTGGCTAAAGGCATCGACTATTCCGGGCTGTACCCCACCATGCATTCCCCCCTGCCGCGCCGCGCCTTGAAACGTTACCGGGAACTCATGTTTAGCCAGGGCTTTTACCCCCTCACCGGGAAAGTGCGTGGGTTTTCCACCGCTGCGCCAGAGACCGAGAGTTTGAGCGAACGGGAATGGCTGGATCGCGAAATCGCGAAAAAATATTACGCCGACCTGGCCAAAAGCCTCGGTTCCACACCTCACCAGATAGAGCAGTTGGCTGCCCTGGGACCGGCCACCGCCAGTTTTACGGACCTGTCGCGCCCCTCCCGTAACGACCCGCAGCAGGCCGGGTTCCTGCTGGGGCATCTGGCTCGGCGTCTGGGGTGGCAGACTCCGCTAGAGATAGCGGACGTAAAAAAACATTGGGACGAATATGTCGGTGCCCAGGTCGCGGCCCATTCCACGGTAGAGAGTTTCGAGGGGGGCAAACTCATCGTCCGTACCGACTCCACCGCTTGGGCCACCCAGCTGAAATATTTGCTCTCCGAACTGATTAAACAACTGAATCGGCGGCTCGGGGCGGGAGTGGTGAACCAAGTCATTATCCGCGGTCCCCAGGTGCCGTCCTGGAACCACGGACCGCGCAGTGTTCCGGGGCGTGGACCGCGTGACACCTACGGCTAAAACCGGGCCAACCGGCCTGATGCCAAAACTTGTTGAAACTATAAAGTCGGGATTTACGGCCCGCAGAACCCGCAAACCTAGTTGCTCACGAATTACACATAAAACGTGTTAAATCAGTCTTTACGCGTCTCTAAAGGGCAATCGCCAAAAAATTCGATAGGATTATAGTGGCGAAAAAGCCGAAAAAAGGAGACACAAACGTGAGCGATTTTGAAACGCCCGAGGAGCACTATGACGCTTCTGACATTAAGGTCCTCGAGGGCCTGGAAGCAGTGCGAGTCCGGCCCGGTATGTACATCGGATCCACCGGAGAGCGGGGCTTACACCACTTGGTTTATGAGGTGGTAGACAACTCGGTCGATGAGTCTTTGGCTGGGTACTGTGACCATATTGAGGTGACTTTACAAGCTGACGGCGGGGTGCAGGTGGCTGATAACGGCCGCGGTATTCCGGTGGCGGAACACCCTAGTGAACACCGCCCCACGGTGGAAGTCGTCATGACGATTCTGCACGCGGGAGGCAAGTTCGGCGGCTCGTCTTACGCGGTGTCCGGCGGTTTGCACGGGGTCGGCATTTCGGTGGTAAACGCCCTGTCCACCAGGATTTTGACCACCGTGAAACGTGACGGTTACGAATGGCATATTGAGTTTGGCGACGGGGGCAAAGTCATCCAGCCGCTGCGTCGCGGCGAACCCACCGATGAAACCGGGACTGTTCAGGTGTTTTACCCGGATCCGGATATTTTTGAAACTGTCGATTTTGACTATGAAACCCTGCGGACCCGTTTCCAACAGATGGCTTTCCTGAACAAGGGACTGCGCATCACCCTCACTGATGAACGCCCCAACGTGACTGCGGAAGGCGATTTCGTGACCGGAGACCAGGAAGGGGAGGCGGATACTCCCGAGGTCGGACGTCGCTCGGTGTCTTACTGTTACGAAAACGGGTTGCACGACTACGTGCATTTCATCAACACCACCAAGAAATCTGAGGTTATCCACGAGGAAATCATCGACTTTGAGTCCAGCGTGGAGGACACCGATAACGCAATGGCGCTGGAAATCGCCCTGCAGTGGACCAGCGCGTATTCCGAATCCATCTATACCTACGCCAACACCATCAACACCACCGAAGGCGGCACCCACGAGGAAGGGTTCCGCGCGGCTCTGACCTCACTGATGAACAAGGTCGGGCGGGAAAAAGGCTTCATCAAGGACAAAGACGAGAACCTTTCTGGCGACGACTGCCGCGAGGGCTTAACCGCCGTGATTTCCGTGAAAATCCGCAACCCCCAGTTTGAGGGCCAGACGAAAACGAAACTCGGTAACACCGAGGCCCGGACTTTCGTACAGCAAACCGTATATTCCCAGCTGGGGGACTGGTTCGATGCCCACCCGGCGGAATGCAAGGCGATTATTTCCAAAGCCCAGTCCGCCCAGCAGGCCCGTAACGCGGCGCGGAAAGCCCGGGACGCGACCCGGCGCAAGACCGCCCTGGATTCCTTCTCAATGCCCGGCAAGCTGCGGGATTGCTCCAGCCGGGACGCTTCCGAATGCGAAATTTTCCTGGTCGAGGGCGATTCGGCAGGCGGTTCAGCGGTGGCGGGACGCGACCCGGCTCACCAGGCTATCCTGCCGTTGCGCGGCAAAATCCTCAACGTTGAAAAGGCCCGCCTGGACCGCGCTTTGGACAACAAGGAAATCCAGTCCCTCATCACCGCTTTCGGCACCGGTATCGGCGAAGATTTCGACCTGTCGAAACTGCGCTACTACAAGATTGTGCTGATGGCAGACGCCGACGTGGACGGCCAACACATCACCACCCTGCTGCTGACCCTGCTGTTCCGCTATATGCGTCCGCTCATCGAAAACGGTCACGTGTTCCTGGCCACCCCGCCGCTCTACCGCCTGAAGTGGTCCAACAAACCTCACCAGTTCGTCTATTCCGACAAGGAAAAGGAAAAGCTGGTCACTTTGGGCCTGGACTCTGGGGCGCGAATGCCCAAGGAGGGCGGGATTCAACGCTACAAAGGCCTGGGCGAGATGAGCGCCCAGGAACTGTGGGAAACCACGATGGATCCCAGTGTGCGACTGTTGAAACAGGTCACGATGGACGAGGCCGCCTCCGCTGACGAAGTATTTTCGCTGCTCATGGGCGAGGACGTGAGTTCGCGCCGCGCCTTTATCCAACGCAACGCCCAAGACGTGCGGTTCTTGGATATCTAAGCGAACACTAACCACAAGCCACGGTGAAACTTTCACCAAGCTATTGAAAGACAAGGGAAATGGCTGATAACCAAGACAACAACGATTCCGAAGTGGAAGACATCATTCATCCCGATGCGCCCGTGATTACCGAGGCGGAATCTACCCGCGTCATGCAGGTGGATCTGGAAAAAGAGATGAAAAAGTCCTACATGGACTACGCCATGAGCGTGATTGTGGGCCGCGCCCTGCCCGATGTGCGCGATGGGCTGAAACCGGTACACCGCCGCGTTATCTACACCATGTATGACGGGGGATACCGCCCGAATGGTGGGTATTCCAAGTGTATGCGCGTGGTGGGCGACGTTTTGGGCCACTTCCACCCTCACGGGGATTTTTCGGTCTATGACGCACTAGCCCGGTTGGTGCAGCCCTGGTCGTTGCGTTACCCCTTGGTGGCTGGTCAAGGCAACTTTGGTTCCCCCGGTAACCTCGGACCGGCCGCGCCTCGGTACACGGAATGCAAGATGGCCGCCCTCGCCATGGAAATGGTGCGTGACATCGACGAGGACACTGTCGATTTCATGGACAACTATGACGGGCGCTCCCAAGAGCCGACCGTGCTGCCCAGCCGCATCCCGAACCTGCTGATTAACGGGTCGGAAGGTATCGCGGTGGGCATGGCGACCCGGATTCCGCCCCACAACCTGCGGGAAGTCGCGGACGCCGCGCAATGGTATCTGCAAAACCCCGAGGCGACCCGCGAAGAATTGCTCCAGGCCTGTCTGCAGCGCATCAAAGGCCCGGATTTCCCCACCGGCGCCACGATTCTGGGTCGGCGCGGGATTGAGGAAACCTACCGGACTGGCCGCGGTTCCATCACCCAACGCGCGGTGGTCAACGTGGAGGAACTCAACGGGCGCACCTGCCTGGTGGCGACCGAACTGCCCTACCAGGTCAATCCCGATAACCTGCAGGTTAAGATTGCTCAGCTGGTCAAAGACGGCCAGCTGCAGGGCATTGCGGATATTCGTGACGAAACGTCGGACCGAGCCGGGACTCGGATTGTGGTGGTACTGAAACGCGACGCGGTCCCGAAAGTCGTGCTGAATAACCTGTATAAACGCACCCAGCTGCAAGATTCTTTCCCCGCCAACATGTTGGCGCTGGTTGACGGGGTGCCGCGGACCCTGTCTATTGACGGTTTTGTCCACTATTGGACCGCTCACCAGGTCGATGTCATCAAACGCCGCACCGCTTTCCGGTTAGCGAAAGCCCAGGAACGGCTGCATATCTTGCAAGGCTACCTGGCGGCTTTGGATGCGCTCGATGAGGTTATCGCGTTGATTCGTCGTTCTCCGACCGCAGAAGATGCTCGGGTCGGGTTGATGGAGTTCCTGAAGGTTGACGAGGTTCAGGCTGACGCGATTCTGGCTTTGCAGCTGCGTCGGTTGGCCGCTTTGGAACGCCAAAAGATTTTGGACGAACACGCCGAATTAGAGGCGAAAGTCGCCGACTATGAAGACATTTTGGCTCGCCCCGAACGCCAACGCGCCATAGTGTCTGAGGAGCTCGGCGAAATCACCGAAAAGTGGGGCGACGAACGCAAAACCACCATCGTGCCTTTTGATGGGGAAATGTCGATGGAAGACCTCATTCCCGAAGAAGACGTGGTGGTCACCATCACTCGTGGCGGGTACGCGAAACGAACCCCGGTCGACGCTTACCGGTCCCAGCATCGCGGCGGCAAAGGCATTAAAGGCGCGACGCTGCGCGAGGAGGACCAGGTCGAGCACTTCTTTACCACTTCCTCGCACGACTGGCTGCTGTTCTTTACGAACTTCGGGCGGGTCTATCGCGCGAAAGCCTACGAGATTCCCGAAGGCGGGCGCGACTCGAAGGGTCAGCACGTGGCAAACCTGCTGGCTTTCCAACCCGAGGAACGTATCGCCCAGGTCCTGCAGGTTTCCTCGTTTGAAGACAAAGCCTACCTGGTGTTGGCGACGCGGCTCGGGTTCGTGAAAAAGACTCGGCTGACCGATTACGACACGAACCGAACGGGCGGGTTGATTGCGATCAAACTGCGCGAGGACAGTGACGGTGAGGCGGATCAGCTGGTTTCGGCGTGCCTGGTCGACGCGACCGACGACCTGATTTTGGTGTCTCGCCACGGCCAATCCTTGCGGTTTACCGCCAGCGATGAGCAGCTGCGCCCGATGGGTCGGGCCACATCCGGGGTGACGGGGATGCGGTTTAGGACCAAAGACGAACTCTTGACGATGGACGTGGTGCGCGAGGGCGCGGACCTGTTCGTGGTGACCGAGGGCGGCTACGCGAAACGCACGGCGCTGTCGGAGTACCGAGTCCAGGGTCGCGGTGGCCTGGGGATTAAGGTCGCAAACCTGGTGGAGGCCCGCGGCGACCTGGTTGGCGCGCTGGTCACCGAGGAAGATTCAGAAGTGCTGGTCATCATGGCGGGGGGCAAAATCGTGCGTTCCCGGGTCGATGAAGTCAGCCGGACCGGGCGCAACACTCAGGGCGTGATTTTCTCACGGGCTGATGAAGGCGACGGGGTCATTGCTATCACCCTCAACGTGGACAATGACCCGCAGCTGGAGGAATAACTTTGCGAAAATTCGAGCTTTGTGCGATATATTGCAAAAGTCCTCGAAATCGTCAAAGTGAGAACACGGAAGCATGAATTGAGCCGCCGGTGGCTAGGCTCTAAAATCGAGGAAACATCTGAAGGGGATGGAATATGCGGATAAAAGGAACACCCGACGGGAATAGTCCCGCCCCCAATCCCGATATGGACGCGTCCGGCGAGGATCCCAGCGTATCGTGGGCCAGGCTGGGTCACGCTGACCCCTATTCAGGTGCTTTGCAGTCTGGTGAGACTCAGGTGAAAAGACCGGTTCCGCCCCCACCGCCGGGAACCGGCGCAGAGGCGGGCGCGCGGCAGGGCTCAGCCGAGGCCGAAAATGAACCTGCTGCGGACCAGGAACCCGCAGTCGAGCCGACCCCTACCCCTCGTGAAACGAACGCCGCCGAGCGGGCCGCGGCGCGGGCTGCCAAGAAAGCCGAACGGCAAGCCGCTCGGGAGGCCCGGCGCTTGGAGGCGGCTAAACGCATGCAGGAACGCGAAGAAGCCATGGATTTGCCTGACGTGCGTCGCGTGAAGCTGACTTTGTCCCGCATCAATCCGCTCTCAGCGATGAAGATTGGGTTCCTGGTGGCGGTCGCGCTGTCCATAGTTATGTTGGTTGCGTCCATAGTGTTGTGGATTGTGCTGGATATATTGCACGTGTTTTCCTCCATGCAAGGGTTTTTACAGGCGCTTTCCGCCACGGCGTTGGTTAACCTGGTTGACGCGCTGACGTTTAGCCGGGCCATTGCTCTGGTCGCGATTTTTGGCGTGCTCCAGATTATTATTTTGACTGTACTGAGCTGGCTGTCTGCCGTGATTTACAACTTGATTGCCCGCATGGTGGGCGGGCTGCATGTGGTGATGACCGACGAATGAGACCACCCCGGCTGACGGGGCAAAACTACAGAAATAACAACGAAATCTAGTGAGAGAACCTGATGGCAGAAACGAATAAAACCGCGGAAACCGCAAACACTGAACAGAACGCGGCGGATCGCGACATAACCCTGACTTTTGTCATTCCGTGCTACAACTCCGAGGATTACATGGACGCCTGCATTTCCTCGATGATAGGGGCGGGCGAGGACACTGAAATCATCATTGTTAATGACGGTTCAAAGGATCATACGGGCGCGAAAGCTGATAAGTGGGCGCAGGCCATGCCCGACAAGATTCGGGTCATTCACCAGGAAAACGCCGGTCACGGTGGAGCGGTGATGGCGGGTCTGCGGGCGGCTCGCGGCCACTATTTTAAGGTGGTTGACTCGGACGACTGGCTGGATCGGGTCGGGTTGAACTTGCTGATGTCCAAGCTGAGAACGTTCCTAACACATAATGAACGGGTTGACCTGGTTGTCTGTAATTATGTTTACGAGCACGTGTTGACGGGTTCGCGCAAAGTCATCCGCTACAACCGCGCCCTGCCGCTGAACCGGGTTATCACCTGGAACCAGGTCGGAAACTTCGGGGTGGGGCAAAACATCCTGATGCACTCCACGGTTTATCGCACCCAGGTGCTGCGGGAATCCGGGATGGTGATGCCCAAACACACGTTCTACGTGGACAATATTTTTGTCTACGTTCCCCTCCCTTATGTAAAGAAACTCTACTATTTGCCGGTTGACCTGTATCACTACTTTATCGGGCGTGACGACCAGTCCGTGAACGAGACTGTCATGCTGGGCCGCTTGGATCAACAGATGCGTGTGACCCGGGCGTTGGTCGATGCCTACACTTTGCCCGACGACATTCCCAACCCGCGCTTGGCAAAGTATATGGAGGGTTTCCTGGCGCTGATTGTCACGGCTTCTTCGGCGTTTTCGCTGCTCCGCGGCGATCACGAAGCGATGCGGATGCGCGATGAGATGTGGAAACATATTTATGCCAAGAGCCCGCGCATGGCCCGCAATCTAAAGCGTCACCCGCTGGTTAGGGGTTCGAGCGTGAACAAAGCCCCGCTGAAGTGGGCAGCGGTTAAGACCTACCGCCTGGCTCAGCACCTCTACCGGTTTAACTAACTTCCGGGGGCGTATCTGGCGTCGGCGTGCCGAGCCCGTCCGGCTCGTTCGCTGACTCAGCAGGCTGGTACTGATTTGATTCCGAGTTAATCGGGATCCCGGCGGTGTGTTCCAAAACGATGGGCTGATGGGCCTTCAAGTGGGTCAGCCCCACGATTCCGGCGATGGCGACCAGTCCGCAGGCGATTATCCCCAACGCGACTCCCCAGGTGAAGTTCTTGCCCTCACCCAGTACGGCGATGCCGAAACACACCGCGATGATGGGGGACGTGATGGTCATCGACGCGACGACCAGCTCGGCTTGTCCGGTGGCGTAACCCTGCTGCACCATCCAGCCGGCGGTCATCGAACCAATGACCAAAACCACCAGGACTATCCAGAACATCGGGTTGTCCACCCAGTTATGGTTGCGGACAAAGATGATGAGGGTACGCACCAGCGAGGCTTCCAGACCGTAGAACATAGCCCCACCGCTGCCCCAGAAAAACGAACGCCACACGCGCGGCCCTTTTGCGCCTAACATTCCGAAAGAACCGGCCAGAATATAAATCGTGATGGCGCCGATAAAGACTTTGATGGTCGTCAGGGGCTGATCGGGCGCGGAATAGTAGGACACAAGGAAAGTGAAAACGCCGGTGGCCAGCACCGTCATCGCCACCAAAGCGCCCTCACGCTTGCGAATCCGCTGGTGAGCGACGCGTGCCTGCAAAATCATAGACCACGGGAAAGCCAGCAACCCCACGGGCTGCACCACCGTGACCGGGGCAAAGAACAGGGCGGTAATCTGGCATCCCAAAGACACTCCCATCAGCAATAACCCATGCCACCACCGGCGGTTTTTCAGGCTTGCCATGAGTTGGTCGGACTTCAGGCGCCGCCGACTTTGGTTGTGTTTGACCTCGTGGCGAATAGCGCTGTTTTGATACCGGGCAGCCAGGGCGAAACAGAACGACCCAATCACCTGCAAAGCGATGGCGAGGGGTAGGTTGTGTTCCAAGACTGTCCTCTCGATAGAGGCTGACCTGCGCGGTTGGCGGGTTCGCCGGGGTCGGTGGGCGGAGTTTCCGCAGGGTTCCCGACCCGGTTGGCGGGTGCCGTTACCGGAGATTCGGGTTTGCCTGAGTTAATGGTAGCGAAATATCCGGTTTTTCACCGGATATAGGACACCCGTCTCGGCTATTCGTCCTGTCCGGCCACAAAGGAGAGGGAGGCACGCTCCCCGCGCAGATGCGGTAGCACCACCGCTTCGGCCCGCGACAGGGCAGAACCGATGGCCATGTGCATATCTAAATACTTGTAGGTGCCCAAGCGTCCGCCGAACAGCACGTTTGGTTCGGCCGCGGCCAGTTCGCGATACTTCACAAGGCGTTGGCGGTCGGTTTCCTTGTTGATGGGGTAGTACGGTTCGTCGCCGCGCTGGGCAAAACGGGAATATTCCCGAGCGATGACGGTCTGGTCCGCGGGGTAGCGGGCGGCGCGTTCGGGGTGGAAGTGGCGGAACTCGTGGATACGCGTGTAGGGCACGGAGGGGTCGCCGTAGTTCATCACCGGGCAGCCTTGGAAGTCCCCAGTCGGTTTCACTTCCAGTTCCAGGTCGATGGTGCGCCACCCCAGCTCGCCCTCGCTGTAGGCAAAGTATTCGTCAATCGGCCCGGTGTAGACGACGGGCAGACGGCCGACCGTAGCGGCTTTTGACCAGGGGTTATCGGGGCTTTCGTCGAAAAAGTCCACGCCCAGGTGGACGGTGATGTTTTCGTGGGTGGCCATGTTCGTCAGCCAAGCACCGTATCCGTCAACCGGTAAACCCTCGTAAGTATCGTTGAAATAGCGGTTGTCGTAGTTGTAGCGAACCGGGAGGCGAGACACGATAGAGGCCGGCAGTTCGGTGGGGTCGGTTTGCCACTGTTTCGCGGTGTAACCCTCGAAAAAGGCTTCGAACAGGGGCTTTCCGACCAGGGAGATGCCTTTCGTGCGAAAGTTTTCGTTGGCGTCCTCGCCTTGGATTTCCTCGGCTTGCCGGGCGATGAGTTCGCGAGCCTGGTCGGGAGTGTAGGCGGCGTGGAAGAATTGATTGATGGTGCCGAGGTTCACGGGCATGGGGAAAACCTCGCCGTGTACGGTGGTGTAAACCTTATGAATGTAAGGCGTGAACTTGGTAAAGCGGTTGACGTAGTCCCACACGCGCTGGTTGGAGGTGTGGAAAAGGTGAGCACCGTACTTGTGAACTTCGATACCAGTCTGGGCCTCGGGTTCGGACCAGGCATTGCCGCCCAAGTGAGGGCGGCGATCAATCATGACGACTTTATAGCCGGCTTCGGCGGCTTCGCGGGCAATGGTGAGGCCAAATAAGCCGGTACCAACCACCAACAGGTCCGGCATCTCAAGGGTTTTACTCATGTCTCGAACCTATCAAAAAAAACATGCCGCCCGGAACTCCCGCGCAGTGGTGGGGATGTACTTTGGATAACGTCCGCCGACCAGTGACAAATTATTCACCGAAAGATGTCGTCGTGGCTGCCGGTGCGTTGAAACACGGCGATGCCGTTGCCCGTGCGCCACACCAGGAGCCAATCACCAACATTGGCCACATGGCATTCGTTGTTGCGCGTGTGCTTGGGCACTAGTTGTTGTCGTGTTGAATTCCCAGGTCGTCAAACATTTCTTGGGCATTTTTGAAACGCCCCGTGCCGCCTTGGGCGATGATTTCCTCGGCTTCGTGAATCGATTTTTCCGATTCTTCGTTGGGCTCTGGGTAGGACAGGCTCAGTGGAATGCGCCGTTCCCGCACCATCTGGCGGTAAAAAGCGCGGGTGACAGAAGATAAATCAAAGCCGAAATCCTCTGCGATGGAGGCAGCAGCCTCTTTCGTAGCAGTATCAACGCGGATTGTAACTGAACTCATTTGACACCTTCCAGCGATCAACGTCTTACATTATTAAGATAATGTCTTACAGACCTCTGGTCAATATCTGTTTTGTCAAGGCCTGACTGAGCGTTTTCAACCCGTTCATGTTCCGATTCCGCATTAGGTGCCGACTGGTCGTCTCACCAAAGCAAAAAAATGGGCTGCGGGGTTCGGTTATGTATTAAATTGGCGATTAAATCGGGGTTCGTGGCTATATAGACCAGCAACCTCGATTTAATCGCCAATTTCTAACACGAATCCCCGACACCACTGGAAAAATGCCAAGCGGTGACACAAGCACCATTGTCTATGTGCATTTGATATCCCCACACTCTACGTCGACAACGCCGAACATCTATCTGGCTTGTTTTCGGAGTCCAGTTGAAAGAAGTGATAATGGATGCGATCGGGAAGAGCTCTGCACAGATCCCAGCACTCACTAAGAACTACTCGATTCAATTGTGCTGAGAG
>NZ_CAUPIY010000008.1:0-110106 GCF_963511525.1 uncultured Mobiluncus sp. | reverse complement strand
AATACCTCTTAGACATATCCCCAATCCTCTCAAAAACAGGTAGGAACAAAACCCAATACGCTTCATTTCGCGCTCAAACTATATGAGGCACCACACCGCCCTCGCGCTCAAAATACATAAGGTACGCCGCGGTATTGTTTTTTCCGTTACTATCGCTTAAAATGACGTTATCAAGACCGGTTCCGCCCGTGAGGGTCCAGGGCCGGTCCTCATCGTTTCTGCGCCGAGTAGGAGTTCGTGATGCCACAGTCTCGCTCTACTCCTCAGGTCAAGCAGTTCAAAACCCATAGCGAGCAAATAGCTTTGCTGCGTGAGCGTGGAATGCTCATCAAATCTGATTCTAAAGCGTTCAGGTTACTTGAACAGGTGAATTACTATCGTCTCTCGGGATATTGGTATTCATGGCGCAAACTACTTGAAACGGGAGAACGCGCCGATAGTTTTATTGCTGGCACGACATTGGCTGATGTGGTTGCTGTTTACATATTTGACTGCAAGCTTCGTGAGGCTGTCTTTACCTGTCTCGCTCCGATAGAGCTTTCAGTGCGTTCTATGCTTGGGCATGAACTTGGTCGCATCGACCCCTTCGCGCATCTACACCCAGATAGTCTCGGTCTCGTGGCGCGAGCATCTGACAGTGAGGGGTCGTCTTCTGGACACCAAAAGTGGCTGGAACGTTATAAAAAAGAGCTACGCGCATCGCGTGAAGATTTCGTGGCCCACCACAAGAAGAAGTATGGTGGCAAGCTTCCAATCTGGGCTGCTGTGGAAGTTATGGATTGGGGCTCGCTGACTTTCCTGTACCAATTAGCTCCCATCGGCGTGCGAGACACGATGGCTGCTCGTGTAGATTTGAATGCTGCACAGTTCGGTTCATGGCTGAAAGCACTAAATATATTACGCAACTATTCAGCTCATCACGCGCGTATGTTTAACAGGGTTTATGCCATCAAACCACGGCTACCTAGAAAAGGTCGGCACCCCGAACTAGACATGATTGCAGACGTGGTAAACCGAATTTTTGGTCAACTAACCTTAATCCAATATCTTCTCGTCAACCTTGACCTTGGAAACATCGCCCTTCTTCCTGAGCTCCTCGAACAGTACCCGCAGGTCAAGCCGCTACCAAGAAGTCACCTTGGCATGCCAAATAATTGGCAAGAAAATCCTCTTTGGGCAACCAGAACTGTCTAGTCTTTCCGATAGGACCTCTGTCGCTCGCTCCATAAATAAGCCAGAACGCATACTAACCCCGACCTTTTGCGGTAGTACTAGGCAAAAACCCGAAATAAAGACACATAAAATGTTACTTAAGCCTAACGTTTAGCCTTATCAGAGCATTACTGGATGTGAATCGTCGAGCCTCGCCAATGGTCGATGAGCCAGCGGTCATGACTGGCGATAATCAGCGTACCTTTCCACTCGCTCAGCGCATCTTCCAAGGCCTGCATACTGTCGAGGTCGAGGAAATTGGTCGGCTCATCGATGATGAGGATGGCAGGGGCTGAGGCTAGGGCTAGGGCGATTTGCGCGCGGCGTTGGTTACCCGCAGACAGTTCGGGGATAGGGGTTGCCCACATTGCGGGGTGCAAGATTCCTTTCCCAGCTTTGCCGATTCCCCCTCTCCAGACGTCGGTGGTGAATCCAAAATCGCGGATTCTCGGTAAATGTTGGGGCACCAGGCTAACTGCTTTGTCGCGCGTGATGGTTCCGCTTGCCGAGGCGCCGTGGGGGGGCTGTCCAGAGTTTATCCAGTTCAAGAGTGTGGATTTCCCCGACCCGTTGGCGCCGGTGACCAGCAGGTGCTCGCCATAAACGACATCGAAACTGAGTGGCGCGAGGCGCTGTTCCACGCTTGCCTGCCTTACAGATACCGCCACCCCGGCGCGCTTGGCGGGCTGTGCAAACGCGAAGGACAATTCATAGTTACGAGGTTTGCGCACTTCTCGCGCCGCTAAGGTGTCCAAGCGCTGGTCGTCGTTTCGTATCCGACGTGTGGCGGTCGCGGCGGCACGGTCGGCAAAAAACTTCTTCGCTTTGCCTTGAGCGCTGGCGAGCCGCACACCTCCACGAGAGATTTTTCCCGCCGCCTGCCGATGCCTCCGCACCTTACGCGCTTCATCTTGCTGGGCAGCGTGTAGTTCCACGTACTTGGTGCGGGCACGGGCTTTTTCAGCCAGATAGTCGGAGTAAGCCCCCGCGCAACGGTAAAGACCTGCGGTTTCGCCCGCCCCTTCGGCCTTCGCCAAAGCATTGAACACCTCCACGTCCATATCGTAAATCACTGTGGCGGTGTCCTCGATGAAAGCCCGATCATGGCTGGCCATCAGGACCGGACCGCCCCAGCTATTGACCGTTTGCGTCAGAAAACTGAGCGCCTGAGCATCGAGATGGTTGGTAGGTTCATCCAAAATCAACACTACCGGTTTCAAGATGAGGGTCGCCGCTAAATGCAGCCTGCCGCGTTGACCGGGAGACAATCGGGACAGCTCCCGGTTCCGCCCCGACCTTGTGAAAGACATCAAGTCCAGCCCGGCCAGCACTTCGGCCACCCGAGCGTCGAGCGACCAAATATCAAAACCCGTCATCTGAGCCAGCAGCTGGTCATATTTTCGCTCCCACTCGCCAAGTGCGCCGCCCTCGCCGATTCGCGAAGTTACCTCCGCAAACTGGTCGGCTACGGCTCGAAGTGGACGCAGCGCGACGTCAAGGTAGTCGCTGACGCTACCATCAAACTGTTCGACGTTGGGAACCCGGAAGCGCTCCCTTTCGGTTACCTCGACTTTGCCCCGCTGTGCCAGCAGATCGCCCGAAGCGATACGCAGCAGCGTAGTCTTGCCGCACCCGTTGGGTCCGACCAGGCAGGCGCGCTCACCATCGCTGACGTGCAAAGTGACATCATTGAGCACCGGGACAGTTGCATAGGAAAAAGAAATATTAACGAGGTTGATGACAGGCATAGTAATCTCCAGGACGCAAGAATTTAACGGGAAGCGTCTCAGCGGGGCTGAGCAGAGATTACTTGGTCATCGGAAGATATCTCCTCGATAGAAAGGGTGGGCGAAGGGCCAACCCCAATTTTAGCTCACTGCTTTCACGTCAGCTACCGTTTTTTCTAGGCGCTGGCGTCCCTGTCACAAGGGCGGTTCTGTCGCGTTCGAAGTTGCGGATGCGGTGGTGAAGGGCGGTTGTTGGCTGGGTATGTTCGGGGTGCTTTTGTGTTGAAATATGGGCGGTGGTAGTCCCGAAATCGCCTGTTTAGATGCATAAAATGTTTTATTGTAGCTGTGTGGTTCTCTGAGGAACACGCAGGGCTCGCTGGCTTTTTGGGCTCTCAAATCCCTGCGAGGGTGAATCGTCAAAGACGCGAAAAGATAGAAATAGGAAAGACACGGCAATGACTTCTGAGCAATACCCCGGTTTCCCTCCCAACGGCGTCCCCAACGGGGTACCGCCGCAGACGCCCAACGGAGTCCCGCCACAGGCTTCTGAGTCGGTGCCCTCCGCTTACTCAAACCAGGGGACGGCACCCCAGAACCAACCGGCAGCGCCAAATGGGTCGGCCTATCAGGCACCTCCGGGATACGCGGCGGCGAATGGACAGCTGACGGCGACTCTCGTGAAAAAGACACGCCGAGGGCTGGTGATCGGTATTGTTGCTAGCTCGCTGGTTCTCGTGTTGGCAATTACGCTCTTTATCCTGTTATTCTCCGGGGCTCGTTCCGTTCCTGGTGGTTCCAAGGCAGCGAGCGAGGCCGATAAGAGTGATGTCACGGGGCTGACCCAGTCCGAGAAAGAACCGGAACTCATAGGCATGGGCAATACCCCAGGCAAGGACTACATTTTTGCCGGGGATACGCTTGTGGCCACGGATTACAAGGAGGTTTGGGCTTTCAGCCTCAGCACGCAGAAAGAGGTTTGGCGCAGTGCGGACCCGATAGAGGAACTGGATTGCGACTCCCCGTCCGACACCTGGTTTTACCACACGTATGGATCTTTCAGCACTAACTCCAACTATGCACTCTTGCTCTGCTCTCCCAATGATGAGACAGAAAGCTATGTCGTGATTCCCGCCAAAGATGGCAAAGTTGCTACCAGCGGGAAACTCGAATCCGAGGAGGATTCAACTTTCGCGGGCATACTCAAGGATGACAGCCTTGTGACCTGCGAGAATAATGAGCTTATTCATTACGCCGGCGTGGCCAGTACCGAAAAGAAACTATGGAGCCAGCCGGTGAAGTACTGCAGATACTACTTCTTCTCTGAGCTTGATTCCGGGTGGATTAAAATGCTGAGGGATGGACCGGGAGGAGGACACTGGAACCACTTTTGGGGCGATTTGTTTAACTTGCAGGATGGTTCACAACCTCCTGCTGCCCGGGCTTTCGCCGACACGATTGAGGACCTGGATGAAGATGCCTATTCCTTCACCCCGCTGGGAAATGGCAACTTTGCCGTGGAGTACTACACAAAAGCAGGAGAAGACGAAGACTCAAAGGGTCATGTTGTCCTTCTGGACGCGAAGGGCAAGCCGATTTCCCAGACCTATGATGACGCATTCATCACGTCGAGTATTGAGACAGGGGTAGTTTTGTTGGCTATCGACGATCCAAACGACTTCAAGGTGACAAAGAACATACGTCTCGACCCCGCAACCGGCAAGGAACTCTGGACCAACCAGGATGCCAAGATCGGTATGATAATCGGGACGGATAAACAGTTCATTTGGGGGCAATGCGAAGTCCAGAACAAAGCTGAGGATTCGGAGTATAGGACCGCAGTCCTTGACACCAACACTGGCAAAACTGTGATGGCGGATGATTCTAGCGATGCGCCATGGATTTACCGCACCGAAAACGGTTTCATAACTGAAGTCAACACTGATACAGAAACCAAACTGAAGGCCCACGTCTGGAAGGACGGAAAATTCACCGAATTGTGGAGCAAGACGTACAAAAATACTACTAATTTTGCAGACTATCAGCATCGACTCTACGCCATCTCTAATTCCTCAGATGCGGGCAAAGGCGGGATCGTGGGCTACCTCGGTTACGAATCGGGCAACTAAGCGCGAGCCACCCGGTGCGCCCCACTAGCCAGTCCCCTGGGGGTGCTAGTTTTCGCTAGGCGCCTCGGGGTCGGGGGAAGCCGCGGATTCTTTTGGAGCTTTCGGGTGGCGTTTGTCGAGGTAGTGTGCGCCACAGGAAGCGATGACGAGCAGGCTGAAAATATTCCACGCAAATGCGGCAAAGCCGGAAAGAGGCTCGTTTTCTTGAGATGTCAAAAATGCGATTCCGAGAAGCACAGCAAGCAGCACGTCAACTACGTAAACCCATGGTCGGTTTATGTTCGCGGTTTGTTTCCCCGCCAGAACGCTCGCCATTATCAGTACTACGAAAGACATGACCGCCCACCATCGAGGGATGACCGGCTCTCCCAAAACCTTAAATAGAACAGCCGACGTGGCAATACCGAGAATGACAATGATTGCTAACGTCGTGAACCGCGACACTTTACTATGCTGATTGGCTAATTTTTTCACAAGTGGCATTTTCCCATTTCGATTTCTATAGCTCAAGGGGGGGCGGTTCGGGATTCTGCGAGGACTATCGCACAAGTGTGGTCGCGGTGGGTTAGCTTTACTTGCGCTAAATTTACCTTTACTTATTGGGGAAAATGGCGATAATAAGTAAAGGTAGAGAGGGTGCGTGCTGATGATTGTTTACGACGGCCTGATGCGCAGGCTCAACGCAAAGGGCCTCACCAAGATTGGAATCGAAAAGAGCGACTACGCGCCCTTCCGGGTACCCTCTATGACTTTGATTTTGTAAACCTGGCCGAGCCGGGCCGGGGAGGACATTTCGGGTTCAGTGCCGCTGATGGTGCCGTCAAACCAGACCGTGACGGTTTTCCCCGTGAGGCCCGTGGCATCTACGGTTTTTCCGTCTTTCGTATAATCCGAGTTATCGACCGGCAAAGCAATCGGTTTGAGACTGGTCACGTCTAACTCGGGCCGGTTTTGTCCCCTCGTAAAGATCCAGGCATATTCCGGCGGCACCTGCACCACCTGCACCATGAGCCTATCCGTGTCGCTTTCCTTTACTTCAGCGCGGAAGTTGGCGACACCTTTGGGCATAAGTGTCGAGTTCATGGCGATGTCTTGGAAAAGAATCCAGCGTTCGCCCCTCTTTACGTTCAGGTAGCCGGGTTCCCAAGTTTGATATTCAAATCCCGTCCCAAAGTTTGATTCATCATCTGCGCTGGGGGTTTTCGTCACGTCGACACTGGTACGAATCGTGCCGTCAGCAGTTCCGCACTTCATCCCGCTGTTGACGTAGCCGGTGTCTTTATAAACGTCGCCCCGGACCTGGACCATCGGTGGCAAAGCGCCGGGGGTGTCCGCAGTGTTGGTAGGCGTATCTGTGGCTTTCGTAACCCCCGTGGCTGTCGTGACATCCCCACTGCCGGCACACGCCCCCAGCAGACCCACGCTTAACAGCAAGATTACCGCGAAAATAAGATGTTTCATGGGTGCCCCTTCCCGCCCCCGATTTTACCAAAAGCTCAACCTTTGCGACGTCTCAGCGGGCTGTTCGGGGCGGTCTTGGCGTATAATCGCTGGAAAGCAGTTTCAGACACTTGGAGGATTCATGGAAAAAGCGCAGCTAGCGGCCATGGTTGATCACACTTTGTTAAAGCCGGAGGCAACCCGCTCCCAAGTCGAAGCACTGGTGGCGCAGGCTGTTGAGTTAGGGACTTATTCCGTGTGCGTTTCCCCCAGTCAGGTGCCCCTCAAGGTCCCGGAATCACTCAAACTCTGCGTGGTTTGCGGTTTCCCCTCCGGTGCTCATGCGACAACTACGAAGGCAGTCGAGGCTCGTGAAGCCGTGGCAGCAGGTGTAGATGAAGTTGACATGGTTGTCAACCTGTCGTGGGTGAAGGACGGGCTGTGGGACCTGGTGCGCTCTGACATCGCGGCGGTAAAGAAAGAAGTGCCCGCCCCGAAACTGTTGAAAGTCATTATCGAGTCCGCGGCACTGACTGATGAGGAAATCGTGAAGTGCTGCCAGGCTGCCCAGGCTGCCGGAGCTGACTTTGTGAAAACCTCCACCGGCTTCCACCCCGCTGGCGGGGCTTCCATCCACGCGGTTGCGTTGATGCGCCAAACTGTGGGGGACACGATGGGAGTGAAAGCGTCGGGTGGAATCCACACCGGAGCCGAAGCACTCGCGATGGTAGAGGCCGGAGCCTCACGCTTGGGACTGTCGGGAACCCGCAAAGTCCTGGAAACGCTCTAACGCGACCATAAAACCTTTTGAAACCACCCTTGTCGGACCCGCGAAAACGTGTCTCAGGGCGCGTCAAACCCTAAAACTTCGCGCAAATCCGTTTTGATGGCCTCCAAACGTTGGTGGGCCTGGGCTTTTGCTGTCACAAGGGTCTGGGTGGTGACTGCTGGTATCACCACTTGCAGGTAGCACTTTAACTTTGGTTCGGTTCCGGAGGGGCGCGCGACCACGCGCGATCCGGAAGCCGTGCCAAAGAACAGCGCGTCCGTAGGCGGCAACTCCCGCAGATGGTCCCACCCTGACGGCACGGAGGTGTGCAGCTCATCAGGCATCGAATTGGTGGACAAGTCGTGGCTAAACACGATGGGTTCCCCACCGAAATCCGTCAAACCGCGAGTCCGCAGGCGACGCATTCCCTCACTAATCAAGTTCACATCCGCTACCCGGAAGGTTAGCGGTGTGGTGACATAAAGCCCGTGAGTTAGGTAGATTTCGTTGAGCTTATCGTCAATAGTTCGGCCCTGCGCTTTCAACATGGCGGCGATTTCACACAGTTTCACCGTGGCGCTGATACCGTCCTTGTCGCGCACGCTGTCAGGATCGCAGCAATTGCCGATGGCTTCCTCGTAGCCAAAAATCAGTCCCGGAGTGCGGGCAATCCACTTAAAACCTGTCAGGGACACCATCGGAGTGACTCCGGCTGCCGCGGCCACCCGGTCCAACAGTTCTCCCGAGACGAGAGAACGAGCTACCGTGGCTGACGAACCCCGGCGGCCTTGACACAGGTAATACCCCAGCAAAACCCCCGTTTCGTCCCCGCTCAACTGGCGCCAACCCCCTGGTGAGTCCGGGTCAGGAATCGCCGCCGCGCAACGATCCGCGTCCGGATCATTGGCGACAATCAAATCCGCGTGTTTTTCGCGAGCCAACGCCATAGCCATCTCGAGCGCCCCGGCCTCTTCCGGGTTGGGGAACGGAATAGTCGGGAAATCCGGGTCGGGTTCACGCTGCGAGGCGACGGGAAACACCTCGCTAAATCCGGCTTGAGCTAACACAGCTTCGCAAACTTCAGCCCCGACCCCGTGCATCGAAGTCAGCACCAGCCGCAAATCCCGCGGGGAATCAGCGCTAACCAGGCTCGCCGTGCGCTGAATGTAGCGGGTAAACAAATCCTCGTCAATGAAACCCCAACCCGACTCGGCGCAGGGCACCTCCCGCGCCGGCGGAGCAGCCTGAATTTGGGCAAAAATCCTCGAGTCCCAAGGTGACACGAGTTGTGCCCGACAACCCGAACCGGTGACGACTCGCCCTCCCAGGTACACCTTGTAACCGTTGTCTTTCGCGGGATTGTGCGAGGCCGTCACCATCACCCCGGCATCAGCGTGATACTGGCCCATCGCGTAGGCCAGCAGGGGGGTGGGGCAAATATGGGGCATCAGCAGGGCTTTTCCACCGGCTGCCGTAATCACTCCCGCCGTCGTGCGGGCGAAGTCGGCAGAACGATGCCGAGCGTCGAAACCAATCACCACCAGGAAGTCATCCCCGACGGCTGCTCGCAGGGCCGCGGCCAGCCCCCAAGTGGCGCGGCGAATCACCGCCGTGTTCATCCGGGCTGGTCCGGGCCCCATTTCCCCGCGCAGACCGGCGGTGCCGAACGCGATTTCTGACTCGAACGCCGCGGCAAGTTCAGCTTTTGCCGCGGGACTATCCGTGTCGAGCAGGCGTTGCAGAGCTTCCCGGTCGCGGGGATCGGGGTCATTTTCCAGCCAGTCCATATACATCTGCCAGTCCCCCCTCCAAGCGAGCTTTTCCCATGTTATGTTCTGAAATCCAAGGATATCCCCGAAATGCAGAAATTAACACGTGGTACGTGTTCGCTAAAACCGGTCGAGGAACAGAATCCCTCCCCCGAAACGCCTCCGAAAACACCTGAGTCTGGGTAAATTACTAGCCGATGAATCTGGCTGGTCTGGACAGCTGACGCTGTTCATACTCGGTCGTTGGGGGCGTGTTCAGGAAAACGTGGCTGGAATCTTTGGGCCGGAATTTTGAGCCAAAGGCCCGGAAAGGAAAATCATGGTGGAACCTTTTGACACTGTCGATGTGATTCGGACCAAACGCGATGGTCAGGAACTGTCTACCGCTCAGATTCAGTGGGTCATCGATGCCTACACCCGCGACTGGGTCACCAGCGAACAGATGGCGGCCCTGGCGATGGCGGTGTTCCTCAAGGGCATGAACCAGCGCGAAATTTTCGACTGGACCCAAGCGATGATTGATTCCGGGCAACGCCTGGATTTTGGCTCCCTGCCGCGTCCCACCGCGGATAAACATTCCACCGGCGGGGTGGGGGACAAGATCACCTTGCCGCTAGCGCCGCTGGTGGCAAGTTTCGGCGTGGCCGTACCGCAGCTTTCCGGGCGCGGCTTGGGACACACGGGCGGCACCTTGGACAAGCTGGAGGCCATCCCCGGCTGGCAGGCCGAGCTGAGCAATGAGCGGATTACCGAGATTCTGGGAACCGGCTGCGGGGCGGTCGTGTGTGCGGCCGGGGCAGGGCTGGCTCCCGCCGACCGGAAACTCTATGCGTTGCGGGACGTGACCAGCACAGTTGATTGTGTCCCGCTGATTGCTTCCTCGATTATGTCAAAGAAGATTGCGGAAGGCTCCGCCGCCCTGGTGTTGGATGTCAAGGTCGGTTCCGGGGCTTTCATGAAAGAGCTGTCTCAAGCCCGCGAGCTGGCGCAAACCATGGTGGCTTTGGGCAAAGATGCCGGCACCCATACGGTGGCTCTGCTCACCGATATGTCGACTCCACTAGGTCGGGAAGTCGGCAATGCGGGGGAAGTCGCCGAAGCGGTGGAAGTCCTGGCTGGCGGGGGTCCCGCCGACGTGGTGGAGCTCACGGTCGCTTTGGCGCGAGAAATGTTGACGGCCGCGGGTCAGCCCGATGCAGATCCGGGAGCGGCTTTGGCTTCGGGTGCCGCGATGGACACTTGGCGGGAAATGATTCGGTCCCAGGGCGGAGACCCCGACGCGCCCCTGGCTTCGGCTCGGGAACACTGCGAAGTGAAAGCGGAACGCAGCGGTGTACTGAGCCGCCTGGATGCGCTGGCGGTCGGGGTGGCATCGTGGCGTACCGGTGCCGGGCGAGCCCGTCCGGGCGAGGCGGTGTCCTTGGGAGCGGGAATAACCCTGCATGCCAAACCGGGCGACCGAGTACAGGCAGGTCAAACCCTGTTTACCCTGCACGCTGATGAACCGCAGCGTTTTGAGCGGGCGCTGGCAGCGCTACAGGGCGGCTGGGAGATTTCCGACACCTTTGCCGGGGTGGGGCCTTTGATTATTGACCGGATTGCCTAGGGAGTTCCCTTAGTTTGGGGGTTCCGCAGGTTCAGAAGGCCGTCAGTGCGGCAGGTCGTTAGCATAAGGCGGCCGCGGTGGCTAGGGTCAGGGCGTTAGCGAACTTCGTTTCGCGTTGCTCCGGGGTCATGTCCTGAGAATGGTCTAGCAGACTATCCGAGACGGTCAGCACCGTCAGAGCCTCACGACCGAACTCGGCAGCAACTCCATAGAGAGCGGCGGTTTCCATCTCGAGGGCGAGTGTGCCGTAGGCGCGCAACCGTTCCAGCAAACCCGGAACCTTGAAATAGAAATGATCCTCAGAGAACACGGTCCCGACATGAACCCGGTCGCGGTCAGCCTCGGGCAGTTCGTCAACCGCTTTCATGGCGGCCGATAGCAAGGACCACGAGGCACACGGAGCAAAGGCAATCTCGGGGAAACGTGCCACGTTGATGTGAGAGTCAGTGTGGGCGCTCATGGCCACCACCGTGTCCCCGACCCCGGCCAAGGGAGAGATAGAACCGCAGGTACCAACCCGAATAATGCGCTTCACATCAAAGAACTTGAACAGTTCTGTGGCATAGATAGTCAGAGAGGGCTGACCCATTCCCGACCCCATCACCGACAGCGGCTTGCCCCGGTAGGTGCCGGTGAAGCCCAGCATGGAACGCACATCGGTGACCAATTTGGCGTCACTCATCAGGGTATGGGCGATTTTTTCGGCTCGTTTCGGGTCGCCTGGCATCAATACGGCGGGAGCGAAATCCCCGGGCTCGGCAGCGATATGAGGGGTAGACATGGAACCTCCTGGTTGGATATCAATATGCGATCAAATCATTGTAATGGCTTTGCCCTTTTCATTAGGGCGGTTTAGGAACAGTTAAGGGGTACCTGCGGGGTTTCTAGCGTATGAATGAGCTCACTTTCGACTCGGATACTGCGATAGGGTGGAATCGTGAGTAACACCGAAGTACCCAAAAGTGAGACGAAAGATGAACCCGTAGTCTATGGCCATTGGCTACCTGAAGTTCCTCGCTGGAACTGGTGGAAACGATTTTGGACGCGATTTTGGGCGATTCCCCTGGCTCTCAGCGCCGCGGCAATAGTGGCTGGTTTGGTTATTCCCCAAATCGATAGGGCGGTGGGTCAGTCCCTACCGTTCCTGTTCGAAGGCGGTCCCGATGGGGCTCGTAGCGTGCTCACCACTATCAGTAGCGCCATGATTTCGGTCACTGGCCTGGTGTTTTCCGTCACTATGGTGATTTTGCAACTGGCGTCCAATCAGTTCACCCCACGTATTCTGGAATCGTTCCTAGAAGAACGCATTACACAGACCACCCTCGGGGTTTTTGCCGGAACGTTCCTTTATGCGTTGACGGTGTTGCGCTGTGTGCGCAGTGAAACTGATACGGATGCCGGGTTCGTTCCCCAGATCGCCACCAGCTTGGCTTTCCTGTTGGTTATTGTCAGCGTGGGATTTTTCCTCGCTTTCATTCACCACATCACCACCTCTATCCGGGTCACGAACGTAATCCGAGATCTGTCGCGACGCACTATTGACACCATGGACTGCATGATTCCGGGAGGCTCAACGATCCAGCCTCGCCAGGGCGCTCGGGAATGGAACCCCCCGCGTGACGGTGCGGTCACCCCGATTGTGTTGGACCAGGCTGATGACCGTCTCAGCGACATCGACTACCCTTACCTGGTGAAACTGGCTGAAACGCTTGACACCACTATTGAACTCACCACGCAAGTTGGCTCCTATCTCGGAGCGGGCACCCAGGTCGGCGTGGTTTATGCCGACGTTGATGAGGCGGTACTGACGAAAATCCAAAAAGGCCTGATTCTCTCCCCCCAACGTTCCCTGCGCCAAGACATCGGCTTTGGTATCCGCCAGCTTGTCGACATTGCCAGCCGGGCCCTGTCTCCGGGCATCAACGACCCCCTGACCGCGGTGGAAGCCATCAACGCCCTGCACACCATCTTGATAAGGGCGGTAACCCGACAGACTCCGGTACCTTACGTGACTGACAAAGCGGGTACGATCCGTCTGGTTTACCGTCCACAAACCGCCGATGAACTGGTGGAACTGGCGGTCACTGAGATTGCGGTGTGGGGAGCGGGAGCGGTCATCGTTCCCGAGCAGCTGCGCCGTATGCTGGAAATCCTGCACGGCGTGGCTCGTGAGGAATATCGGGACACCCTCAATCGGATGACGGAACTGGTCAATGAACTTGACGAAACCCCAGGTCATGCCCGCGCCACCAATCCGGCAGAGAAATAGCTTTTTCATTCAAAGGTTCTCTGCTTTAGAGAGTCGAGTCAAGCGAAACAAATATTTGAGATACCTTCGAAGCCTCCGGGGAAGATTCGACATCAGCGGAATATTTAGATGTTCCTTCGGCGTAATCGTTCCAGTTCAAGAGAATATTCTGTGGAATTGCTGCTGATGGGGATCCGAAGTTAACTTCTACCCTCAGCCCGAGGCTACGTAGAATCAACACCTCGTTCTCCCAAAATGCTTCTCCATGATAGGGCGAGCAATCTAGCGTCTGATGGTGAACATCGTAGAATAAAAATTCGCCGGCCTGTGCCCGGTGTCGCAGAGCAATCAAATCATGGTACCAGTTACGAAAGGATCGACCTCGGTCAGTTTCTGATTCCTGCCAGTTGAGCTTGGAATTCTGGAAAGTGGATTCTGCAGTAGGATCGGGCAATTGCGCTGGTATTTTGAAAATAGAGTGTGTACCGTCATTCCGTTCTGTGCCGATGTCCCATGCGGCAGCGAATTCCTGTAACCGTCCTGCACGTAACTTTTGTGCGTTCTGTTCATCTAAAGGATCAGAAAAAAACTGGAATGGTGTGGTGGCACCGTACTCTTCGCCCATGAACAGAAGAGGAGTAAACGGGGATAGCACTGTCAACGCCGCCAGAGCTGCTGCGGCGGCAGGGGAAATATAGGATGCCGGGCGGTCTCCAAAAGGACGATTCCCAACTTGATCGTGGTTGGAAGAAAACACCACGAAGTGATTCTGCTTCACCTCTCGAGGCACAGCTTGTCCCCAATGTTTCTTTCGGAAAGACGAATAGGTGCCGTTGTGGAAATATGTCTTATTGATAACTTTCACCACAGCGTGGCGGTTAGCAAAATCAGAGTAGTAACCATGACTTTCTCCGGTGAACAAACCATGTAGGGCATGATGAAAGTCATCGTTCCACAGTCCGTCTAAACCGAGTGTGTCAAGCAAGGACACCTGGTTTAAATCGGACTCTGCAATTAATGTACGCGGCCAGGTCTCTGGCTCACTCAGTGTCTGCACCTTAGCTGTGATGGCGTCCATAAGTCGTTTTCGTCCTTCGGCAGAAATGGCATGAATTGCATCCAGACGCAGTGCATCGATTCCGAAAGCCTCCAACCACCACAATGCGGCATCAGACAGATACTCCACCGGTTCCCCGGGTTGGCTCAGGTCAAACGCGTTTCCCCAGATAGTTGGCTCAGATAAAAAATAAGGTCCGAATTTGCCTGCATAGCACCCAGAATTACCCAAGTGATTCAAAACTATGTCTAGGCATACCGCGAGTCCTTCTCGATGCGCGGCGGCCACAAACTGAGCTAAATCGTTGGGTCCTCCGTAACTCGCCTGTACAGCAAAGGGAAGTACCTGATCGTAACCCCAACCTCGGCTACCTTCGAAAGCCGCCACCGGCATAATTTCCACTACTTCCACGCCAATATCCCGTAAGTATGAGAGTTTTTCTTGGGCGGCCCGAAAAGTACCTCCGGAGGTGAAAGTTCCCACGTGAAGTTCATAGAACACCTTGCCTAAGCAGTTCAGGCCAGTCCACTTCCCATGGTCAAGATGGGAAGGAAGCCACACTTCAGACCAGGAATGCACTCCTTCCGGTTGGAAGCGTGAACGCGGATCAGGGAGCGGTTTCTCTCCGTTTAGGCTAAATCCATAGAGACTTCCGGCAGGTAAATCGTGGAGAGCTTCCCACCAACCATTTGATTTGGATTTCATAGTTTCTCGGATGCTTTGCCCCCTGAAGGCCGCATCGGTTGTAACGTCTTTGTAACGCGCAGACGCGAGGAGAGCGCCGGATCGAACCACCAATTCGACGTGACTCGACCGAGGTGCCCACACTCGTGGACGGAAGAACGATGATTCAGCTAGATGAGATTGCGGCACTTTATTAAAAAACGGTTTGCCCATTGTTTTACTCCGCCCGCAACAATACTTCTACCGGCCAAGTTGTCAGCATTTGGGATATCGAGTGTGCCCCCTGCGGGTAGTAGGTTCCAGTGAGAACGGAATGCCAACTGCCAGCAGGAAGAATGACTTGTGTATCGTGATAGCTAAATCCGTGTTTCTGAGGAACTGTTCCAAAATCCGCCACGCAGACCACTTTCATCTCGCTATCCGTGCCTCTTCCGAAAGCTAGCAAAGAAGAAGATGTGGTTGCTAGGGGTTGATAAATACCTTTTGGAGAGGCAAAAATAGATGGAAAGTTTCGGCGTAGTCGAAGGAGTCTTGAGGTCAACCAGAGTTTTTCCGCCGATAAATTGGCAGGGGTCTCTCCAGTATCCAGAGATTTAAGGGCATCTTGGAGTTCTTGAAAATCAACCAAACCGCGATTGTCCGGATCAACGAGTAGGTAACGCAGAGATTCGCAACCTTGATAATTATCTGCTACCCCTGGAGCCAGCAGCTGCACAGCTTTGCTTGCCAGAATAACCGTGCGAATTTCCGCGAAATGAGAGTCATAGAAGTTTTGGAAAATTTCCAACACATCAGGGTCGGCTAACAGATTCCCCGCGAATTCCGTAGTTTCATGTTCGGCTTGTTTCGCCGGGTTAATCCAGCTGGTCCATAGTTTTTGTTCCCTAGCGGACTTCAAAACATATTCTTGCAGTCGGTCAGGAGCAATCGGTTGGTTAGTGTTCCAAGTTCCTGCAATAGTCTGATAGATAAAGTTTTCGATAGAGCCTCGCAAAGTCGCTGGGCGGTAATGGAGCGAGAGACGGCGTACTTGCTTCACCAGTTCAATCCAAGCATTGTAGTCTTGGGTGATTACGCTCATTTGCGCCCGCACATCTTCACTGCGTTTAGAATCGTGGGTTGACAACGAAGTCATCCCAACCGGCCAATTGCTCTGCATCAACTGAGCCCAGGAGTGGAAATCGTCCGGAGTCATTCCGAATCGTCCTGGGTTTCCCCCGACTTCGCATAGTTCACTGAGATGAGTCCACCTATAGAAGGTTGTGTCTTCCACGCCCTTGGCCATGGTGGCTCCACAAACTTGTTGGAACGAGACTTGCAACTGTGCCAGTTCCTTCATTTCTGTCAACCTCTCAGCCCCCACGGATTTTCCCTCAAGTAGTGCCAGGAGAATCTCTAAGGTATCGTGTTGTTTTTCAGGGAGGTTGTCGCGGGCGATGGCGCCGGCTTGATTCAGGGCATCTTCGGAAGCAGAATCAAGTGGCTGGCCTTGAACGAAATATGTCCGATAGCGATCCATAGCCACAATCAGTTCCGTTAGACATTCGGTCAGTGACTTCATGGTCGTGTCGCGTAAGCGAATATCAGATGAGCACACTGTGTGAGCCAATTTCGCCAATCGGTTCAGTTCTGTGCGTAAGGGGCCGCTCAGAACTTCGTGCTTAGACTGTTTGACCTTTTTGGAGTAGTCGGTCAGGGCATCCCCGGTTATTTCTTCCATCAAAATCCCCAGTGGAACTATGGCTTGAGGATTAACTGACAGTTGCCCTAATCGGTAGGAGCAGTCGTAGCCCGTGGTACCCGCAACCTTCCAAGCAGCGGGTAAATCCTCATTTTCTGCCAGGATTTTCTCGGTAACAATCCAGATTCCACCTGTTGCTTCGTGGAGTCGTGAGAAGTATCCGGCCGGGTCAGCTAGACCATCACTGTGATCGATGCGTAAACCGTCAATCAAACCTCGGTTTACCATCTCGAGGATTTTCATGTGCGTGGCTTGGAATACCTCCGGGTCTTCAACCCGCAATCCCACTAAACTTCCGATGTCAAAAAAACGTCGATAGTTCAGTTCTTCATTGGTAATTTCCCAGTGAGCCAAGCGGTAGTTTTGTTTTTCTAAAAGGACTTCAAGAGGCAGGTCTGCGGTTCCTTCCGCTAAGGGAAAAATATGATTGAAGTATCTCAGCACCTGTTGAGGCTCCAGCTGAGTATCGGAAACCTGCAAATCTTGGACTTCGAGTTGTCCCTCTGTAAGGACCTTCCCGATGGGTTCCCCAAGAATTGGCAAAAGTACGGGTTCTTCAGTTTCGATGTCAAACCATTTTACGTAGGGGGATTCACGACCGTAACGGAGTACCGACCATATTTGCCGATTGTGATAGAGCGGAGTAGGAAATGCCATGTGATTAGGTACCACATCAACAACTAATCCCATGTTTGCTCTATGAATACTTTCAGATAGGGCCACAAAGGCATCTTCTCCGCCAAGGTCGGTAGAAATCCTCGAGTGGTCAACCACGTCGTAGCCATGATTCGACCCTGGAGCAGCCTGCAAAATAGGTGAAAGATAAACGTCAGTGATTCCCAAGAAATCGAGATAGGGCAGTAATTCATTCGCTTGGTTAAATCCAAACTCAGGGCTTAGTTGAATTCGGTAGGTGCTGACTGGTTGGTGCTTACCTGTTCGTGGGACGTGGTCGTGAGCCAGCATGATAGAGGGCATCGTAAACTCCTTTCAGCAATTTCTACCCTACCTGTTGTTAGAGTGAGAGACATGGATATAGATTGGTGGAAAGATGCGGTAATTTACCAGATTTACCCCCGCTCGTTCTTTGATCACAGCGGGGATGGTATGGGAGATTTGCAGGGGATTATCGACAAACTGGACTATTTATCGTCTCTAGGTGTGGATGCCTTGTGGATTAGTCCGTTCTATCCTTCCCCAGCATTCGACGGTGGCTACGATGTGTCTGAATACTGCGATATTGATCCAGTATTCGGGACAATGGCCGATTTTGACCAACTGTTAGAGGAATCTCACAGCCGTGGTTTGAAGGTCATCATTGACTTGGTACCAAACCATACGTCCTGGTCCCACGCTTGGTTCAAAGAAGCGCTGGGGGATTCTCCTGGTTCCCGGGCACGGTCTCGATACGTGTTTCGCTATTCTCAAAATCCCCCTAATAACTGGGGCTCAATGTTCGGGGGGAGCGCTTGGTCGCGAGTCCAGGAGCTGACCGGTAAGGCCGAAGATCGCGACTGGTGGTACTTGCACCTTTTTTCCAGTCAGCAGCCAGATTTGAATTGGGGAAACCCTGATGTTCAAGAATTTTTCCTAGATATTCTGGGATTCTGGTTAGATAAAGGCGTGGATGGATTTCGGGTTGACGTGGCCCACGGTTTGATAAAGAATCCCGCTTTTCCTGATGATAAGTTGGGTTTAGAACGTTGGGAATATGCCGATGCGAATGGTCCCTACAGCAACCAGCCGTACTACGACCAAGATCGTGTCCACGAAATTTACCGAAGCTGGCGTCATCTGTGTAACCGTTACAATCCACCGCGCATGATGGTTGGGGAAGTATGGGTCCGTCCCCGTGAGCGGGCAAGCGCCTATGCCAGACCGGATGAAATGCATCAGGTTTTTAATTTTGATTTTCTGCATTGTCCCTTCGATTATCGTCTACTGCGTCAGATAATCACCGAATCACTACGAGTAGACGGCGCGGTTGGTGCCCCCTCAACCTGGGTGCTTGCCAATCACGACCAACTTCGAGCCAGAACACGTTTGGGCTATCCGGCAGGGGCCATGCTAGAACGGGGGATCGGCGCAGGGGATCCCCAACCTGATTGGGAAATTGGTTTACTTCGAGCTCGTGCGGCCTTACTTTTAATGCTTGCTTTGCCCGGTTCAGCCTATATTTTTCAAGGCGAGGAATTGGGCCTTCCTGACTTTACGATGATGGACGATGCGGCACGTCGTGATCCGACTTGGGAACGTACCAATCACCAAGTTCGCGGCAGAGATTCCAGTCGTGTACCTCTTCCTTGGTCTACAGGAAGGCCAAACTACGGATTTTCTGATGCTAAGCCTTGGTTGCCGCAGCCTTCGGATTGGGATGATTTGACAGTAGAAAACCAAGAAAAGGATGCGGACTCAACTCTATGCCTGTATCGGGAATCGTTGCGGTTACGGAAAGAATGGCAACTGGGCAGTGGTTCGTTGACATGGGACAATGCCCCGACACGAGTGTTGGCTTTCCATAACGGGCAATTGCACTGCTGGGTGAATACTTCCATTCTTCCAGTAAATCTGCCCCCCGGTTCACAAGTGATTCTGTCCTCCACAGGTCATCCGGAATCGCCAGATGCTGTAAATTGCTCCGTTGGTAACAGTGCGACCAGCGGCTCCTCGCCGGTGTTAGAACCTAACGTCACGATGTGGTTTACGCGGGTTGACAAATGATTTTTCCGCTAGGGTGTAACCATGACTGTGAAAATTGTTCCTAAACTGTTGCTCCTCACTGGCGCTGCGGCGCTGACCTTGAGCTTGAGTGCCTGCTCGACCCAGGCCAAAGACCAGGCCGCCAGCCAGAGCCCGGCCGCGTCCAACTCCGCCACCCCCACTCCTGAAGAACCCAAGTCCACCCCTGCTGCCGTCGTCGAGGGCGACCGCCCCCAGGTGGTCGGTTCCGGAGCCGAGACCGCGGTAGGGTTCCCCAAGGATATGCCTGCCCCAGAACAGAACACTGCGTGGGTCGTCCAAGAGGGGACGGGCGCGGTGGTCAGTGAGACCGACACCGTCACCGCTAACTACGTGGGTCAAGTGTGGGGCCAAGGGGCCATCTTCGATTCTTCCTTTGCCCGCGGGGAAGCCGCATCGTTCAGCTTGCAGCAGGTCATTCCCGGCTGGACTCAGGGGTTAGCCGGGCAAAAGGTCGGGGCGAAAGTTATCCTCGGGATTCCTTCTGAGATGGCTTATGGTCAGCAGGGCCGTCCGCCGGCAATTCCGCCAAACTCGCCCTTGGCTTTTTATGTGGAAATCGTTGACGCCCAACCCGCTTCTTAGAGGCGATAGCATGGTGCCATGCTGATTTCTGACCGTGATATACGTGCTTTAGTAGCCCAAGGCAAAGTCGTGCTGGATCCCTGGGATCCTGATGCGGTGCAGCCCGCCTCGGTGGACATTCGCCTGGACCGATACTTTCGCCTGTTCGATAACCACAAATATGGCTTAATCGATCCGTCGAAGGAGCAAACTGAGCTGACGCGCCTGGTGGATACCGGTGACAAACCGCTCATCTTGCACCCGGGCGAGTTCGTGTTGGGCTCCACCTTTGAACACGTGACCCTGCCCGATGACGTCGCGGCGCGCTTGGAAGGGAAATCCTCGCTGGGACGCTTGGGCCTGTTGACTCACTCGACGGCGGGATTCATCGACCCGGGCTTTACCGGGCATATCACCCTGGAACTGTCCAACACGGCGACCATGCCGATCGCCCTGTACCCGGGCATGAAAATCGGTCAGCTGTGTTTCTTCCAGATGTCCTCCCCGTCCGAGGCTCCCTATGGCTCCGGCGCGAAAGGCTCCCGCTACCAGGGTCAGCGCGGCCCTACCGCCTCGCGTTCTTACCTGAACTTCAGCCGGGTGGAGGTCCCGGAAGGGCGCGGGATTGTGGCTGTACCACACCCCGACACGGAACTGTGAACCGCTTTCCCCCGTCGCGGGCGCGGTGGAACAACGCCGTGAACGTGCTTGCCCCCTACGACCCAGATGAGCCCCCCCGGCAGCACAGCCTCGGTAACGGCCCCCAGACCAGACTTAGGAAGGAAGAAAATCATGTTGTCACCGGCCAATCGTCACGATTCTCTGGATTTGCCTGCCGCCGAGCCTTTTCACCTGCTGGCGGTAGCCGACGACGTGCAGCCCGAAGAAATCGATATTCTGGCCGGACAAATCTGGACTGGGTGTTCCCGCCTGGGGCCGGGGCTTTTAGAGCTTGAGAAAGAGGCGTATCTGACCGGTCCGTGGGATTTGACGCCGGAGGCGATTGTGGGATTGGGGCTGCCCAGCCGCCTGAAGTTCGCGTATTTAGCGGGTGTTCCTGCTTTGCGCGGTAAACCGGTGCCGCAGTGGCTGCAGGACCGCGACCCCTTGTGGGACGCGTTTCGAGAAGGCGGCCCAGAAGGGTTGGAACTCGAAGTTTTGCAAGGGCTGCGGCGCATGGCGCGACGTTTGGCTGGCGCCTTGCGGTTCTCGACCGGGCCCATCATCGTGCCGGATCCGGATTCCGCGGTGAGCTTGCGGGTCTTGTCTGAAATTTGGTTGGAGCCCGCGGCCTGCCTCCAGGTGGTGCAGCGAGCCTTGCCTATCGCGACCCTGCTGATGGGAAACGAAACCGAACAGACACAGCGCAGCTCGGGACCTAAAACACCTCAACTGACCACCCCAGAGGAGCGCGCCAACTATGACCCCGACGGCTTGCGCTCCCGCATCCAATCTGGAGTCAGCCCGGACGAGCGCGCGTGGCTACACGCGGAAGCGGAAGCCTACGACGAGGCCGCCATGTCCATGCCAATGATGGTCGACGCTTACGCCATAGCTGCTGACGTGACCCAAAAATCATCTGTTCACGTGGTGGTGCAGGGAGAGACCGCTATTCCCCCGGCTTTGGGACACGCCGAAGATGGCTGCGTGAGCTACGCCATTTCCTGGATAGCCCCGGAAATCACCATCACTGAGGAAAGTAAACTGAAACGCGCGATGCGCCTGGACCGGCTGACCGTCATTGATGCCATAGAAGCCGTGGCCAGGGAGTTGGCAGAAGCGACTCACGGGGTCATTATTGACCAGGACGATTTTGTCGTTTCCCTCTAAGCCCGGACTCGAACTGACACCCCTAGACGCGTTCGATGCCGGCTTCGCTGTGCTTGTTTATCCACCACTGACTGGCGGTACGCACGGTAAAACGCCTGATAATGGCTAACAAAACCCCGGAAAGAACCGCGAAAACGATGGCTTGAGCCAACCCGACCTCGATGTCGTCCTCCTTGGGAGGATTGGCTCCGGTGGCGATTCTCCATCCCAACCTGACGATATTGTCGCTGACCAGACCGGCCGCGGCCACAGCCGCCACATTCACAACTTTTTGTCCGATGTCCACGTTTTCTCCTTAAATCTCTGTCAGGTTTACGCCAAACAACAGTGTCCCCTCCATGTTATCGGGTCAGGCCTCGGTTCGGTCGAGAGTACCGCCGCGGGTTTCGCCAGTGTGGTCGCGCGGGGCGGGCTATTCCCCCAGGGGATTTTTTGGCAGACGATATTCGTTGCCCAGCCGCAGCGAGGGCGCGATGAGGCCTTGCTCGCGTTTTTTCTCGAGCAGCGTCACCATTTCGTCTCGCAGCGTCCACGGGTCGACCGAGTTGAGGTAGATTCGGGTGGAGCCTTCAAAGCCCGCCAAGGTCGAGGTGCGTTGTTTTAGCAGGATGCGGAACCGCATAGGGACGTCGAGGTCAACAGGTCGGTGGTACCACTCCTCGTTGGTGGGTACTGCGGGCCCGACCGCGCAGTGCAGCGCGTGCAACACGTCAGAAATCCCATCGACCTGTTCGCGAGTGTATTCCCACGGCAGCAGCGCTGGTCCCAGCGGCCAGACCGCGATGGTCTGATAGCGGTGACCGAAGTCGGCGAACCCTACCGCGTAGTCGTTGCCCAGAATCATCATTTGCCGGTGACCCACATAGTGCAGGATTTGGCGATAAATCGCCGGGTTGGCTGCCACGCGCGCCGCTTCGGCTTCAATCTGGACCCCGTATTCGTCCACCGCTACCAGCTGTTTATGCAGGTGGTCGAATGACGCTCCGGCTGGTTTCAACCAATTCTGGAAAGCGGTGACGTATTTCACGGCGGGATTCAAGTTGTATAAATCTTTCAGGGCGGCGATGGTGTAGCCGATATACGCACGGTGTTCCGCAACACTCAAGGTCCCGGCTGAAGCGTTTTGATCCGTCCGGGTCGCCCCGTCCACGTAGTGACGTCGCGCCACGATAACGTCGTGCCCCCCGGCAAACAGGCCGTTGGCGTATTGCAGTAGGGCATCATCGGGAATAGTTTCCGGATGGTCCTCACCGGAAGCCTCCAGGCGCATTTTTACCACGTGCAAAACGTGGTCGTATCCCGCGGCGGAGGCCAGGTAGTCGGCCATGCGCCGGTTTTGGGCCTCGGTGGGGTAGTGGTTGTGGTTTTCGTGCCAGTAATCGTAGGAAACAATCTCAAAAAGGTTGGGAATTCGCCGAAACTCCGCGACCATGTCTTGCATGGAGGCGGCGGGCAGGCCCTCGATTTTGTGGAACTTTGCGTCTAAGCCTTTGACCAGCCGGGATTTTTCCGGCGGGGTGTCGAAGTAGCGGTCCGTGCAAAAGGCGCAGGTGTTGGTGAACTCGGAAGGAAGCAGCAGTCGTGGCCGGTCGAGCAGAACGCGCCGGTGGGAGTGGGGACGGTTCCCGCGGCCCGTCACCGTCCACACTTGGGTCCCGGTCAGGGGGTTGCGCTGTTTGATGGTGCCATCTGCCATCCGAACCATCGGGTCAGGATTCAGCAGGAGAGGGTTTCTATCCTTCATTCTGAACAGTATTCCTTTGGGGTTGGCGCCCGGGCTTACATATTGAGCCAGGCTTTGGCTTGGCCGGACACATCTTCGAGTACGGCTTTAGCCTCGGCCGCCAGTTTTGACGGCACAAAAATATGGGTGTGATAGATACCTGAAAAAATGTTTGCCGGAATGGAACGGGAGGACAGCACTTGGGCAATCCCCGAGTTCAACCCCACCACGTCCAAAGATCCCGGCGCTGACAGGGTAATAATCGTGTAGGGGTCCGCAGTGCTGAGACCGGCGCGGGCGGCTTCTTCCAAAGTCACCCCGATAGTGATGCCTTCCGGTTCGCGAATCAACGCGACCGGCTCCACGTCGGGTGGTAGCTCGGTGACGCTGGCGAACACGTACTCCACCCCAATCCGGGGGTCAATCTGGGCCAGCATTTGTTCGTATGTGGCGTTCTCGCTCATAAAATCCTATTCAATCGTTTCTCGGGGGTCTTCCCCGGTGACGTGACCTTTTCATTCTAACCGTCCGGGGGTGCTCTTGCCCCAAGCCTCGGGAAATGTATGCCAGTTTCAGCGAAAAAGCGAAGTTATGCGTCCCCTAGGAATTTGTGCCAAACTGACTACTGGTTTTTAAATTATTTAACTAATCTCGGAGGTCCTGATGCTGTTTAAGCTGTGGCGAGAGCATATGCCGCGGCGTTGGACCTTCCTGGTAATAGTGATTATTGCCCAGGTCGTGCAATGTTTAGCCAGCCTGTGGTTGCCGACTTTGAACGCGGACATCATCAACGACGGCATCGTGAGCGAAAACCTCGCCCTGATCTGGAAACTCGGTGGCATCATGCTGGTCGCGACCGTCATTCAGACCCTCGGGATGGTCGTCTCGGCGTATTTCAGCGGTCGAATTGCCATGTGGATTGGTCGCGATGTGCGCCAAAAGGTCTATGACCAGGTATTGACTTTCAGCTCGTCCCAAATGCACCGCTTCGGTTCCGCCTCGCTGATTACCCGTGCCACCAACGACATCAACCAGGTGCAAGGCGTGATTCTGATGACTTTCATCATCATGATTCAAGCCCCCATAATGGGCGTGGGCGCGGTCATCATGGCGGTGTCTCTAGACGCCCCGCTGTCCTTGCTGTTCCTGGTGGCGGTGCCGGTGCTGCTGCTGGTGGTGGGTATCTTGATGCACTTCATGTCGCCTTTGTTCAAAGTTCAGCAGGAACGTATCGACGCGGTGGCGGCGCGTATCCGCGAGGCGCTTTCCGGGGTGCGTATCGTGCGGGCTTTTGGCCGCAAAACGTTCATGAACGAACGTTTCGATACCGCTAATCGGGATTTGCGTGATGTCGCTTTGCGCCTGGGTAACCTGTTCGCACTGATGATTCCCGCGGTGCAGCTCATCGTGATGCTCTCCTCGATAGGGGTTATCTGGTTCGGGGCGGGCCGCTACTCTTCGGGCCAGATGGAAATCGGGGATATTGTCGCTTTCCTGACCTACCTGATGCAGCTGCTCGGAGCGGTCATGATGGCTTCGTTCATGTTCGTGATGGTGCCTCGTGCCGAGGTGTGTGCCAAACGTTTGTCTGAAGTCATCTCGACCCCTCCCGAAATCAGCACACCCCACACTCCTGTGGCTTTCCCCGCAGAGCCGTTTACCTTGGCTTTCGAGGGAGTTTCGGTGGGTTTTGCGGGTGCCAGCCGGTCTTTGCTGCAGGACCTGAACTTCCGTATCGAGCCGGGCCAGAGCACCGCCATCATCGGCTCCACCGGCAGCGGCAAAACCTCCCTTTTGCGCCTGATGATGCGGTCCTTGGACCCCACCGCCGGACAGATTACGGTCAACGGTGTGGACTTGCGAGACCTCGACCTGCACCAGTGGCACCGCCACATCGCTTACGTTCCCCAAAACAGCTACCTGTTCTCGGGCACTATTGCCTCCACCGTTTCCGGGATGGAGACGGCGCAAATCACGGGTGAGGTACGTGAGAAGGTCTGGGTGGCGTTGCGTCGGGCACAAGCCGGGGACTTTGTGTCTGCCTTGGACGGCGGCCTGGACGCTGAGGTTAGTGCGGGGGGCAAGAATTTTTCCGGCGGGCAGCGTCAGCGGCTTTCGGTGGCACGAGCCCTGTTTCGGGGCTCTGCGCTGGTGTTTCTCGATGATCCGTTTTCGGCTCTGGATTTTGCTACCGAGGCGAAGCTGCGTGGCGAGCTCAAAAGTTTGGAGGGGCCGGTCAGCCTGATTTTTGTGGCGCAGCGTATCGCTTCGGTGCGTCACGCAGATCAAATCATCGTGTTGGATGAGGGCCGGATGGTGGGTCTGGGAACCCATGAGCAGCTGTTGGCTGACTGCGGAGCTTACCAAGAAATCGTGGAGTCCCAGCTGTCCTTGGAGGAGGTGCCATAATGCCTCCAAATCAGAGACGCTCTGTTCGGCGGGGCCCGCACGGGGCACCCAACCCGCACGATAAGCCCCGCAACGCCCGCGCGGCTTGGCGCCGGCTATTCGTTGAGCTTAAGCCTTTCCTGGGATTAATCGGGCTGGAATTTTTCATGATTCTGGCTGGAACCATCTCGATGAGCCTGGTTCCCGCAATTCTCGGTTTCGCCACGGATAACATTCTGGCCGGAAAAGTGGACCGTCTGGTACAAAACCTCGTGGTGGCATTGGGCCTCAGTATCGTCGCCGCAATCTTGGGCTACCTGGGGCAACGTATCAACCGGCTGGTGGTGCAGCGTTTGGGCTATCGGCTACGAAATGCCGCCAACGATAAGGTCAACCGGCTGTCCGTGTCTTACCTGGAGTCTCACGACCGGGGCGACCTGGTGTCTCGCACCACTAACGATGTCGATAACATCACCCAGACCCTGCAGCAGGTTCTGGGGCGAGCCTTGGACTCGCTCATTTCCATTGTGGCGGTCACGGTGATGATGTTCGTGATTTCCCCGTGGCTGGCGTTGTTGACCCTGCTGATTTTGCCTATCGTCGGGGCGGGGGCCGGGTTCATCATGAAAAAGTCCCAGCCCTACTTTAAGCAACAATGGGACCAAACCGGGGTGGTCTCGACCCTGGTCGAGGAATCCTTCTCCGGGCAACAAATCCTCACCTTGCACGGTTTGGCACCAACCTATTCCCAACGTTTCGCGGGGGAAAATGAGACGTTCACCCAAGCCAGTTTCAAAGCCCAGTTCATCTCCATGCTGATGCAGCCAATGCTGATTTTGGTGTCTAACCTGTCCTTTGTTTTGGTTGCGGTAATCGGTGCTTGGTTCGTGCTGTCCGGCATGATGACCATCGGGGGAGTCCAGGCATTTATTCAATACTCGCGCAACTTTTCTATGCCGCTGGCTGCGGTCATGCAGATTTTGAACCTGATGCAAAGCGCGCTGGCCAGCGCCGAGCGCCTGTTCGGATTCATTGACGAAACCGATTCCGAAATCGAAACCGATCGGGTGGCCCCGCTCATCTGCGGACCCGACCCCACTTCTGAACGTTACGAGGGAACGGCCGACTGCGGCGCGGCGCTACAGGACGGTCGCATCGTGTTCGACAACGTGACGTTCTCGTACGTGGCCAGCAAACCCGTCATCCGAGACCTGAACCTGACCGTAGAAAAGGGTCAATCCATCGCTATCGTGGGTCCCACCGGAGCGGGCAAAACCACCCTAGTGAACCTGTTGGAACGCTACGTTGACCCTGATAGCGGCACCATCACCCTGGGCGGCCTCGACATCCGCCGAATTCCGATTGAGCGGCTGCGGGCCGAAATCGGCATGGTGGCGCAAGACCCGTGGCTCATTGACGACACGATTCGCGCCAACATTGCCTTTGGCCAGCCCGCACCGGACCCGACCGCGGTGCAACTGGCAGCGACTCAATCCGGACTGGACTCCCTGGTGAAAGCCCTGCCGGCCGGATACGACACGTTGATTGACAACGATTCCACGGCGCTGTCAGCCGGGGAAAAACAGCTCCTCACCATAGCGCGAGCCTTTTACGCCGACCGATCTATCCTCATTCTGGACGAGGCAACTTCCGCGGTTGATACCCGCACTGAACTGCAGCTGGCCAAGGCGATGTCGCGGCTGGGCCACGGGAAAACGACCTTCACCATCGCGCATCGGCTCTCCACGATTCGCGGCGCGGACATTATCCTGGTCATTGACGAGGGCCGCCTAGTGGAATCTGGCAACCATGAACAATTGCTGGCCCAACGCGGCGCTTACTACCAGCTGTATCACAGCCAGTTTAAGCACGTGTGAGAGGTGCGTCCCGTCGACCCGCGCTTCAGAAATCGCGCAATTTTGCGAATCAGTGACCGGTATTGACCGCGGCACTGGAACTGCCCGGCGTCACGTCACGGGACTGAGCCACCAGTGATTCCGCTGGTGAGGCGTAATGCAAGCCAATCAAGGTGGCGTTGTCGAAATAAAACGAGGTCACGGAGGCCAGGGCGCACTCGCGTTTCCGCGGATCGTGCACTAAGGACTTTCCCTCCACGAAACGCCGCAGGGTCCAAATCGGCAGCTGGTGAGAAACGACCAGCGATTCCCGGCCCGGGGGAGTCAGGGCTCTCGCGTGGGCGACCGCGCGAAACATTCGCTGGGCGATATCTCGGTAGTGTTCCCCCCAGGACGGTAGCCAGGGTGCCACATACAGCGGCCAGTATCGCGGGTGGGCCAAGGTCAGCGAGGAACGGTGAATCTTTTGCCCGCGCAGCTTGTTGCCCGCCTCGGTCAGACGCGAATCGGTGAAAACGGGCAGCTGGAAAATTTCGGCCGCGGGGGCGGCGCTTTCCTGCGCGCGTTGCAGCGGGGAGGACATAATCATGGCAATATCGCGGTTTTCCTCCGCCAGCCAGCGAGCCGTCAGCGCCGTCATTTCCCGGCCCCGCTCGGTCAGTCCAAAGCCGTCAAGCCGTTCGTACAGCACCCCTTCGGGATTATCGACTTCGCCGTGGCGCATCAGGTGGACGGTGGTCAGAGCCATGGTTCCTCACTTTTCGGGGTTGACGGTCAGCGGTTATCAGATTTTAGGCCGTTAGCGGCGCCAGGGAAACAGGAAATGCAATACCCGCCCCAAGGCGCGCAAAATCCGGCGAATCCCGTATCTCCAGAGGACGCGCAGGGTCCACAGGATACCAATCGTGATGGCGGGGAGGTAGCGGCTGCGCACCTTGATGGCAATATCCAGGCGGCGGTGCGCAAAGTCATAAACCGGCCAGTGCCGACGTTTGGCAATCCGGCGTAACTTCGGTTCAGGATTGACCACGCGGGGGTGTCCGACCAGGTTAAAGAGCTTTTCGTCGGACATGGAGTCGGAATAGGCGTAGCACTGTTTCAGGTCGTAGTCGTGTTCCCAAGACAGTTCCAGCACCGCTTTGGCTTTCATGGTGCCGTGCATCAGAGACTGCGGCATCTTTCCGGTGTAGCGTCCCCACTCATCGACTTCCACTACCGTGCCCAAAGCCCCGGTCAGGCCCAGGCGATGTGCCATAGATTGGGCGATTTCTCGGGGGGTGGCGGAAACCAACCAGACATCGTGCCCAGCGTCAAGGTGCTTTTGAATAATGTCCAAGGCTCCCGGAAACAGACGTTCCTGCAGGAAACGGTCATAAAGTTCCTCGCCGACCAGGGCCAAATCCGATTCCAGTTTGCCTTCGATAATTTGCAGGGACCGTTTTTTCACCTGCTCTACACGGTGGATGTTTTCTCCGAAAATGACGTAAAGCAGGGCCTGGCGAGCCGCAAACACAAAAAAATCCAGCCCGAAGTAGCCGCGGGAGTACAAGTCCCGGGCCAGGTACCAGGTCGAGGCGCCGCGAATCAAGGTGCCGTCGACATCAAAGAAAGCTGCGATTTTCGCCACGTATCAATCTTACTGAAGTGTTGATGAGACGCCCAGAAAAACGTGCGCGGGCCCGGAGTAAAATCCGAGCCCGCCGACGTCTACTTCTTGTTACGACGCTGATGACGCGTCTTACGAAGCAACTTGCGGTGCTTCTTTTTCGCCATCCGCTTGCGACGCTTCTTAATAACGGAACCCACGCCGACCTCCTAAAATAACTGCTGCCGCCTGTCGCGCAGCAAATAACCCCACAAGTTTACCCTTTTCAGACACCCTAGCCAAAACGAAAGAGCCTAGACTCGCGGCGACGTCACAAACTATTGCGCGACAGCTTCGTCCTCGTTGCCAACCATCCAGTTTTCCAGGTTTGACGCGGAAAGCTCTTCGACCGCCTTCAACGGCACCCGAAACGAACGCTTGACACGAACGGCGGGAAGGTCGCCAGCATGAACCATGCGATAAACAGTCATCTTTGAGACCCTCAACAAATCCGCAACTTCCGCTACGGTGAGGAACCGTGGTGCCTGGTTCTGAGTCATTCCCGTCATCCTAAAATTACCTAGACGCGTTACTGGAGCCACTTTAGTCCCACACTTAACACGCGTTACATACAAAAATATAGCGGCAATTGACCTAAAAGTGTTAGTTCTCAGCCCACAAATTTCTCTAAACCCAGGAATTTCCTCGAAATTACTCATTTTTGAGGGGCTACTATTCCGGTTTTACCCTGCCAGAGGGTAACGTTGTAACCGAGTTTTCCTCACGTGGATTCCGTCAGGTCTCCACCGGGGCAGCGAAAGCTCCGCCAGAAAACCAGCCGGAAAATCTCTGTCGGGAAAAAGGAACGGGCGAACTTGAAGTTTTTTGCGAACCTGCGCGAGAAAAGCGGGAAGTGGTTTGATGATCTCGCCCGCCGCGCCCCCGCTCGCCTGACTCTGGCAGTGTTCCTCTCCATCATCGCCATCCACACCGCAATCCTGTGCCTGCCGATTTCTACCCGCGATCCGAGTCACGCCCGCTTCGTCGACGCGCTGTTTACCAGTACTTCAGCAGTATGTGTGACTGGTTTGACCGTGGTACCTTCCGACACTTACTGGTCGCCGTTTGGGCTGGTGGTCATCATGCTCGGCGTAGAAATCGGGGGACTCGGGGTCATGACCTTAGCCTCTATGCTGTCCCTGGCCGTTTCGCGCCACATCGGCCTGACCGCCCGCATCCTGGCTGCGGGGGAAAAGAAATCCTCTCTCGGGGAAGTCGGTTCGCTGGGGAAAATGGCTCTCTTGGTGTCGGTTTCGGTTGAATCGGTCATTGCCCTGATGCTTTTTCCCGAGTTCATCCGGCAAGACTACGGTGTCGGCATGTCGGCCTGGTATGCGGTATTCATGGCGGTCAGCGTGTTCAACAACGCCGGCTTCGTCATAGTGCCGGGCGGGGTGGAACAGTTCGTCTCCGACTTCGGCATCATCGGCCCGATGTGTCTGGGGGTTTTCATCGGTGCCATCGGTTTCCCGGTTTCCTTGGACCTAGCCCGCAACTGGCGGCGGCCAAAACACTTGAGTTTGCACTCGAAACTGACCATCACCACCTACCTGGCACTGTCCGTGGTTGGCGGCGGAATCACCGCGGCTATCGAGTGGAACAATCCGCGAACTATGGGAGCCCTGGACCTGCCGGGTAAATTCCTGGCGGCTTTACTGGGCGCGTTCAACGCGAGGTCACTAGGGATTTCCACGGTTGATGTAGGTTCTATGCACGAGGCGACCTGGTTCGTTTCTTCCATCATGATGTTCATCGGTGGTGGCTCGGCTTCCACCGCCGGGGGCATCAAGGTCACGACTTTCGCGGTGATGGTTCTGGCGATTTTGGCGGAGGTGCGCGGCAATCGTGACATCGAGGCGTTCGGGAGGCGTATCGGTCCGTCCACGGTGCGTCTGGCAGTGGCGGTGGTCGCCATGAGTTCCCTGGTCATAGGCTTGTCTACGGCCGTTCTGATGCTGCTGACGGACTTGCCGTTGTCGAAAGCCCTGTTCGAAGTCAACAGTGCGTTCGGTACTGTCGGTCTGTCCACCGGCATCACCGGTTCCTTACCTGATTCAGGGAAAATTTTGCTCTCTCTGCTGATGTTCACCGGCCGGGTGGGTTCCATGACTTTCGGAGCCGCCCTCGCCATGCGTAACCGCCGCCGGGTGATACGATTTCCCGAAGAAGCCCCCAGTATCGGATAGGTCAGAGCGGGAGTTCAACGATGGCGGTAACGAATTGGGCGTTCCCTAACCTGGAGGCGAAGCCGGGGGCGTGGCGCCGATACTGGGTGGCGCTGGTGGCTTTTCCCAATCTGTATCGGGAAATTTTCGCGGGTTCGACTCTGGAAGCGTTTTGCTTGGGAATGGCCGACGACCCTTTGCACCGCAAACTGCTTGACTCCTATATGCGGGCGCGGGCGCGCAAGGAAAAGCACGCCCTCAAAGCGCTGCAAAACGGCACTGATGTGCGCGACATTCCCGGTGCCGACACAGCGATTCAAGCGTTTAAAACCCGGTTCGATGAGCTCAGCCAGGAAAATGCTCAGGGTCTTTCAGAGCAACAGCTTCCCCTGCTGGTGGAGCGGCTCTCCTCGGCTGTGTGTGACTACACCTTTTGCGAAGATATGCAGCCGCGAATCGCGGACCGGGTCATCGGGCCGAGCGGACGAAATATCGCGGATGCCCTAGCCCAGCAGTGGCTGGAGTTTCCCCTGTTAAAGTACCTCAAGCAGCGTTTTCATCCGCGGGCGCATCATCTGCGGTTTGATTCTTTGGACGCCGTGACGCTGCACCAGCCCTCCGACCCCAGCGCTGTGCAGCGCCCTCCCGGGCAGCTACCGCGCTACGGGGCACCTCACGGGGGCACGAATCCTCACACTTTCCCCTTTGTGACGAGTTTCATCGGTCCGGTTCCTCCCATCCCCGATCCGACTTCTGGCTTGCACTTCCCACAAGCGCCGCTGCTCCAGTTCGCCTGTACGCGCGACCTGTTTGACCCGGTGTGGGCGGCCAGTCCAGAACAGGCGCGGGAGATTCCGTTCCACTTTGATCAGATTCCGCCCCTCAGCTTTAACCGGGTCTACCAAGTGAACTCCCTGGAAAACTGGCGTGAGCTGGTCAGGCGCTATCCGCTGGAGTTCACCAACCTGGAAGTGCGCCAGGAGTTCCAACGTTTGAGCGGCAAAGACGCGGTGTTTCTGGGGGTCGATTGGGAGCGGGTTCGCCAAGACTACGACGTGGTGTTTTTCGGGTTCACGGCGGTTTTGGACTGCGCCGACGTGGGCGTGGACATCGAGGCGAGTGAGTTAGGTGAGCTGGCGCAATCGTGTGCTGGGGCACGCCTCACCGCGGTCATGTATCGGGTGGTGCCCGGTTCAACCTATTGGCTGAACCTCTAGAGTTCTCCTAGGGGCGGTTCGCGAAATCTTCGAGCAGTTTTCCGTCGCCCGACACGATAATCAGGTCGTTGGCTGCTACTACCGTGTCCGGCCCGGCGTATTCAAAGTGCTGTCCAGGCGAGATGACACCCAGGATATTGACCCCGTAGCGGCGGCGCACATCGGATTCCAGCAGGGTAAATCCTTGGATTTCTGCCGGCGGGCGCATCTTAACAATCGAGAACCCTTCCCGGTCCATCTCTACGTAGTCCAGCATCCTGCCGTCAACCAGGTGCGCGGTACGCCGTCCAGCATCAAATTCGGGGTAAATGACATGGTGGGCGCCGATACGACGCAGGATTTTGCCCTGTTCGCGGCTGATGGCTTTGGCCCAGATTTGCTCCATCCCCAAATCGACTAAGTTGGCGGTAATCAGCACCGACGCTTCCAAGGCGCCGACCCCCACCACGGTGGACGAAAAATCTTTGGCACCCAGCTGTTCCATCGCGTCCAGGCGGGTCGCGTCCGCTTCCACTACGGGAAAGAGCGGGGAAAACCGCTCGACTTGCGCCGGGTCGCTTTCGACCGCCAGAATTTCGCGATCCAGTGAATTCAGCGTCATCGCCACCGCGGACCCGAAACGGCCCAAGCCGATTACCAATGTTCCCGAGGACTTTTCCTTTTCAGCCACCCTCAAAGTTTACCTGTTTCATGCCCTCCAGTTGGCTTTCTGGCGGGATTGTGGCGGTTTTCGAAGGATTTTTGACATCGCGCGGCCCAGGCGGGGAATCACCCCAAAACAATCATTTGTCCTGACAAAGCCCCCCTTTTGAACATCGATTGCCTGCTCAAAACAACTTTGGCCAGAAAAATCCGTAAAGAACCTAATGAAGCCCGAAACCGGCCGATAGTTACGGTTGTCACCAAGGTCATCGGCAACGGTGTCTTGGAGTCAGAGACTATGACGATCCAAGGATGGGATGAAAATGAGCGAGCAACTTAGCGGTACAGACAAGCTGCAGACACCTCAGATGTTTGCGGTGGCTGTGGCCTCCACGGCTGGCCGCAGCGCCTACGATAACGTTCCTGTTTTTCCCAAGGTTGTCGCTCCCAGCAACGTGAATCGGGCGGATGGCGACGCGCGGGCTTTCAAGTCTGGCACGCTGGCTGACGCGGTAAACAAGCTGGTGGGTCGTCCCTCCTTCAACGTTCCCGCTTCGGGAATCGTGGGGATTCTCAGTTCCCGCACGGTGGCTAACCAGGGCTTTGCCGCCTAGTTTGCGGGGTTTGGACAACATTCTTTTTTCTTCATGATGTTCTCCTTTGGGGCAAGGCGTCCGGAGTTTTTCCGGGCGCTTTGCCCTTTCTGGATTTGAGTTCACAAGGGCGTTTCATCGTTTTTCGTTTCGGCCTGCGTTTTCCGGGAATAAAACCACCCTTTTAGAAGTTGAGTTAGATAGACTCAAGTTTTACAGTTTCGGGTAGACAACGAAAATCACCTGAGCTAAACTTGAGTCGTTAGAACTCAAGATTCCTATTCTCGGGTTTGAAATGTAAAGAATACGAACACACACAACGAAAAAGGGGAGAAACACAATGGCAAAAGCAGTAGGCATCGACTTAGGAACCACAAACTCGGCTCTGGCCGTTTTGGAAGGTGGTGAACCCACGATTATCGCCAACGCAGAAGGGATGCGCACCACGCCTTCCGTGGTGGCGTTCTCAAAGACGGGCGAAGTCCTGGTGGGAGAGGTCGCCAAGCGTCAGGCGGTCACGAACGTAGACCGCACTATATCTTCGGTGAAGCGTCACATGGGAACGGACTGGAAAGTCTCTATCGACGACAAGGAATACACTCCGCAGGAAATCTCGGCTCGTATCCTGGGCAAACTCAAGCAGGACGCCGAAGCCTACCTGGGTGAAAGCGTGGATTCCGCGGTCATCACCGTTCCGGCATACTTCAATGACTCTCAGCGCACCGCGACCCAGGAAGCTGGCCAGATTGCGGGCTTAAAGGTGCTGCGTATCATCAACGAGCCGACCGCCGCGGCGCTGGCCTACGGCCTGGAAAAGGGCCGGGAGGACGAGCTAATCCTGGTATTCGACCTGGGCGGCGGTACGTTCGACGTGTCCCTGCTGGAAGTCGGCAAGGACGATGACGGGTTTTCCACCATTCAGGTGCGCGCCACCAACGGTGATAACAAACTGGGCGGTGACGACTGGGATCAGCGTGTCGTAGATTGGCTGGTTGACCAAGTTAAGACTAAGGACGGCGTGGATTTGTCCAAGGATAAAATCGCGTTGCAGCGTCTGCGTGACGCCGCTGAGCAGGCCAAGAAAGAACTGTCCAGCGCGATGAGTACGAACATCAACCTGCAGTACCTGTCTATGAGCGAAAACGGCCCGATTCACCTCGACGAAAAACTCACGCGAGCCAAGTTTGAGGAAATGACCGAGGACCTGCTCAATCGCTGCAAGACTCCGTTTAACGCGGTCATCAAAGACGCAGGCATTAAGCTCAGCGAAATCGACCACGTGGTGATGGTTGGCGGTTCCACCCGGATGCCTGCCGTAACCGAGTTGGTCAAGGAGCTGACCGGGGGTCGTGAGCCGAATAAGGGCGTGAACCCCGACGAGGTCGTGGCGGTGGGAGCTGCACTCCAGGCGGGCGTGATTGAAGGCGACCGCAAGGACGTTCTGCTCATCGACGTGACCCCCTTGAGCTTGGGTATCGAAACCAAGGGCGGCATTATGACCCCGCTGATTGAGCGTAACACGGCTATTCCGACCAAGCACTCCGAGGTCTTTTCGACCGCTGAGGACAATCAGCCTTCCGTGCTGATTCAGGTCTACCAAGGGGAACGTCAGTTCGCCCGCGACAACAAGCCGCTGGGTACTTTTGAACTGACCGGGATTGCTCCCGCGCCGCGCGGACTGCCGCAAATCGAGGTCACCTTCGACATTGACGCTAACGGTATCGTGCACGTCTCGGCAAAGGACCGCGGCACCGGTCAGGAGCAGTCCATGACCATTACCGGCGGATCGTCCCTTCCGAAGGACGAAATCGACCGCATGATTAAGGAAGCCGAAGCTCACGCTGCCGAAGATAAGCAGCGCCGTGACGAGGCCGAGGTGCGCAACGGCGCTGAACAGGCCGTTTACCGCATTGAGAAACTGCTGAAGGATAACGCTGAAAAGCTGCCTGAGGACGTGGTGGCTCCGGTGAAGGAATCTTTGGAACACCTTAAGAAGGCTAACGAAGGTGAGGACATCGAGGCTATCAAGTCGGCGATGAGCGAACTGGAGGAAAAGGCCCAGGCCATCGGTCAGGCTCTCTACGCCCACGCGCAGGAAAGCGAATCGGCGCCAGCGGATGGAGCCACGGCTGACACCAACACCGCCTCCAGCGATGACGACGACGTGATTGACGCCGAAGTCATTGATGAAGGCGATGAGGGTGGTAACAAGTGAGCGAGGACAAACACAGCCAAGAAGCCCGCAAGGCGTACGCCGAAGCTCAAAAAGATTTCGATAAAGCCGCTGCTCATGAGGCCGAAAAGGCCAGCGAGGCACAGAATTCCGCTGAGACTGAGGCCAAAGCCAAGTCGGGCTCCAAGAAAGGCAAGAAAGCGAAATCCGCGGCGGGTCATTCCGCACCAGGCCACGCTTCCCCCGGTGACTCTGCTGGTCACGAGGCCGGGGGGGCGGCTCAGGCGGGCGACAAACCCGCCTCGGGCGAAGCGGATGAACTGACCACCGAGTTGGCGCAGGCACAAGAGGACCGTATCGCGGCTCTGAACCAGGAACTGGATCAGGCCAAGGACGACTTGGCGCGGGCGCGGGCGGATCTGTATAACCTCCAACAGGAGTACAGCAACTACGCCAAACGTACCAAGGCGGAAATCCCCCAGCAGCAGGAAGCAGGGGTTGCTTCGGTGGTCGATGCCCTGATGGGCGTGTTGGACGACATCGATTTGGCTCGCCAGCACGGAGATCTGGAAGGTCCGTTCGGCGCGGTGGCGACGAAATTGGAATCCACTTTACAGACCCGGTTTAAAGTCAAGCGCTACGGAAAGGTCGGGGACACTTTCAACCCGCATCTGCACCAGGCCATTCAAATGGCTCCGGGCTCAGACGACGACGGGGAACACATCATCGACGCGGTGGCGCAGCCGGGCTACCTGATGGGAGAACGGGTCCTGCGCGCTGCCATGGTGGTGGTGGGAGTAGAGAAAAATCCCTCTACTGACCAACCTTCTGAGGCGTGAATCGTGAACCAAGAAAATGGAAAGGGGGTAAGCGATGGGCACCAATGATTGGATTGATAAGGATTATTACGCGGTCCTGGGAGTATCGAAGGGCGTGACGGATAAAGACCTGAAAAAGGCCTATCGCAAGCTCGCGCGTCAATATCACCCAGACCAGAATCCCGGCGATAAAGCTGCGGAGGAAAAGTTTAAAGAAATCGGTGAGGCTTACTCGGTTCTCTCCGATTCCGAACAGCGTCAGAAGTACGATGCCTTGCGGGCTATGGCCTCTGGCGGTCCCCGGTTTCGGGCCGGGGGTTCCCGCCACGGTTCTGCCTCTGATTTTGAGGACGTGTTTTCAGCGATGTTTTCCGGCGGATACGGCGGGGGCGGTACCACTTATGGTGGCGCAACCGGACCGGATTTGAGCGATATCCTCAACACCTTTACCCGCTATGCGGATAGTGCTGACGGAACGGGTCCGGGTGCGTCCTACACCGGGTTTGGTCAGGGCTTTTCCGGTTATCCGGGAGGAGCCCGGCCCACGGCTGAGCCCGGTTATGGTGCCGGGTCGCCCAATGCGGGGGCGCGTAAGTTCGCGTTCCGCGCCCAAGACGGTGCTGACCTTACGGCTTCCACGAAGCTGACCTTTAAACAGGCATATAACGGCGCCACCATCCGGCTCAAGCTGCACGGTGATGTCATTAGCGTGCGGATTCCTCCGGGGGTCCGGGATGGACAAAAGATTCGGCTGAAAGGCAAGGGCAAGCCGGGCGTCAACGGTGGTAAACCGGGGAACCTGGTGGTGACCTGTAGCGTTTCCCCGCATCCTTTCCTGCAGTTGGACGGGACGGATTTGCTGTTTACCCTGCCGATTACCTTTGCGGAGGCCGTCAACGGGGCACTCATTGAAGTGCCGCTGCCGGACGGCACGACCGTCAAAGTTAATGTACCGAGCGGTACACAATCTGGTGAGGAAATCCGTATTCCCGGATATGGCCTGCACACGAAGAAAGGCCGGGGGAGTCTGCGCCTGACGGTGCAGGTAGCCGTCCCCCAGAAGCTCTCTCGGGCTGCCAAGAAAGCCGTTGATGATTTCGCGGCGGCGACCCGCAGCGCTAATCCGCGTGCCGAGTTGGATCGGAAGGTCGCGCTCTAGGAGGTGTCATGAGCCTAATCGATGAGATGAACGCGGCTCTGTCGCTGCTGTACTCCAACAATCGGCGACTGGTCGAAACGATCCTGGCCAAAGAATTCGGCGGGGCTCAGGGCGCCTCGGGGCTCAGCGAGGTCGAGGCTCAGCAAGTTTGGGCCAAACCCCGATTTCGGGTATCTCAGGCCGCCGAACTGATGAGCATCCACCCCCAGACCCTGCGTCAATACGACCGCATGGGTCTGGTGGTGCCGGGGCGCACCGGCGGGGGCGGACGGCGCTATTCGCTGCGGGACTTGGCGCGGCTGCACCAGGTGCAAAGCCTGTCTCAAGGGGAGGGCGTGAACCTGGAGGGGATTCGGCGCATCATGGCTCTGCAGCGCCGCGTGGACGAACTCGAAGCGGAAAACGCGGCGCTCACTCTGGCGGCGAACCGGCAAAACCGGGTCTTTGCCGCCTCCTCCAGCGGTGAAGTCACCAAACTGAACCGCGGGCAGCGTCCCGAAAAAACCCAATCGCTGGGTTTCCCTTTGGAAATGTCCTCCCAGTCGGGTGCCCTGGTGGTGTGGGGTCAATAGGGGTGTGGGAGTGAATGGCTTTGCTTGGTGGGCCCACACTTTCGGTTAAATACCGCGGGGACGCTGGTATTCCCAGCGTCCCCCGGAAAAATCCGCTTAATCAGGGATTACGAAGCCATCATTCGATGTCTTACTTACCGCCCAGCTTGTCGTCAGCGGCATCGCGGGCAGCGTCAATCTTGTCCTTGAACTTGCCGCCGGTCACCTTATTGGCAGCGCCGGCAACGTCGTCCAAAACCTTGTCGGTCTTGTCCTCGGAAGTCACCGCGTCCTTGGCGGAGTCCACCGCGTCTTTGGCCTTATCGCCCAAATCCTTGGCGGCGTCCTTGGCCTTATCGCCCAAATCCTCAGCAATACCCTTGGCCTTGTCTCCCAAATCCTTAGCTTTACCAGCCAAATCTTCCAAACCCATGAAAACTCCTTCGTACTCAAAAATTGAAATTGGTAATTCCTTTCTATCAGACATCACCGGAGAGCGGCGGGGAATTTACCAAATTACGCAGAGAGTGAAAACCCAGATTTTACTTATCTATCGCGGAATGCGCCGCCCGCAATTACTGTTTATTTAAGTGCCGAAAAGGCGAAAGGGAATGATAATTATGGACCAAAAATTTACGACCAAGTCTCAGGAGGCTCTGGCAACGGCGCTGCGTACCGCGGGGGCGGCCGGCAATGCCATGCTGGAACCGATACACCTGTTGTCTGCGTTACTGGAGGACCGCGAGGGGATTGCTTTCGAGGTGCTCAGCAGTGTGGCTGATGCCGATGCTATCGGCCGGGAAGTACGCTGTGAACTTGCGTCTTTGCCGGGAGCGTCCGGCGAATCCGTGGCGGAGCCCCAGCCCTCCCAGGCCATGTTAAAGGTCATCAGTGCGGCTGGTGCGAAAGCTGAGGAACGGGGCGACGAATACGTTTCTACCGAACATTTGCTGCTGGGGTTGGCTGACAATGAGGGCAAAGCCGGCAAGATTCTGCGCGACGCGGGAGCGAGCGACAAAAAACTGCGCCAAGCCATTCAAAAGGTTCGTGGAGACACCAAAGTGACCTCCCCGAATCCTGAAGCCACGTTTAAAGCGCTGGAAAAATACGGCGACGACCTGACTCAGCGGGCGATGGACGGCAAACTTGACCCGGTCATTGGGCGTGACGCCGAAATTCGGCGCGTTATCCAGGTACTGAGCCGGCGCACTAAGAACAACCCGGTGCTCATCGGGGAACCCGGCGTGGGCAAAACCGCTGTGGTGGAAGGCCTAGCGCAGCGTATCGTGGCGGGAGACGTGCCGGATTCCTTGAAGCACAAGCACCTCATCGCCCTCGATTTGGCGGCGATGGTGGCGGGTGCGCAATACCGCGGCCAGTTTGAGGAACGCCTTAAGGCGGTGCTGGAAGAAATCAAGAACGCCGAGGGTGAAGTGGTGACCTTCATCGACGAGCTTCACACCGTGGTCGGGGCGGGAGCCAGCGGAGGGTCGATGGACGCCTCGAATATGCTCAAACCCATGTTGGCGCGCGGCGAGTTGCGCCTGGTGGGGGCCACAACTTTGGACGAATACCGCGAACATATCGAAAAGGATCCGGCTTTGGAACGCCGGTTCCAAACCGTGTTCGTGGGTGAGCCCAGCGTGGAGGACACCGTCGCGATTTTGCGCGGCATTGCCCCGAAGTATGAGGCCCATCACAAGGTGACTATTTCGGACGGGGCTTTGGTGGCGGCCGCGCAGCTCTCCAATCGCTATATTTCTGGGCGTCAGCTGCCCGATAAGGCTATCGACTTGATTGACGAGGCGGCATCGAGGTTGCGGATGGAGCTGGATTCCTCTCCGGAGGAAATCGATTCTCTGCGCCGCGAAGTCGAGCGGGTCAATATGGAGCTGTCCTATCTGAACGCCTCCGACCCGGATCGGACAGACCCGGCGACCGAGGGGCGGGTGGCTCAGTTGCAGGCCAGCCTGGACGAAAAGCAGGCTCATCTGAACCGTCTGAACCGGAGGTGGGAAGCCGAAAAGGCCGGTCATAACCGGGTCGGCGAACTGCGCGTGAAGTTGGACGAACTGAATACAGCTTTGGAACAAGCCATGCGCGAGGGCCGTTGGGAGGACGCGGGACGTCTGCAAAATGGCGAAATTCCAGCGATTCAAGCCCAGATTGCGGCCGCGGAAGGCGACTCTACGAGCGAGGGCTCGGCGGGGCAATCGTCTGCAGATTCCGCAGATTCTGGAACGAACAGTACAAAATCTGGTTCTGTAGGCTCCAACGAGGCTGAGGACGGTCCCATGATTGCCGAGAAAGTCGATGCTGCTGAAATCGCGGAAGTGGTCTCGGCTTGGACCGGGATTCCGGTCGGCAAGCTGCTCCGGGGAGAATCCGAAAAGCTGTTGCACATGGAAGAATACTTGGGGAAACGTCTCATCGGGCAAAAGGCCGCGGTGAGGGCGGTGGCGAACGCGGTGCGCCGGGCGCGCGCCGGAGTGTCCGACCCGAATCGCCCCACGGGCTCTTTCCTGTTCCTCGGTCCTACCGGGGTGGGCAAGACCGAGCTGGCCAAGGCTCTGGCCGATTTCCTGTTTGACGACGAAAAGGCTTTGACCCGCATTGATATGAGTGAATACGGCGAGAAGCACTCGGTCGCACGCCTGATTGGAGCCCCTCCGGGCTATGTCGGTTACGAGGAAGGCGGCCAGCTGACCGAAGCAGTGCGGCGGCGTCCCTACGGGGTGGTGCTGCTCGATGAGGTCGAAAAGGCGCACCCGGATGTCTACGACATTTTGTTGCAGGTCTTGGACGACGGCCGTTTGACTGACGGCCAGGGCCGCACGGTCGATTTCCGTAACGTCATCCTGGTGCTGACTTCGAATCTGGGGTCCCAGTTCCTGATTGACCGCACGGCTGACCCAGCCGAGGCGCGCCGTCAGGTCTTGGACTTGGTGCGTGCCGCCTTCAAGCCGGAGTTCTTAAACCGTTTGGACGAAACCATCATGTTTGAGGCTCTGTCCACCGAGGATTTGGAACAGATTGTCGACATTCAGATTCACCAGCTGACCACGCGCTTGGCGGAAACGCAGCTGACTCTCGAAGTCACCGAGGCCGCGCGTTCTTGGCTGGCGGTTACCGGCTATGACCCGACTTACGGAGCGCGCCCGCTGCGCCGCCTGATACAGCGTGAAATCGGCGATCAGCTGGCTGAAAAGCTGCTGGCGGGAGACATCACGCCCGGTTCGACGGTGGTCGTGGATATGCCCGACTTCAGTCCTACTGATCTAATAAAATCTGGGGACCTGAGCGAATTGACAGGACCAATGTCAGATCAGTATCGGCTGGAATTGCGGGTGAAAAACCCTCAATAATTCAATAAATAACCTGTTCAAGGCGGTACGGAAGTGTTTTCGTGCCGCCTTGACGTGTTTTTTCCCAAAGAAGGCGTCTCAAAATGTGGAAGTTTACCGAGTGGTAAGTTACGATTGAGTGTGTGTTTCCTGGTGTTTTGCTGGGAATAGCTCTTTTAAGTGTTGGTTTCCAGCGGGAGAGGTTATGGTTGCGGAAAGACGGGAGCGCGGCCCCTATCAATCTGGCTTAGCGAGGCGGGAAGCAATCCTGGACGCGGCTGTTGATTTACTCGCTGAAGTCGGCTATCACGGTATGTCTTTGCGTGACGTCGCCCGTCACGTGGGAATTTCGCATCCGGGGGTCATCTACCACTTTCCCTCCAAAGAAGTCCTGTTAATGAGCGTGGTGCAGCGCTACGAAACACAGCTGGGTTTTGACCTGGACAACCTAGAGAGGCTAGACGCGCTGCCGGTGTTGGAAACCCTGTTAGAGGTCACCTCGCGACTGAACGAAAATCCCATGATTATCGAAGTGGAATGCATGATGATGGTGGAGGCCTCATCTGAGACTCACCCCGCACACGATCACTATATGCGCCGCTCCGAACGTTTGCTCACCCTGTTAAAGCGGGTTTGGTCCCGTCTGCAGCAGGATGGCAAAGTCGCCGCCACCGAGGATCCGACGCATTTAGCTGAAATCCAGGCAGCTGTTTATAACGGAATCTTGATTCACTGGCTTTATGACCGGGAATTCAACGCCGCCCAGGAACTGGCGCATTATTTCCTCTCGATGTTCCTGCCCGAGTATCGTGAGGAACTGTTGCTGCACTACCGGGAGTCCGGCTGGATTCAATAATTTGTACCGATTGGTTTAAAACTGATGAGTTTAGCATTCGGCTCCCTCGAGGCGGCGCATCTGCCCGCGCGCCAGGGCTTTAACTTTTCCTATGCCCTAGCGGTTTTGTCGCGCCAGTCCAACGGTAATGTCTACGCGTGGACGACCGCTTCCGAGCCCGCAAATCTCAACCAATCTTTTCCTTGGATGTCGGTCACCAAGTTCTTGGTGGCGGTTGGATTTTGGCGCCAATCTCTAGCCACGCCCGCGCTGTCTCTACATGCCTCGGTCGGCTCCCCGGCGGCTGGGGGAGTCAAGCTGGTGGACTTGCTTTCACACTGTTCCGGTCTGCCTTTCGACGCTCCGGTGACCTCACCTGACCAACCTCACCTGGGGGTAAAGTTCGGAATAGCTCGCCCTGATGCGCGCGCGATTGCGCCGTTTACTAAGCGAATCTACTCGAACTACAACTTCGAGTTAGCTGGGGCGATAGCGGAAAAGGTCGTGGGCAAACCGTGGACGGAATGGGTGCGAGAAACGGTCTTGGAACCCCTTGGAATGAACGGTACAGTTTTATCGCACTCCCCGGCGTGGGGCGCGGTGGGCCCGGTGAGCGACTTGGCGCGCCTGGCGGGCGAACTGCTAAGCCCCGAGGCGGGGGTGCTCGGCTTTACCGAGCGCGACCTCGATGGATTCTGTGCCCCGCAGCATCCCGGGCTGCGCGGACTGCTGCCGGGATACGGACCACAAAAGGACAACCTCTGGGCAACCGGGGTGGAATTGCACGGCGTGAAGTCGCCCCACTATCTGCCGGCATCTTTCCCCCCGGAGGTCATCGGGCACTTCGGCCAGTCCGGGTCGTTCATCTGGGTGGATCGCGCGGCCGGGACAGCCGGGGCGTTCCTGGGCGCGCAAAAGTTTGGTCCCGTTCACAAGGCGCTGTGGCCCGACCTTAACGCTCAGATTCGTGAGCTGGCTCTCTTGGCGCAGCAGTGACGTGCGGGCTTTTCGGGTTGTGTCCTGGCGGGTTACGAGCTTGCGAGGCTGGCGGGCCGCGGTGGATAGGTGCGCCGCCAAGCCCAGATGCTGATGGCGGCCGCGTGGCCCACATTCAGCGAGCGAGTGGAACCATACTGCGTAATCTGTACTAATCGTTCCAATACGTTTTGCATGTCGGGGGTCAGCCCCTGCGACTCTTCGCCGAAAACCATCAGGGTTCGCGGGGGTAGCATAGCGGTTTCTAGCGGCTCAGCGTCGGGAAAATTATCCATCCCCACTATCGTGAGTTCCTGCTGGGCGGCGTATGCCACCAGGTCCCGTACCTCCGGGTGGTAGTGCAGGTGCAGGTAGCGGTCAGTAACCATCGCTCCGCGCCGATTGAAACGCCGCCTGCCCACGATATGCACGTTGCGCACTCCCAGACCGTTCGCGGTGCGGATGATGGAACCGGTATTGAAATCGTGACCGACGTTCTCAATCGCGATTTCCAGCGCGGGTTCCCCCGGTCCAGACTGTAACAACCGGTCCAAATCTTCGCTGATGGCCTCCAGTCTCCAATAGCGGTAACGGTCAGGCACATTGCGAGCATCGCCGTCCCGCAGTAACTCCGGGTCGTATTGGGGACCGACCGGCACGGGTTGATCAGCCGGCCAAGGCCCCACCCCCACCGTTCCAGGCGCTAAATCCACCGAATCTGCGGGACTATCCACCGATTTATTGCTTTCATCCACGCTTTACACTTTATGCTTAAAGCGTGAAAAAGAATGATCCGCAGCTAACAAAACTCGCTGAACTTGTTAAACAACTTTCCGTGGTCCACGGGAAAGTCACCCTGGCATCGGGCAAAGAATCTGACTTTTATGTCGATATGCGCCGCGCTACCCTGCACCACGAGGCTGCCCCGCTGATTGGTCACGTCATGCTGGATTTGCTGGAAGAAAATGGGTTCCCTGTTTCCGAAATCGACGCCGTGGGCGGGTTGACAATGGGCGCCGACCCGGTCGCCACGGCGATGCTGCACGCCGCGGCGGCCCGAGGCTTGAGCCTCGACGCTTTCGTGGTGCGTAAAGAAGCGAAAGACCACGGGATGAAACGCCAGGTTGAAGGCCCGGAGGTGGCGGGTAAACGTGTCGTCGTCCTGGAGGACACCTCGACCACCGGCGGTTCCCCCCTGCAAGCTGCCCAAGCCCTGAAAGCCGCGGGCGCCGAAATCGTCGCTGTGGCGGTGGTGGTCGACCGTGCTACCGGGGCGAAAGAAAAAATCGAAGCCGCCGGTTATCCCTACTTTGCGGCGCTGGGTCTGGCGGACTTGGGACTGGCGTAACCTCCCTTAGAGCCAACCCGCCCCGCCCGCCGCGCTGCCGACACCCCTTGTGCCGGGGCAGATTACTTTTGCCGCCCCGCCGTGGCTTGGCAAAACCGGGCTGGGAAATCCGCGAAAGACGCGAAAACTGCGCCCAAAAGTGAAAGAATGGGACACGTCATCAGACAAACCGACGCTATATAAAAGGAGATAATTGTGGCTCTTGCAACCCCCGAAGTTTATAAGGAAATGCTCAAGCGCGCCAAGGAGAACAAGTTCGCCTACCCGGCTATCAACGTGACTTCCTCCCAGACGCTGACCGCAGCCCTGCGTGGTTTCGCCGAAGCCGAATCTGACGGCATCATTCAGGTGTCCGTGGGCGGTGCGGAATACTGGTCTGGCTCAACGATCAAGGATCGCGTGGCGGGTTCGCTGGCTATGGCGGCTTACGTTCGTGAAGTTGCTCAGAATTACCCGGTCAACGTGGCTATCCACACCGACCACTGCACCGAGGACAAGCTGGCCTCCTGGACCGAAGCGCTCATCGACCTGGAAATCGAGGAAGTGAAGGCCGGCCGTTTACCGTTCTATCAATCCCATATGTTTGACGGTTCTTCCATTCCTCTGGCAAAGAACCTCGAAGTTGCCAAGCGCCTGTTGCCCAAGGCGGCCGCGGCCAAGACCATCCTCGAGGTGGAAATCGGCGTCGTCGGCGGTGAGGAAGACGGCGTTGTTGGGGAAATCAACGAAAAGCTCTACACCACCACCGAGGACGGCATTAAGACTGTCGAGGCGCTGGGCTTGGGCGAAAACGGCCAGTACCTGACTGCTTTGACTTTCGGCAACGTCCACGGCGTGTACAAGCCGGGTCACGTCAAGCTACGTCCCGAACTCTTGGGCACCATTCAGGAGGAAGTCGGTGCGCACTTCAACGCCGGCAACCGCCCGTTCGACCTGGTGATGCACGGCGGCTCTGGCTCCTCAGCCGAAGAAATCGCCACCGCGGTAGCCAACGGCGTCATCAAGATGAACGTTGACACCGACACCCAGTACGCGTTCACTCGTCCGGTCGTGGACTTCATGATGAAGAACTACGAGGGCGTGCTGAAGGTTGACGGCGAAGTTGGCATTAAGAAGCAGTACGACCCGCGTGCTTGGGGCAAGGCGGCAGAAGCCGGTATGGCCGCGCGTGTCGTCGAGGCTTGCGAACGTCTGGGGTCTGTTGGCAAAAAGATGAAGTAACCCGCATCTGTCTTACGGAGGGGAGCCCGCCCGGGTTCCCCTCCGGTTTTTTAGTTTGCGTTTCGTTTGGGTGCGAGGTTAGTCGTGAGTGCCCGGGAGAACAGGCGGGAGTCGAACAGGGCGCGCATGAGCCAGCGGGGAGCCAGGCATGCGCCCGCCATCGCGATTTTGTACCGAACGGTCGGGGTGACTAGGACGCGGCGGCGGCGAGCCGCTTCGATGGCGGCCTTGACGACTGTTTCGGGGCTGACAAAGCCGTATTTGGGCCAGACCGAGGCGTTCATCTGGGCTGATTGGTGGAACTCGGTTTTCATCAGTCCCGGCGCCACGGCGGTGATGGATACGCCGGTGCCGCGCAGCTCGGTGGAAACCGATTCGCTAAAGAACCGCACCCAGGTTTTCATCGCTGCGTAGGTGCCCATAGCGGTGTAGGCGGTGGCGGAGGAAACATTGATAATGACCCCGCCGCCCGAGGCTTTCCCCAGCGCGGGCTGGCCGGTCAACTTTTGTAACAACCGTTCCACTTTGCCAGGTGCGCGGCGATGGGTACGCGACCCCATCGCTTGGGCCCCCTCAAACGTCAGCCGGCACAAGGCCCGCACCATCACCTCTAGGGCTGCGTCCTCGCGGTCCCACTTTCCGCCCACAAAAGTTTGCCCCAAACCGAAACCGGCGTTGTTGACCAGCACCGCGACCGGGCGGGAGTCGTCGCGCAGGCGGCGAATGACCGCGTACTGACCGGCCTTGGTGGACAAATCTGCGACCAAGACTTCCGTTTCAACACCTAAAGTGGTGTGAATCCGCTGCGCTAAGGCCTCCAAACGGTCTTGACGCCTAGCGACCAACACGACGTTGAGCGGTTCGGCAGCCAACTGCCAGGCAAACTCCTCACCTAAACCGCTGGAAGCCCCCGTAATCAGCGCCCATTTCGCCACAAAAATCACCCAATCATTGCAATAAATTCTTCTATTGCATAACCTTATAAGTGAACGTTTGAGTTGCCAAAGCCGGCGCGTCCGGTAGTCATTGCCGGTGTGTTCCGGCGTTTGGGTTCTGTCGCCTCCCCAGAATCTGGGGACCGAAGAAAATTGAGGGGAACACATTGAAAAGCCAAACAGCTGACAAACTCGAAGCGATGATGGACGCGACTTTCGGCACGAAAGAGGACCGGGAAAAGGAAATCAATCCGGTTAAGAAACCCATCAAGTACTGGCTGACCGACATGGACGGCGTGCTGGTGCACGAAACCAAGGCCATTCCAGGGGCGGCAGAGTTCCTGCAAGCCCTGCGGGACAAGGACCGGGAATACCTGGTTTTGACCAACAACTCCATCTTTACGCCTCGCGACCTGTCCGCGCGGTTGGAGGCCTCCGGCCTGGAAGTCCCCGAGGAACGCATCTGGACTTCCGCGCTGGCTACCGCGTCTTTCCTAAAGACCCAGTCCCCGAAATCCAGCGCCTACGTGGTGGGCGAAGCCGGTCTGACCACCGCCTTGTACCAGGCGGGCTACGTCATGACTTCCACGAATCCGGAATATGTGGTGCTGGGCGAGACGCGCTCGTATTCTTTCGACCAGATTGCTACGGCGGTGCAGCTCATCAATAAGGGCGCCAAGTTTATCGCCACGAATCCGGACATGACCGGCCCCACCAAGGACGGCCCCATTCCTGCCACCGGCGCTATCGCTGCCATGATTACGGCCGCCACCGGCAAGAATCCGTACTTTATCGGCAAACCCAACCCGGTCATGTTCCGCACGGGATTGAACAAGATTGGCGCCCACTCCGAGGAAACCGCCATGATTGGCGACCGGATGGATACGGATATGTTGGCCGGGGTAGAGTCCGGTCTGCATACGTTCCTGGTGTTGACCGGTTCCACGGATCGTGAGGAAATCACCAATTTCTCTTATCGGCCCAACGAGATTGTGGACTCGATTGCCGACATCATCGCCAGGGTGTGAACTGTTTAGCGCACGCTCTTGACCTTATACACCAGTGCGGCCCCAACCAACACAACGAGGGCCGCGAAGATATATAGCGCCCTATAACCGCTGGCGTAATCCGGAAACGCTTTCACCAGCGGCGCGGCCAGCAGGGGAGCCAGGGCCTGGGGCAAAGCGGCTGCAATGTTGATGACTCCGAGGTCGCGCGCCGCGTCATTGGTTGGTGGCAGCACCTGTGTGACCAGCGCAAAGTCTACGGAAACATAGATACCGTAGCCTATCCCGAGTAAAAACGCCCCGAGGAGCGCGCCTTCCCAGGTCTGGAAAAACGCCAGACTGAGACCCGATAGCGCCATGGTCAGGCCAGAGAGCACCACCAAGGGCTTGCGACGCCCCATCCGGTCAGAGATAGTGCCACCGGCGAGAGTCGTCGCCACGGTCATCAGCGCGTACAGCCCGGAGAGCACAAAAACTCCGAAGTCGGGATGTGCGTAGCCCACCGCATCCATTAGGTAAAACAGCAGGTAAAGCGTACAGAGGGAGTTAGCCAGGTTGATGAGGAAACGACTGGCCCAGGTCCAGGCAAAGTCGGGGTAACGCCGGGGGGATATCCAAAACCGTTTCAGGAAGGCCCAAAGATTGAAGGGCGCGGGTTTCTCGACGAGGTAACGGTCGTGGGCGGTGAACAGGTAGGGAATCACCAGGGCGACCAGGAGGGCGATGCAGGCTAGGTACCCGAAGGTCAGGCTGCCGAAAGCGGAGGCCATTCCCGTTCCCGCGACCACCCCGAGGGTTTGCCCCATTCCCAGCCAACCGCCCATTTGACCGCGATATTCCACTTTCACCTGGTCATTCACGGTAGCCGTAATGGCTGCGTACATCGCGTTTAGGCAGGCTTGCACCAGCGCCCAAGCGACCACCATGGCCCACACCGAATGGGAAAATGCCAGCCAAGTCAAGGCCAGCGCCCCCAGGATTGTCCCCCAAAATACCCAGGGCAAACGGCGTCCGAAGCGGGAAGTCGTGCGGTCAGAGAGCGCCCCAAAGATCGGGTTACCCAGGGCAGAGACGAAAGCTCCGACACCGGTGACCAGCGAAAGTACATATTCCTTATAGTCCGGGGCGACAGCAGCCGCTTGCAACCCCAGCAGTACCTGGATAGGTCCGAACCAGGCGGTGTAGACGGCTAGGTTCGCTGCGGAAACGCTGACGCGCCACCTTAGCCGAGGTCTTTCCAGGGGGGCGTCGGCGGGAACTTGGGCGTGAAAGCGTCCCGAGCGCGCGGAGTTGGCGGGGGCGGACATGGCGTTCATTGCTGGCATACCTGCGCAATCAAGTCTCGATACCAGTAATAGGAATCTTTGGGAATCCGGGTCTTATCGGCGGTGGCAAAGTCCGTGTAGATCAGCCCGAACCGTTGGGTTTCACCGTCGGCCCATTCAAAGTTGTCCAGCAGAGACCAAACATAGTATCCGGCTACGTTTACCCCGGCTTGGCGAGCCGCCGCCACAGCTTGGAAGTGTCGGGCCAAGTAGTCGATACGCCGCGGGTCATGAACCCGCGCTTGACCGGAGTCGTCGGTGGTGACGGTTTCCGTAAACGCCGCACCGCCCTCGGTCACAATGATTGGGGGCAAGGCCGACCCGTAGCGTTCTCGCAGTTGTACCAGGATTTCGGTCAGTCCCTCAGGGTATATCGCCCAGTCGAAGCTGGTGCGGTCCTCCATCTTTAGGGATTCAATCGTGAAGGGGATACCGTCCGGCATCGTGTATAGGCCGGCGTTGTCTGCGTGCAAGGGGGGTGCGGCAGGTGGCGCGGCTGTTGGCGGCGTGTCGTCGCCGGGCAGTCGTGAGACCACTACGGCCGGTTCGTAGTAGTTGATTCCATAAAATTCCAGGGGCTCGCAGGCGCCTTTGACCTGCTCGCTCATGGCTGCAGCCGTCTCGGGGTTGACTTCCTGGGCGATGAGGTCCAGAACTGCCTGGGGGTAAGTCCCTTTCAACATGGCCGAAGCAAAGAAGTCGTTGTAAATTGCGTCATAGAGACCGGCCATCTGTACGTCCATCGGGTTTTCGGTGTCGGCTGGATAGACCGGGGTGTGGTTGGGGGCGCAACCGACCGACGAGGCACCCAAACCGCGCAGCAGTCGCACCGTTTCACCGTGGGCCAAGTTCAAGGCGTGTCCCACACCAAGCGCCTGGTAGCCAAGCGTCAGACCGGGGGCGTGGATACCGATAGCGTGGCCGAGCAGGGTGTGGACGTTCGGCTCGTTGATGGGAATCCAGTGCCTCACTCGGTCATGGAATGCTTCGTAGGCGACCTTGGCGTAGCGCAGGAACATGGCGGTGGTTTCAGGATTGAGCCAGCCTCCTTTGTCCTGCATGGCTTGGGGCAAATCCCAGTGATACAGCGTCGCCATGACTTCGATGTCTGCCTCAGCTAGGGCATCTAAGACGCGGTTATAGAAATCGATTCCGGCCTGGTTCGGTGTGCCTGCAGCGGTCAGGATACGCGGCCAAGCCAGGGAGAGGCGGTAGTGTTTCAGGCCGGCTTGCCGCATCAGTTCGACATCGCGGTTGAACAGGTGGTAGTGGTCACAAGCGGTGTCGCCGGTGGTGTTGTCAATGACTTTGCCGGGGGTGTGGACGAAAGTATCCCAGATGCTCTCTTGGCGTCCGTCGGCGTTGACGGCTCCTTCAATCTGATACGAAGCCGTGGATGTGCCGAAAGCAAAGTCTGTGGGAAATCCGAGTTCGCGTGCCAGGTCGCGAGGATTGGCAAATTTCGTGTCCATAGACCAATTTTAGGTGTCTTTGTCCCGTCCAGCAGGGAATTCGATAGACTGGGAGGGTCCATTTGAGGGAGGTTACGTGCGTATAGCGACTTGGAACGTGAACTCGATTCGCACTCGCCTGAATCGAGTGACGGCGTTCCTGGCACGCGAAAACATCGATGTTTTGGCGATGCAGGAAATCAAGTGCCGTAACGATCAGTTCCCTACTGCCGCTTTTGAAACCGCCGGCTACCAGGTGTTTGTCAACGGTTTGAATCAGTGGAACGGGGTCGCGGTAGCGGTGCGTCAGGGGATTAGCGCTCACCTGCTGGGTACCGAGTTTTACGGTGCCATCGCCCAGCCGTACTTTTCTGTCCCGCCCAAACCGCCCCAGCTGGAACCACGAGTGTTGGGGGTGCGCGTGGCCGGGGTGGAGTGCTGGTCGCTCTATGTTCCCAATGGGCGCGAAGTCGGCCACCCTCACTACCAATACAAGTTGAAATGGCTCGATTCCCTGCGTTCCCACGTGATTCGCACTCTGGACACAGATCCGGAGAGTTTGGGGCTTTACCTGGGGGACTTCAACGTGGCTCCTCGTGACGAGGACGTGTGGGACATGGCGGACTTCGCCGGAGCGACCCATGTTTCCGAACCGGAGCGGCAAGTGTTTGCCAAGCTCCTAGACCCCGACACGGTCGGTGACGCGGTCACCCTCCACGATGACCTCATCGCGGGTTTGCCCGGAAATCTGACCGAAATTACCCGAAAATTCGCTCCTGGCTGGACCTACTGGGACTACCAGCGCGCCCGTTGGCGGCGTAACCAAGGCATGAAAATCGACTTTGCCTTGGCTACTCCGCGCTTGGTTTCTCGCGTGACCGGCTCATTCATCGATACTGCGGAACGTGACGGGGAACAGCCCTCCGACCACGCTCCGGTGGTCGTGGATTTCGAATAGATCCTGTTTCAGTCCCAAAATGATTCCACTTTTTCCTAAAATTACGCCCAAAAGTGCCGATACAAGTCGTGTAGTATGGAAAGTAGTTAAACTTTAAAGAAAGTGGGGGCGAGAACAATGGGCGTCTTGCGTCGTTTGACTGTCGCGGGCACCGCGTTGGCTTTGACCCTGTTGGGGCTGGTTCTGCCTACCCCGGCTCTGGCTGAGCAGCGTTCCGCGTTCCCCGGTGCGATTGACCTGCCGACTTGGATTATGGAGGGACGCAAACCGATTGAATCCGGGGCTACCTCGCAAGATAACTGGGTGGTGACCGGGAAAGTCGTTACCTATCTCTCGGGGGAACGAGCCGGTGCGAATGATGACCGGGGCGAGACCGTTGTTTCAGGTATCGATGTGTTTGCCCGCTACCAGGCCAATAACGGGGCGTGGTCGCCTGTCTTTAAAACCACCACCACAGCTACAACATCTCTTTCGAAAACTAACAGGCCCTCGAACTATGCCATCAAAATGCGTGACTTCGTTGACTACAACGGGGAACTGGGACAATTCCGCCCCGGCGAAGGCCACGCCCAGCGTCTCCAGGTGTGGATTGATCCCAAACAGGTTCCGCACTACCGCCTGACTTTCTCGGAGCGCACCGGCGGAGTCATCCAAGGCTATTCCACCCCGAAAGATTACAACTATACTGCCAGCCAGATGATGCAGTGGGGTTTCCTTTATGCCGGCGCAACCTCCACCCAAGTGTCACAGATGAATATCGGGCTCATTAAAGTCGCGAACTCCCAAGCCGACCTGGGGCTCGACGGGGTAACGATTGAGCCCTCTTTACCTCAAGCAGGAACCGGAAAAAGGGTTTTGAAAGGCTATGTCCGCTGGGAAAACCAGACTCCGAACCGTCGAGGTCCCGGCGACTATGTCGGAAAGGCAAACCTTGAGGATAACCCCGCGAATGCCCCCGCCGAAGGTTACGTAGTGGTCGCGGCCATGAAGAGTGGAAATAATATCGAAGCCCGTTGCACCACCACTACAAACTTGGACCCATCGAACGATAACGGTAAAACCCCAAACTGGCAAATAAACTTTCTGAATCCCATCAATGTCAGATCCATGAAGTTCCAGGTGTTTACAGGTACCTGCGAGCAAGGCAATGTAAATCTCAAGCCATTGCCCGAGCTTATGGCCTACTGGAGTCCATTCCCTAAAGGGGTTGATGAATGGGGAACGAATCTCGGAACAGGCGGAACTAGCCAGGGTTGGACCAGCGGTCTTTGGGAAGATAATGTCCGGGTACTGCTGCGCCCTCTCCAGATGGAGCTCCGTCCCCACGGCACCAATTCGCCGGACGCGGGCACCCAATCGTTCTATGGGGATAAAGTCACAGTAGACTACGAGCGGTTGCCACTGAACACCCCGCTGGTGGCACACCTGTACAATGGAAATCTGAGCGATAGTGGCTCCGGGACAGCGGTGCAGTCCGTGAAGTTTAGTGTCACGAGTGAGAGTGGGTCGATTATATTTCCCGAGCCACTGACTGGTGACACGTTTAAGGAATACTGGGTCGATGTCCTCCCTGAAAAAATCAGTATGACCGGCCGCCGTGAGCTGCAGGTGCTGGCTTCGCAAAGTTTCCTATACAAGCCGATTCAGCTTGAAATCAACAAGGGAGCGGCGAACACACCGGGAACCTTCACAATCACCAAGAAGGCTCCAGATGAAAGCGCAAGGGTCAAGCTCACCAAGTGTGAGGTCGTTTCCGACAAGCACATTGACACCACCGCCACCGCCGATGCCCTACCCTATAACCTAACGCGGGATACTTCTACGGGCAGTAACGGCTGCACGCTTAGCGGCACACCGAAAAAATCTGGGACCCACTCCCTGTGGGTCAAATTCACTTTCACCGACAAAGATGGCAACTCGCACACGTCAGTGCAATATCTGCCTTGGACTGTCGAGCCGCGTCTAAAACCGCAGATAGAACCGGGAACCCCGGATTCTCAGATGAGCAAATACTCCCCGCTGGAAAAGTTCCCCGCCGTCGGGGTGTCCTACTACGGTTTGGTTTCGCCCTTCCCGGATTGGCAAGGCCGGCACTTTACCTATCAGGTGTTTACTGCTGATCCGGGGAGCGGCGGTACTGCGCTCGTGCCCGACACGAACGGGATGGTGAGCCTAGGCGATAGCGGCTTGAAGTTCAACACGACGACCGGCCAAGTCACCGGCACCACCCAAGCGGATAAATCCGCCGTTTTCTGGGTGAGAGCCACCGACGAGGACGGTGAGGTCACCCCCGCCATGAAGTATGAGATTCACCCCGGCTCGCCCTTGATTTTGCAGCGCGCCCAGCTGCCCACCGGCTCCAGTGGCACTGACTACAAGAACGCGAACGGAACCCCGATTGTGATTTGGGTTTCCGGCGGACACCCCACGGCTAACCAACTATCTGTCAACGGTACAAATTTGTCCCGGAACACTTACGATAAGGCCGAAATTCTGGGGGTGTATGACGGCGACAATCGCGAGGTGCAGGCAGACAACATTGGCGGGGTGAAATGTTCAGCCCAAACCTCCACGGCCACCTCCACGGCTACCGGCGGCGGGCAATTTATTCTCTGTTCCGGCACCCCGAACGTGTCCAAGGCTACGACCTATTACCTACAGGTGAAATACACCGACACAAATGGCCGCACCTTGAACGGCGCCAAATACACCTTGCCCCAAGTGAAAGCCCTGACCACCCTGAACGGGTCTGAGGGCTGGCTAAAGATGACTTTGCTGCCCCAAATCGTGGCTGACACCGACCCCGGAGCTAGCACCAGCACGAACCTGCCCGATGGTACGAAAGGTACCGATTACGGGACTAAGGACGTAAAGTCCTATCTGTCGGGCGGCACCGGGAACTTCGCGGATTACACTTTCAGCGCTGCCGGTTTGCCGGCCGGTTTGACCATGGACGCCAATGGTGTAATCACTGGCAAGCCTTTGGAAACCACCACGCCAAACGGGGTGAACGTCACGGTTTACCTGCGGGGTAAGGACGGCACCGTGGCGGAACGCTCCTCGACTTCCGTCACTTTCCAGTTGCGCATCAACACTGACCTGAAGGCGGCAAAAGATACCCTGTCCGCGACTGCTCAGGGTGGAACGACCTACACTTCCAGCAAGCCGCTGCTTGACGTGAGTTCTGCGGCTGGCATTTCCGACGGGGTCTCACCTTACAGCTACAAACTGCAATACCAGGACGGTAATGGTTCATGGCAGAATGCCACCACTTCCGGGGGCCGCTACCAGGTTCCCAATGCGGATGGTAGCGCTTCCGGCCTGTTGTTGGATAGCAACGGCAAACTGGTGGGGGCAACTATGGGCACCGCCGGCTTCCCTGAGCTGCGGGTGGTAGTGACCGATTCTGATACGGTTTCATGCTCGCAGGGATGTTCTCTAAACGTCGGCTTGAACCTGAAACGGGTCGATGACCGGCGTCCGAGTGTGGCCGAGGATGCTTCCCTCACGGCGAATGTAGGGGAAACCGTCACCGGGTTTTTGCCGGTAAACGACCCCTCGGGCACGCCCACAAACTATACAATCACCAGTCAGGTGAAATTAGATGGTGTAACCCTCACGGTTGACTCTGGCACGGGCAAGTACACTCTGAAAGCCACCAATCAGGCTGTGGCGGGCAATAGTGGCTCCGTCACCCTGAAAGTCACCGGTGCCAACGGAATGGAAGGCACTGTAACTTTGCGGGTGCACGTGGTGGACCAGCGTGTCCCTCAGACAAATAACAATGTCGCAATCGACCTGGAACAGGGCATTCCGGTTTCCTCCAGCCCTGCCCCGACGACCGTGACCGGGGCGGTTAACGCTGCGGTTTCACCTGCCATTAAATGCTATGCGACCTCGGACTTTGTTCCGGCGGCCACTTCTCCCTGCCCCACTGCGGCACAAAAGCTGCCCGGACTGACCGGGGTCACCCTGAACCCGGACGGGACGCTCACCGGCACCCCGGTTAAGGGTGACGTCGGGGAATACCAGGTTCCCTTGAAAGCGTTGGGCGTGAACGGCGTATGGTCGGCTGAGTTTAATGTGAAAATTACCGTCTCGCCCTCCACCCTGGTGTTTGAGCCGGGCGTAGCGCCGGGCGGCACCACCGGACAGGCTTATAAGTGGACCTTTAACCCCGCCACCGGCGCCGATAGCCTCCCCAAGACGTACCAGGTTATCGGCTCGGACGATAAGCCAATCAACGGCTGTAGCGTGGATACCAGCGGTTCCAAACCCAAACTCACTTGCAACTCTGGCGTGCTAACCAACGGCAAAACCTATACCCTGCGGGTGAGCGCCGGAACGGGTACTGCCGCGGTCAGCATTGACCGGGTGTTTACCCCGGAGATTTATCCGCCGCTGGAGTTTGAGAGCTACACTTTGCCCAGCGCCGCCGTTGGGGCGGTATATCAGCAGGAAGACGGCTCAACTTTCCGGTTCACCGCTTCGGGAGGTAGTGGTAGCTACGGGTTCAGTTTCCCTTCGGGTTCTGCTCACACCGAATCTACCACTCCGTATAGCTGTACCGGATGGGTCTTACGTACCAAAGACGGCGAGGATTCGGGGCTGTGCCTGGAACGTGACGGGCGTGTCACCGGAACTCCAAAGGTGGCGGGCACTATTGACCTCACAGGGCTGCAGGTCACCGACAGTGCCCAGCATAAAGCTGGCCTGCCCGCAGGTGCAGAGAATACGCTGGTCATTAACCCGCTGTTGAAACTCATTACTCCGTGCGGAAAGCCGCAGACCGGAGCCGATTACCCGTGTCGGGGCGTTAAGAAACAGCCGGTCGGGACGAACGGAAAACTTACGATTGCCACCGTGAGCGGCGGCGCTTGGCCTTATTCCAAGCCGCGGGTGGAAGGGCTGGACGCCTATAACGCCGGGGTTACCAATCCCGCCCAACAACTAAAAGCTGATTGGTGCGATGGTTCCCCGGATTCCAATGCGGGTGGAGACATCTGTTTGACCGGAACCTGGCCCAAAACGATGGTGCCCGGGTCCTCCCTGAACATTTACGTGACCGGGGCGGCGGGACGAACCGTCACCGTAGAAGCATTTATCCCGGTAGCCACCGACCTGAAATTCACCGATAAGCCACAGGATGCCAACGGAACACCGGTAGTAATTCCCAGTGGGGTATCCATCGCTCAAACTGGTAATGGTGCAAAACCTGGCAATATCGACCAAACGACCTGGGATAAGGTTTCGCGCAACGTTGACAATAATCTGCCCACTATTGGGATTAACCTGGACAAACCCGCTGTTACCGGCAACACATTGACGCTCCCGTCTTTGGTTACGGGCGGAGTCAGTCCGTATACTTATCTGACTGTACCCTGCGACAATACCGATGTGTCCGGCAACTGTGCCCTGGGGGACACGGGATTGTTCCTAAACAAGTCCACCGGTCAGCTCGTGGGTATTCCGAAGCCCGGTGCCAGCGCCGCCGTGGTGGTGAGCGTTACCGATTCGGATTCCCCGGCGCAAACCAAGAAATCTAACCTGGTGTTTTCTATCGCGGACACCCGTAAGCCAGTGGTGAGTGCGACCAGGATAAACGCCGAGGTCGGAGAAAATGTGAACCAGGTCATACCGGTTAGCGATGGTTCCGGGCAATATGAGAGCGTCTCAGATTCTGGCAAACCTAGCTGGATGAGTCTCACGCTGACCAATAATGTACTGACCGTTACAGGAAAGCCCGGCCCTGGCCACGTCACCAGCGCGGGCGGCGGTACGTTTAGCGTGACGGTGACGGACATGAACGGCAACGTCAGCGAGCCTGCCACCATTACGTACACAGTCGTGGACAACCGGGTCCCGAACTTGAGCAGCCTGACGAACAGTTCCAGCACGGACTTGACCGGGACGGAAGGCAAGAGCGTTCAGGGCTGGACAGATTTGCCAAAGGATGCGACCGGATACGGGCCAAAGATTACCTCGTGGACCGTTGAGGGGCTGCCCGAAGGGGTAACCTTCGACCCCGCCACCGGCACGCTTTCGCCCAATAAGATTGCTTCCGGGGAATCTGGAACCTACCCCATCACCATTACCGCCACCGCTGAAAACGACAAAACCACCACCATCGTGAAAAACTTGGTCGTGGCGGCGTCTGACTTGGCGGTGACGGAAGCTAATGCCGGAGATCTGACCAGCACCCGAGATTTAGGCGCCAACCCAGCCACTATCGCGACCGTGAGCGGCGGAACCGGGCCTTACACCGTAAACGTGACCGGTTTGCCGGGGAACCTTGGCTATAAACTTGCCGCTAATGGCACAGATATTGTACTGACCGGTACAGTACCGACTGATACTAGTGAGAACATCCTGACCATAAAGGTTACGGATGATGACGGGGTGGAGCGGACTCTCACCCGCCCCCTGCATATTGGGGCGGGATTGTCGGTTGCCAAGACCATCATGCCCACTGCCACCGTAGGGGATAGCAGCTATGGTCCCTACTGCTTGGGGGTTTCCGGCGGAACTACGCCCTATGGCATTAGCGGTACTTCAGGCTTGCCCACTGGCATGACGCTGAATGTCAGTAATAACGATGTGTGCCTCTCGGGTGTGCCCACAACGGGGGCTGGGAATGTGGCTACGGGCGCATTTTCCCTGACGGATAGCTCCTCTCCGCAAGAGCAAAAACAGGTCGAAGTGAAAATCCCGGTGAATGACAAGTTCAGCGCGTCTGAGCCAGATCCGAGTAGTCATAGCTTCTATGCTGGCAGTGCTATTGATTCCTTTACTCCGACAACGGGTAGCGGTGATACCTGTTATGGGCTGGATGCTGACAAGAAATGCCAGAAGGCTGACATTACCTATTCGGCATCTGGTTTGCCCGCGGGGTTATCCATTAATCCCGAGACTGGGCTGATTTCCGGTACGCCGACGGAGCTCGTTAGCAATCGGACTGTTACTGTGACGGTGGCTTCCAGTGCGCCGGGCAGCAATCCGATTACCCAGCAATTCCAGATTACGGTGGCTTCGGCATTTTCCAACCCGGCAAACAATTTCAATGTGACGCCGAGTGCCACGGTGCCGGTGCTGGACAATCACGGCACGGTTAAGACCGATAACCCCAGCAACCAGGTGTTGCCCGTCCCAGAAATCAAGAACGCTAGCAATGAAACTATTGCGACCGGGAAGTACTCTATCCAGGGCGTTACCCCTGATTCGCAGGGGAACTATCCGCTGGACGATACCGGCCTGGCCTTGACCCCGGACGGGAAACTCGTGGGCACCCTCAAACCCGGACAGCCCCCGACAGCTGGCACCAACGGCACCTTTAACCTGGGTGACTACCCGATTATGCTCCAGGATAATGCTGATGGTGAGCCAACCAACACCACCTCAAACGTAACCTTTTCCGTGACTGATACGCGCGAGCCTACTATTACGGTGACCAGTGCCACTGTCGAGGTCGGGCAAGCGGCAGACATCAGTATTGGGGTGACCGGCGGGTCTGGAAAGATTGACACGGTGAGCTTGAGCGGCTGTAACAACCTGAGTGTGTCAGAGGGCAAAATCCACGTTCCCAAAAATGCCTTCAGTGAAGGTACAAAAGTCACCTGCCAGGTTACCGTCAAGGATCATAACGGCAAGTCGGTGAATAGTACCCTGACAATTTCGGTCAACGATAGCCGTCAGCCGAAGTTCAATACGAATGAACGGGAACGCTACGCCTGGCAAGGCCTGGACTTCACCAACGTCACATTGGACAGCACTAATCCCAGCGTTAAGGGCATTCCGGTGATGACATGGCTGGTCGACCCCAGCAAGGACTCCACGGCGGCACCGCTAAAGTCAGTAAAGATTGCTGGCTTGCCCAAACAATTCAAAGTTGTGTCTAGCGGCGGAAACGCCACTCTGAATACAGACGGGTCTTACACGTGCAGCAACCCAGCGGACTGCACCATTGTGGACTACGCCACCCAAGAGTTCAGTGGGGTAAAGGACTTTACCCTCACGATTACGGCAAACACCAAGAAACCCAACGGCGACTCGACCGGCCTCACCGCCAACAAGTCGATACCGCTGCGCGTGTTTGCCTCCCCGCTCCAGGTAAACACCAGCGCTCCTACCGGCATGATTCGCGCCACCAACGGTAGCTACGATTCCACAGTCGGCACAGTCGACTACCACGGAACCATTACGTCAACGACACAAGCAGGAACGGCCCTAATCAACAACGCTAGTGCCTGGGACGGCACCTACGCCCTAGGCGACGCCAACTACACGATTGTGAAGGTCACGGCGTACAAGCGTGACGGTAACAGTGAAAATGTGGGCGTTGACAAGCTAACCCTCACGGCCGCAGACTCTGGTGATGCGGCCATGCCGAAGGGAGACCAGACCAAGAAGGCACAAACCTTGACGCTCAGCTCCGCAGACACTGGGGCTATCCCGGAGGGGACCACGTCCCTGGCGGTCGAACTGAAAGTCACCGACGGACACGGGATGGTGCGTAGTGCCACCGTGAACATTCCGGTGGTGCAAAAGCTGGAATGGGCTGGCCCGCCGTTCAACAGTCAGGGCGACCCGGTGACGTTGGATACGGTCGGGGTGCCAGGCGCGCCCTATCCGGCGTACTATGCCGAAGCCAAGGGCGGGGATGGCAGCCTCAGCACTTCGCTGGCCGATGCTAATACCGTGATTAATAACGCTGTTGACGCGGACGCGAAAGCCAAGTTCCTCGGCGGAGGCGAATACAAGGGCATTGAACCGGTGTATTGCGCTGCGCAAGGCACTACCAAGTCGGATACTCGCCCGAAGTGTTTCCCCATTCCCGGCTTGGGCGGGACTATTCCAGCTAATACCTGGGATAAACCGGTGCCGGCTGACCATCAGGGTCTGTTTATGCTCTCTAATGGGAAGCTCTCCGGGTCTATCCCGCCGGGTGCCACCCCCGGCACCCATTCAGCTCAGGTTTTGGTCATTGACGGCTCCGGCCAGCTGATCAAAAAGACTTTCTCTATCACGGTGGAGCAGAAACTGACCCTGACCATAAAGAATAATGAGTTGCCAAAAGGTAAGAAGGGTATTTGTTACGGCTCCACCACGGAGAAGCCTAACAATGGGACTTGTAGCGTAAGTAAAGAGGTCGGTGCCTATGACGGTCCTGCTGGTACTACTGCGGAGTGTGAACTTATTCCGCGGATAGACGGACTTGCGGTCACCTGTACCGGGGGCAAGGTCACGATTTCTGGTGCCCCGACCCAAACTTATGACGGCAACGCCACTGTCAAAGTTACTTTGACCGGTGGCGCGGGTCAGAGCGTGGAAAAGACTGTGCCGTTGCTGATTGAAACCGACATGATTTTCAAAGGTACCTCCGCCAATGGCGCCGATGTCAAAGTGGAAACCCAACCGGATGGCACGCAAAAAATTCAGGTAGATACCACTGCTGACGGCAAAGATTTCCCCGATATGAAGCTGGACATCACGGGAGGTGTACCGCCTTACACCTATTACGTAGAGGACAAGGACGGAAACCGGGTTTCCCCCGTACCTTGCCCCGCTGGTGTAGAAAGCACGACTAGCAAGCCGATTGTGTGCTATCCCATCGGTACCACCGGACTGGTGCTGGACTCCGAAGGAAAAGTCCACGGTACTCCCATTCCGGGTGGCAATGCGGAAGGGAATTTCGTGGTCGCGGACTCCGACACGACCTCGCGCACCAAGAAGGCCGCTATCACGGTGAACATTGTTGACCAGCGTCCCCCGCAGGTCTATGACCTCACCCTCAACACCACCGTGGGCGCGAGTACGCTCGGTTCCGCCCAGCTGGCCAAGCAAGACCCGCAAAACCCGGAGGTTGACACCAGCCCCGGAGCCAAGGCTAAATGGCCTAGTAATCAACAAACCGCCGCTGGTTTGGCTGGATTCCACGACTCTAAACCCAACGGTCTTAGTGATGTCACCAGCTGCTCAGTCACGGATTCCATGCCCAGCTGGTTGACAATGAGCACAGACGGGGTGATTTCCCTGACTGGTAACCAGCCGGTTCCGGTTAGCGCGGCGGGCGAACCCCACAAGTTCTGTGTGTGGTACGTAGGTCTGAACGGGGTCAACGCCCCGAAACCCGCTGTGGTCAGTGTGAACGTCACCGACCAGCGCCGTGTAACTATCGAGAGTGGAAACAGCGGCACTACTGATGCCAAGATTGGTGAAAAACTGGCTGACAGTGCTACACCGAAACCGCTGATTAAAGTGACGATTCCAGCCGACCTGGTAAACAACCCCACCAAACCCCTGGTTACGAAACTGAACTCGGACGGCACTGCCTGTACGGTGGCTAGTTGCGAGTTCACCTCCAATGGCGCTAGCTTTACTGACACCAGTATCGACGGCCTCACGGTCACGGGGTTGAACTGCGATAACAGCGACCCGCGCAGCTGCTCGGTGAAGGTTTCAGGCACTCCGAAGCCCTCGGCTGCCGGGGATCATCAGTTGTCCTACCAGCTCACCCTGCCCAACGGCCAAACCCAGATTATTTCCCACACCATTCACATCCCGCCCTATGACCTGGCGTTGACCGTGGAACCGATGAACCCGGCGGTCGTGGGACTGCAGTACGTCGATACCTCCAAGCCGGTCATGGCTGTGGGCGGTTCAGGGAGCTATTGGTTCCAGCTCTGGGCTCCAGATAATAAACCGGCAAAGGTCGGGGATATGAGCCTGGTTACTACTGGTAACCAGGTGAAACTCAAGTGGATTCCCACCGATGCCGACCTCGAGAAAGCCTCGGGCGGAAACATTCCGGTCACCATCACGGTGTGGGATAAGACCCATTGCGAGATAACCACCAACCCGGACCCGGGTCAACCGGGACCGACTGATTGCCTCTACCAGGTAACCAAGACGGTCAACATTCCCCTGCACGCCGCCCCCGACACCAAGGACATCAAAGTCCCGGAGGTGACGGAAGGCACCAGTACCTCCTCCTCACCGGTCTACACCGGCAGCGATAAACCGGAACTGACACTGTTTAGCACCGTGCCACCTGGCAACGAGGGCCTATTCACCTTCGACCCGAACTCGGGTGTGGTAACGCTCAAGGACACGGCACGTCCTGGCACCTATACGGCCGTGATTCGCATTACTTTGCCGGGCGTGATTACCCCGTTCTACCGTAACGTGACCTTTACGGTGAAGGAAAAGCCTGTGCCAGAGCCGACTAAACCCACACCCATTCCCACCACGACTCCGGAACCGCGTCCCGGTGTGGCACCCATCAGCCCGTCTACCGGCATCACGTATCCGGTACGTGACCTCGACACCTTGGTGGTGCGTCACGGAGGAAATGACCGAATCGACACGTCTCTGGCAGTGCTGGACTTCTTTAGCGCTAAGTCCTCGACCCCGACCGAAGCAAACAACCTGGTGGTGGCTTACGCTGATTACGCGGGCAAGGTGAGCTTGCCGTGGTCAGATACGGCGGTCTTGGTGCGTGACGATGACTATCCTGACGCTTTGGTCGCCGGTCCTTTGGCAGCTAACTACAACGCGCCTATCCTGATGACTCCGACTAAACAAGTCCCGCATCGGGTTGTGGATGCTCTGCGGACCCACGGATTTACGAAAGTTATCCTGGTCGGTAATCCCGGTGCCATCAGCGCCGGGGCGGCATCTCAGCTGCAAAATGCCGGATTCCAGGTACAGCGCCTGGGTGGCCAGGACCGCTACCGTACCGCGGGAGCCGTCGCTGATCACCTGTTGGCGGCACGTGGCCGGGATAAATCCGACGTGTACCTGGCGACCGGCGTTGACTACCCGGACGCTTTGAGTGCTTCGTCGGCAGCCATCAAGAATGTCGGCGTAGTGTTGCTCACTCCGCGCCGGACGGTGGATGGAACCAGCCAAGGCTGGATGAACTCCGCCAAGGCGGCAAAGGTCGTTGCAGTGGGTGGGCCGGCAGTAGCGGCTGCCGAGCGGTCGGTGCATCTCGATGAGAAGCAAGTCGGTGTCGACCGTTACGAAACCGCAGAAAAGGTTGCCTCGGCTTACTTCCCGCCGAATCCGGGTCGAATTGCCGTTGCGACCGGCAAGGACTTCCCCGATGCGACCCTGGCGGCATCCCTAACCGCCCGGACCGGTTCGCCTCTGGTGCTGACCAGGACGGACACCCTAACCCAACCCACTACCCAGTTCCTGACCCGGAATCGGGCCAGCGTCCGCAAGGTTGACGTGGTCGGAGGGAAAGCCGCGGTCACCGAGAAAGTGCGTGGCGAAATCTATAGCGCCCTGCGCTAATCCTGGGTTTAGTGCGAAATAGCAAAGAGCCGGTTCTGTACCAAACGGTACAAAACCGGCTCTTTGCGGTTTTCGCGCAATCCGCGGCGTTAGGCCACGTAGTTGGCGTAAACAGGAACGGTCAGGAAGGTCGGGAACTCGTCTTGCAGCGAGATGTCGCCAAAAATCTGGACCGCGCGGGTCAGGTTGGCTTGACGCTGCGGGTCATCCCCGATTTCAGCCTTGAACTTCGCGGATTCCTCATCCATGAGGGACTGGCACAGTTCGCGAGTAACCTCGCGGCCGTCGTCGAGCTTGACGCGGTTGTGAATCCACTGCCAAATCTGGGCGCGGGAAATCTCGGCGGTCGCGGCGTCTTCCATCAGGCCGAAGATGCCGACCGCGCCGTTGCCGCCCAGCCAAGATTCCAGGTAGCGCAAGGAAACCGAAATGTTGGTGCGCACACCCGCTTCGCTCACTGCACCCTCGGTAGCAGACACGTTCAACAGATCCTCTGCCGTAACGTTCACCTCGGGACGCTGCTTCGAGATTTGGTTCGGGTTCGTGCCCAAAACCTTGTCGAACTCATCGCGAATGTAGGGCACCATGCCGGGGTGAGCGCACCACGAACCGTCGAAACCATCGGCGGCCTCGCGGGACTTGTCCGCCCGGACTTTCCGCTCAATCTCAGCGTTTTCGCTCGCGTCACGCGAAGGGATAAAGGCGGACATCCCGCCAATAGCCGACGCCCCGCGCTTGTGACACGTTTTCACCAGCAACTCGGTGTAGGCGCGCATCATCGGGGCAGTCATGCCGACCAAAGCACGATCCGGCAGGATGTACTTGGAGCCGGAATCGCGGAACTTCTTAATGATCGAGAAAATGTAATCCCAACGCCCAGCGTTCAGCCCGGCGCTGTAATCGCGCAGCTCATAGAGGAATTCTTCCATCTCGAAAGCGGCCATGATGGTCTCAATCAAGCAGGTGGCGCGAATCGTGCCGTGAGGAATCCCCACGTACTCTTCGGCGTAAGAAAACACGTCAGCCCACAGACGCGCCTCACGGTGAGACTCCATCTTCGGCAGGTAAAAGTACGGTCCGCGGCCCTTTTCAATCAACGTCTTGGCGTTGTGGAAAAAGTACAGACCGAAGTCCACCAAGGCGCCCACCATCGGCTCGTTACCAGCCATGATGTGCTTTTCCACCAGGTGCCAGCCGCGCGGACGCACCAGCAGGGTCGGCAGCTTGGTGATGTCGTGATCCTTTAGCTCGTAGTGCTTGCCTTGCGGGGAATCAAACGTGATAGTTCCCGCAATCGCGTCACGCAGGTTGACCTGGCCGCCGATGACGTTTTCCCAGTGGGGCGTGTTGGCATCCTCGAAGTCTGCCATCCACGCGGCAGCCCCGGAATTCAGGGCGTTAATAGTCATCTTGCGGTCGGTCGGGCCGGTCATTTCGACCCGGCGATCCTCCAGGCCGGGACCCAGCGGGGCAACTTTCCACGAGTCATCCTCGCGCACGTCCCTGGTTTCCACCAAGAAGCGCGGCAGCCGCCCATTGACCAGCTGCTGACGGCGGTCGTGGCGGTCACGCAGCAACTCGGCGCGGCGCCCGGAAAAATTCACGTGCAGTTTTTTCAGGAAAGTCAAGGCTTCCGGGGTGAGGATTTCGTCCTCGCGCTCAACTACAACTTCTTTGCCGTCGACGACCGGATGAACCACTTTCACAGGACGGAGTTCCATGTGTGTCTCTTTTCTTTTTTCTCAATAGATGGGTGACCGGGCGGCGTCGACGGTCTCGCAATCGAGGACGCCGCCCGGTTTGGGGGTTGAATTCGCAACGATATTAGAACTGAGCTTCTTCGGTGGAACCCTTCAACGCCAAGGTGGAGGATTCGGGGTTCACGGTGGTGGACACCAAGTCAAAGTAGCCCGCACCAACCTCGCGCTGGTGCTTGGTGGCGGTGTAGCCGCGGGACTCGGAGTCGAACTCGGCTTGCTGCAACTTCACGTAGGCGCTCATGCCTTCGCGAGCGTAGCCGTAGGCCAGGTCGAACATGCCGTAGTTGATCTGGTGGAAGCCCGCCAGAGTGATGAACTGGAAGGCGTAACCCATCGCGCCCAAGTCCTTCTGGAAGGAAGCGATTTGATCGTCGGACAGGTTGGCTTTCCAGTTGAAGGACGGCGAGCAGTTGTAGGCCAGCATCTTGTCCGGGTACTTGCCCTTGACCGCTTCGGCGACTTTGCGAGCCAACTCGGGATCCGGGGTGTTGGTTTCGACCCACAGCAAGTCCGCGTAGGGGGCGAAAGCCAGCAAACGAGCGATAACGACCTCAGCACCCGGGGTGGTGTAGTAGTGGCCTTCGGGGGAGCGCTCGCCGGTCAGGAACGGCTTGTCGGTTTCGTCCACATCGGAGGTGATGAGGTTCGCGCCCAAGGAGTCGGTACGAGCCACCAGCAAGGTCGGCACGCCTTCCACGTCAGCCGCCAAACGAGCCGCCTTCAAGTTTTGGATGTGCTGCTGGGTCGGAATCAACACCTTGCCGCCCAAGTGACCGCACTTCTTTGCCGAGGACAGCTGATCCTCGTAGTGCATCCCGGAGGCACCGGCCTCGATCAGGTGCTTGGCCAGTTCGTAAGCGTTCAGCGGGCCGCCGAAACCGGCTTCCGCGTCAGCCACGATAGGCAGGAAGTAGTCCACATCGGACTTGCCTTCGGAGTAATCCACCTGATCGGCGCGCACTAGGGCGTTGTTGATCCGCTTGACCATCTTCGGTACCGAATCGTAGGGGTAAAGGGACTGGTCGGGGTAGGTTTCAGAGGCAGAGTTGCCGTCGCCCGCGACCTGCCAGCCGGACAGGTAGATAGCCTTCAAACCGGCCTTCGCCATTTCTACGGCCTGGTTACCGGTGATGGCACCCAAAGCGTGCACGTAGTCGTTCTCGTGCAGAGCCTTCCAGAGTTTTTCAGCACCCAGCCGGGCCAGAGTGTGTTCCTGGGTGATAGAGCCCTGGAGGCGAGCGACCTGTTCACCAGTGTATTCGCGAACGACACCCTTCCAGCGAGGGTTGGTCTTCCAGTCTTTGTCGATTTCGGCGCCAACACGGGCAATGCGCTGTTCAGCAGTTTCGGTCATTTTGCGGTTCCTAACTTGTTGGGCACTCAGGTTGTGAACTTACGGGGGTTGTAGGCTCGCCATTGAGTGAAAAGGTTTATTACTTTTATTCTGGCGCTAGGTTGTCTGCGTTTTCAAGACAATATTGTGTAAAAAAATGCAAAAGTTTACACTAAGATAAAAAAATGCTGTCCTTGACCCCGGTAGGTGTCAAATGGGGTTGTGAAAAAATCCTAAACTTTCACTTAAGTGAGAAAGAGCGTCCCCTTCACGGGGAAGAACTTAGAGGTGCGACGATGACCACTAAAAAGCCTGTCCGCGGCGAAATTCCTGCCCCGTTGCCGCCGGCGGACGCGAGTAAACGCCATCACGATATCGATTTGGCGACCTTGGGCGCCCGGATTCGCTACGCTCGCACCAGCCAAGGCATGACTTTGACCGTCTTGGGGGAACGGGTCAACCGCGCCACCTCCCTTCTGAGCCAAATAGAGAACGGCAAACGCGAACCGAGGCTGAGCCTGTTAACCGCCATCGCGGCGGCGCTGGGAGTCAGTGTCGAAACGTTGATGCAGCCCAGTCCGCCCAACGAAAGAGCCGCTCTGGAACTGGAGCTGAACGAGTGTCAGACCAGCGCGGAGGCGGTCAAGTTGGGTATTCCCCAGGTGCATATTGGCCCGCGGTTACCCCACGACGCCTTGAAAGCGCTGGTAGCGACCCATCGGAAACTGCAGCAAATCACGGCAATCAGCCTGGATTCCCCCGAGGCGGCCCGCAAAGCCAACCAACAGCTGCATATCGAAATGCATCACAAAGACAACTACCTGGCTGACATTGAGCAACTCGCCACGGAAATCACCGACGCGACCGGTTTCACCGGCGGGCCGCTGCTGCAATCCGGAGTCGAAGAAATCGCTAACTACATGGGATTTTCCATAGTCAAGCTGCCTGACTTGCCGCGCGGGGCACGTTCCATCACCGACTTGAAACATCAGCGAATCTATCTGAACTCTCTGGAAGCCCGCGATCGAGACCAGCGCAACCTGATTCTGCGCGCCCTGGGGGACCAAGCGCTAAACCATCCCAAGCCCACGTCCTATCACGAGTTCCTGCGTCAACGGGTCGAGGCCAACTATTTCGCTTCGGCCGTGCTGATGCCGGAAACTGCCACTGTCGCCCAGCTGAAGGAGGATAAGCGGCGCCGGGATTTATCCATTCTGGACCTATCGGACCGGGTCGCCGTCACTTACGAGACCGCCGCCCACCGGTTCACGAATCTGGTGACTCGACACCTGGGCATTACGGCGCACTTTCTGCGGGTTGGTACGGATGGCACCATCTATAAGGCCTATGCCAACGATGGTGTGGTTTTCCCGACGCACAATGACGGTTCGATTGAAGGGCAGTTGGCGTGCCGCAAGTTCGGCGCCCGGCAACTGTTTGAACAAATCGACCCGGCAGCCCCGTACTATCAATACACCGATACCCCCAGCGGCACCTATTGGTCGGTGTCCAAGCTGGAACGCTACCGGGCGGGGGATTTTTCCATTTCGGTGGGCACGCCCTTTGAACACGCCCAGTTCTTTCGCGGCCGGGACACTTCGCGGCGTTTCCAATCCAGTTGTCCCGCCATTACTTGCTGCCGGGAGCCTTCCGCGGATTTGCAGGCCCGATGGGCGCGTTACGCCTGGCCATCCGTCAAGGTTCACTCGCATTTGCTGGCGGCGACTCCGCCGGGAACTTTCCCCGGTGTAGATGATCGCGAGGTTTACGAATTTTTGGATAAACACGCCAACGACTGAGGGTAAACACGCCGCCGGCAAATTCGCGCTCTGGGCGGGGGCCGTAGCCGGCCGGTGGGTGACTGTTGGTTCAGAAAAAACTGGGCGATTCTGGATTCCAGAATCGCCCAGTTTCAACCGGCAGGTGGTTGGGTTTTGGTGGTGTTGATTACCTGCCAGTTGAGGGGGTTTATTCAAATAGCTTCACAGTTGTGATGGGGTGACATCGAAAATTGCCGACCACCAACAGAACTATCTTCAAATTTACATGTTTCACACATAAACAGCAACTACTTTTAACATTCCAGGCTGTTGCGTAAATCATTGGAAGTTTCCGAATCAAGAGGATTTTCCCGTGAACAGGGCGCCCAAATACACGGGTGACCCCCGCCACAGGGGCGGGGGACACCCGGATTAGTTGTTGTAAGTCACCGAGACGCACACCGGCCTTGTGCAGTGACCGAGCCACCCGGCCTTGTGCAGTAACCGACCCGTCCGACGGGTGACTTAGTCGGGCAGGCGCTTGCCGGTTGCGGCACTAAAGACATGCTGGTGACCCGGGGTAATCCGCACATTCATGACACTGCCCGGTTTCGGGGCAGTACGCGGAGGTACCCGCACCACCAAGTGATCTTCCGTGACTGAACCAGAAGTCCCTTGTTCCGCACCATCGAGGTGGCCGTACACGTAGCCGTCCGAACCGAGTTCTTCGATGATGTCCACCACAATCGGCATCACGCCATCGCCTGTATCGGTGGTGATCTCCAAATCCTCAGGCCGGAACCCAATCGTGACTTCGCCGCCGTCAGCCTCAGTCAAGGCATCGCGCTGCTCCGCAGAAATCGGCAGGGAGGCTCCGTAGAGAACGGCCTTGTCGCCTTCTACCTTAAACTTGCGCAAGTTCATGGAGGGAGAGCCGATGAAGCCAGCCACGAAGTCATTTTCGGGGTGCTGATAGAGCTCGTCCGGAGACCCGACCTGTTGCAAAATGCCGTCCTTTAACACAGCAATCCGGTCGCCCATCGTCAGGGCTTCGGTCTGGTCGTGGGTTACATACAGGGTGGTGACCCCCAGTTTGCGCTGCAGGGAGGCGATCTGGGTGCGGGTTTGCACACGCAGTTTCGCGTCCAAGTTCGACAGCGGTTCGTCCATCAGGAACACTTGGGGTTTACGCACGATAGCTCGACCCATCGCGACGCGCTGGCGCTGCCCGCCCGACAGAGCCTTTGGCTTGCGATCCAGGTATTCGGTCAAGTCCAAAACCTTGGCGGCCTCCTCGACGCGCTTAGCAATTTCGTCTTTCGGAGTGCCCGCGATTTTCAGAGCAAAACCCATATTGTCCCGCACCGTCATATGTGGGTACAGAGCGTAGTTTTGGAACACCATCGCGATATCGCGATCTTTGGGCTGCACGTCCGTGACGTCTTTGTCGCCAATCAGAATGCGCCCGGAGTTGACTTCCTCCAAACCTGCCAGCATCCGCAGCGAGGTGGATTTGCCGCAGCCGGAGGGGCCGACCAAAACCAGGAATTCGCCGTCGGCAATTTCCAAGTTGAGCTCGTCCACCGATGGGGTGGTGTTGCCCGGATAGATACGTGTTGCTTTGTCGAAAGTGACAGTTGCCATAATAATTTAATCCCTTCACCGGCAGGTACGCGCCGGACGGTCCGTTGTAAAAGGTTGGATATGAAATTTGTCGGCAACGGTGCCGACCCGTCTATTATTCCAGATTTGTGCGTTCATTGCAGGTTTTCCTGCCCAAGAGTGGGTGGGCGGGGCTGACAGATTGAGAGCGGGCTGGTCTCTCCCCGGTATTTCGCACCAGTGAGGCTAAGCCGGGTTTGGCTATACTCGTTTAACATGAGCGCAAACGCCGAGTTATTGGGTGCCGAAATAGGCGGGTACGTTTTGGAGCGCCGGCTCGGAACGGGTGCCTCTGCTACCGTCTATCTGGCTCATGACGGTGGGGGTAATCCGGTCGCGTTTAAACTGTTGGCTCCTGACGCTGACCTGGGGCAGCGTGATGGGGATGCCCGCGAGCGTCTGCGCTCGGAGGCGTTGGCTCTGCAACGGGTCCATGTTCCCGGGGTCGCGGCCGTGATGGACTTGGAAGTCGACGGGGTCGATGCCTTTATCGTTACGGAATATATCCCCGGTCCAACCTTGGCTGAGGATGTGCGGGTTTCCGGCGCTTGGCAGCGCGAGGATGCTTTGGAACTGGGGGTTCTGTTGGCCGCTACCCTGAGAGAAGTGCATGAGTCCGGGATCTGCCACCGTGACATCAAACCCGCCAACGTAATTCTTGGACCGAATGGTCCAGTTTTGATCGACTTTGGGATTTCTTCCGTATTGGAAAACACCAGCGGTCTGACGCGAACCGGCTTGGTGGTGGGAACTCCAGGATTTATCTCACCTGAGGTCATCGAGGGTCAGAAAGCGGATTTCGCTGACGACTGGTGGGCTTTAGCCGCGCTGCTGTTGTTTGTCCTGACCGGACGGCCCCCCTTCGGAACCGGCTCGCCAACCGTGATTGTCTCGAGGGTGCTGGCCGGGAATCCGGATGTGGCCGGTCTGGAGGCGCCCTTGGCTGAGGTTTTTCGTCGGGCTTTGGCTCCCCAGGCTCAGCGAAGTGCGGATTTTGCCGAACTGCTCCAGGCCGTCCGGTCTGGTGCGGCCGACGAGGAAACCGCCGCGACCACCCTTCTGACCCCGGGAGGCTCGAACGAAGCGGGATACACCGCACTCATGCCCCAAGAGTTGAATGGTCGGTACAATCCGGTGGAGGTGGAGAACCCCTCCGCCGGGATGAAATCCGCTCCGGGATGGTCCGCGGAGGAAACTGGTGGTGTGGCAGACACCTGGGGGGACACCGATTTGCCGGATTCCCAAATGGCTGTCGAGCCAGATTCCTCTGCCGGCGGCGCGGAGCTCGAAACTGGCGCCAAGACCGCCCCGGGTGCGCTGCCTTTCCTAGGACTGGCAGGCGCACTAGCCTGGGCAGCGTGGGTTCCGTGGCAACCGGCAGTATCGGGAATCATCGCGGTGTTCGGCTTTTGGGTGGCGGCAGTGGCGGGCTGGCATTGGCGTTCCACCCGAAAAATTCTTTCCTTACCCGCAGCGTTCATCAAAGGCCTGGCCAGCACCCTGCCAGCCGCCGTCATCGTGGCAGCCGCGCTGTTTCTGGCGGGAGAAATCCTGGGCGGTAACAGGGTTATGCTGCCCACCGAACTGCCCGACACGGTTACCCTTTTTGGAACAATCGTTCCAAAAAGGGTTTATATCGCCCAAGCCCTGTCCGGGGCGGCGTTGCTGGTGGCGTGGTGGATTCCGCTCAGCGCTCCGCTGCGGATTGGCGCCCGGCGAGTGCTGCGGGCGGTTTTGCCCACCCCGGTGCGCCGTCTCATCCTGGGGATGTTGCTGCTAGGGCTCGCGGCGGCGGCTTTTATCTTGGTCTGAGGCGTTACTGAGAGTTATCCGGGCAAACCGGCAGAATGGAGCCACTTAACAGACTCGAACTGTTGACCGTCCGCTTACAAGGCGGGTGCTCTACCAACTGAGCTAAAGTGGCGGTTGTCCAATTTTCCCATAAATTTGCCTGCGCGACAAAGCCAGTCCATTCCCTTCACCCGCCCTGGTGAAAAAGCCGGTTATAAAGGGTTCTATAATCGGAAGCAATGTTATTACGAAAGTGACTCGAATCTTCGCGGGCTGTGTCAGGCAAGCCGTCCGGGAAACTTCAGGAAGGAAAGCTAGCATCATGACTCGAAGCGCCACAGAAACTCAAGACCTCCAAAAACGTATCCGCCAGCTGGCCCAGGAAAAAGACGCCGTGATTCTGGCTCATAACTACCAATCCGGCGAAGTTCAAGACGTGGCGGATTTCACCGGGGACTCCCTGGCTCTGTCCCGTTTAGCGGCCGAAGCCCCGCAGAGCACCATCGTGTTTGCCGGCGTACACTTCATGGCGGAAACCGCCAAAATCCTCTCCCCGCAAAAGCGGGTGTTGATTCCTGACGCCACCGCGGGATGTTCGCTGGCGGATTGCATCACTGCCGAACAGCTGCGGGAGTGGAAAGCCGCACATCCCGGTGCGGTCGTGGTCAGTTACGTGAACACCACCGCCGCGGTGAAAGCGGAAACCGATGTGTGCTGCACTTCGGCCAACGCTATTGACGTGGTGAACTCGATTCCGGCTCAAACCGAGATTCTGTTTTGCCCCGACCGCAACCTGGGAGCGCACGTGCGACGCGTGACCGGTCGGAAAAACCTGGTGACCTGGGATGGGGCCTGCCATGTTCACGCCGCGATGACCCCCGACATTTTGATGCAAGGAATCCTTGCCGCGGGGGATGCGGATGTGTATATTCACCCCGAATGCGGCGGCACTCAGGCAGCCGTGGATCTCATTGAGGCCGGCAAACTCAGCCCGGAGAAGGTCAAGGTGCTTTCCACTGGCGGAATGCTCTCGGAGGCGAAAAAAGCCCCGAAAGGTTCGCGAGTGCTGGTCGCCACCGAGGTGGGGATGCTTCACCCGCTGCGCAAAGCCAATCCAGAGGTCACTTTTGAACCGGTCATGCCCCAGGCGGCCTGCCCGTACATGAACCAAACCACTTTGGAAAACTTGGTCAGCTGTTTGGAAAGCGGTCGCGACGAAGTCTTTGTGGACGAAGATATCGCCGCGCGTGCCCGAGCCAGTGTGCAGCGCATGATTGCCATCGGCAAAACCGCCTCGCCCCAGCAGCACTAGACGCCCGAACACACTCCCATGGATGTCAACTGGACAATGACGACCCCGGTCCTGGTAGTCGGATCCGGGGCGGCGGGCTTGAGTGCTGTAATCAACCTGGTTTTTGCCGGGGTCGATTGCGTACTGGTGACGAAAAGTGACCTGACCGCCAGCTCTACCGACTGGGCACAAGGGGGGTTGGCTGCGGTTTGGGATCGGCAAGACACTCCCGAAGCCCACTACGAAGACACCATTGTGGCGGGAGCGGGCTTGTGCAGCCAGACGGCAGTACGCACTCTGGTTCAGGAAGCCCCGCGAGCCCTGCAGTGGATGATGAGTATTGGAGCGCGCTTCGACCGCAACGCAGCCGGGGAAATTGACCTGCACCTGGAAGGGGGGCATTCCGCGCGGCGCATCCTGCACTCCAACGGGGACGCTTCGGGTCACGAAATCGAGATTACGCTGGCGAAAAATGTTGCCGCCATGGACGGAGCGACCTGGAACACCGGCGGGCAAGGTGAACTGAAAGTCCTGGAAGACTGCGAGTTGTGCGATGTCCTGGTCGATAGAGACGGCCGCGCCTGCGGTGCCACGGTAAGGGATTCCCGGCGTGGATTCGGGGTCGTTTCCGCTTTTGCGGTCATCCTCGCTACCGGCGGAATCGGCCAGCTGTGGAACGCGACCACGAACCCGGCGGTCGTCAACGGAGCCGGTTTGGCAGCAGCCCTGCGCGCCGGAGCCATCGGCCGCGACCTCGAATTCATGCAGTTCCACCCCACTATTTTTGTACCGCCCGTTAAAGTTAAGGGCGACCGGGGGGTGCTTGTGTCCGAAGCGGTACGCGGGGAAGGCGCTTTCCTGGTTGACGGGCAGGGCAACCGGGTCATGCATGGGGTTCACCCACAAGAGGACCTGGCGCCGCGTGACGTGGTTTCGGCCGCGGAACAGGAATATATGGTGGCTCACGGTTTGGATCATCTCTATCTGGATGCCACCAGTTTTGGGGCACAGAAATGGAAAGAAATGTTCCCCACCATCTATGAGCTGGTTTCCAGCCGGGGGGTAGACCCCATCACCGAGCCCATTCCGGTTCGCCCCGGAGCCCACTACTATTGCGGCGGAATCGCGGCCACCATGAGCGGTCAGACGAACGTGGCGGGGCTCTATGCCATTGGGGAAGTAGCGTGTACCGGGGTACAGGGCGCGAACCGCCTGGCTTCCAACTCCCTGACGGAAGCCCTGGTCATGGGCAGTTTAGTTGCCCAGCAATTGGCGGAAGTGGACCTGCCACAGCTGCGTCGGCGCCCGGTGGCGAAACCGGCAGCGATTCCTCAGCCGGTGGTCATGGAGCCGACGGTACTGGAAAAAATCCAGGAAATCATGAGCCGCGATGTCTATGTGCTGCGCGATCGCGCCGGCCTGCAGCGGGCTCAGCGTGAACTGGAGAATCTGTCCCCCCACGCCACGCTGGTAGCCCGAGCCCTGGTGGCACCGGCCTTGGCCAGAGAAGAATCCCGCGGTACCCACCGGCGAACGGATTTCCCGCACCGTCGCGAGGAGTGGCGCAAGCATCTGGAGGTTCAGCTGGGCTCAGACGGGACCTCCCTGGAAGTCAGCGAGACCCCGGTCTGAACTCATGGCGCGAGTCAGACGCGATAAAGGAGAGAGAAAACGATGTTACCACCAGAAATCACCAGCGCTTTAGCGGCAGCGAAGTTGGATTCGCGCCAGGTCACGGACTTTATTGAAGCGACTTTGGACGAAGACTTGGCTTATGGGCCGGACGTCACCACGGATGCCATTTTTGATGACTCCCTCACTGTACAAGCCCGGATGGTAGCTCGCGAGCCGGGATGTCTGGCGGGGGTTCCTATCGCCGCCGCGGTGCCTTTCGTGCTAGCGCACCAGACCGGTGCCCCCACACCGCGGGTCACGATGCGCCGCCAGGACGGGGCACGGGTCGAGCCGGGCGATGTCATTTTAGAGATAACTGCTGGTGCCAGGACTATGCTGACCGCCGAGAGGACCCTGTTGAACCTGGCCAGTCAGCTCAGCGGCGTGGCGACTGCGGTGGCGGCTTACGTGGATGCTATTACCGCTGCCCCCGGTCAAAGTGAAACGACAGGTACAAAAGCTCGGGTGCGGGACACGCGCAAAACGATTCCCGGTATGCGCGTGCTGCAAAAGTACGCGGTACGTTGCGGTGGTGGGGAAAATCACCGAATGGGGCTGGGGGACGCAGCGCTCATTAAAGACAACCACATTGCCGCAGCCGGTTCGTTGGCGGCCGCGGTGCAGGCGGTGCGGGCTCATGCCCCCCAGATTCCCCTGGAAGTTGAATGCGACACTTTGGAACAGGTCACAGAGGCGACGAATCTCGGGGTAGGGCTGATTCTGCTGGACAATATGAGCCCGGAAACCATGGCTAAAGCGGTGGCAATCGCTGCCCCGCGTGGAGTGAAAACTGAGGCCAGCGGGGGTTTGACGCTGCGCGACGCGGCGGCGACGGCCGCCAGCGGAGTGGACTACATCTCCGTGGGAGCCCTCACGCACAGCGCGCCGATTCTCGATCTGGCCCTGGATATGTAGGGAGCGGGCGTTGAACGCAGGGGAGAATCGCGGCGGACTGGAACGGATTATGTCCTCGGACTGGGCGCAAACTATGGCCCCGGTTGAGGACCAGATTCACGCGATGGGAGATTTCCTGCGCGCTGAACTGGCGGCGGGCCGGGGATATTTCCCGGCTGGAGAAAATGTATTTCACGCCTTTCAGTACCCTTTGGCGCAGGTGAAAGTCCTGATTGTAGGCCAAGACCCCTATCCCACCCCCGGTCACGCCATGGGACTGTCATTTTCTGTAATGCCTGGTACAGAAATTCCGCGTTCGCTGGTTAATATTTTTAAGGAAATGCACCAAGATTTAGGCCTGCCTTTGCCGACCTCGGGGGATTTGCGACCCTGGGCAAATCAGGGAGTCATGCTGCTAAACCGGGCTTTGACTGTACAGCCAGGCAAACCCGCCTCCCACCGGGGCCGAGGCTGGGAAGCCATTACCGAGTTTGCCATCCGCCAACTTGCCAATCATCACGCCGCTCAGGGGCTGCCGCTGGTCGCGATTTTGTGGGGTGCCGATGCGCGCAAAACCAAAGAGTTTATGCCCCGTGTACCTTGCCTCGAATCGGTCCATCCCTCCCCGCTTTCAGCGTCACGAGGATTCTTTGGTTCCCGTCCCTTTTCACGAGCCAATGAACTGTTGACGGCACAGGGCGGCCAGCCGGTGGATTGGCGCCTGCCGTGAACGACCGGTCAAGAACCCGTTCTTCTAACCTTTTCGTTGGATTAACGGCGTGGGAACAGCTCGGAAACCGACGCAATCCGTAAGCTGGACACGTGGATGAAGCACGATACCCCGAGGACGAATTCGACCGGATTGGGAAAAACTTGCCGCAGGGCGCGCACCGGCCTGGTCAGCCCTGGTGGCACGGTTTTCTGCCTTTTGTCATCGTGATTATTGCCGCGCCCTTGTTGGCTTGGGCCATGCTGCTCCTGATTGGGTCGCACCCCTCAACTGCCAACGATGCAGCGAATAAGCCACAGATGAGCCAAACCCCAAACACCGCGGCGACCCCGAGCCCTTCTGAAACCGGTAAAGCCAGCGAACGACCTACTGAAAGTGTCGCACCCAGCGAGGAACCGACCCAAACCACTCCGCCCGCTGCGGAAAAAACTACCGAGCCGCCTACGGCCGATAAAAGTATCAACGTGAGCGTCTTGAACGCTTCAGGAATCAACGGACTGGCTGCAAAAATCAAGGACAAAGTGGCAGCGGATGGCTTTACGAAAGTGTCTGCCGATAACTTCCAGGGCACCAAACCCGCGGTGAACACCATCTATTACCCCTCCGACCGCGAGGCGGAAGCACGCGAGGTGCAGCGCGTCTTGAATATCGACATGATTGTGCCCAAAGACCGCCTGGACAAGATTCAGGTTGTGCTGGTCGGCAGGCTCTAAAGCCAACCGGGTCAGTCATTTTTGCACAGCTTTGCGCCGCGGGCTCGTACGTTTAAAACTTGCACTCTAGGGGCGAGAGTGCCAAGATTGAGTTAGCACTCTCAATGTCAGAGTGACAAGTTGGTGAATGAGGCTGCAGGTCGCGCGGAGACGTGAACCGCCACAACCCCAGCCGTCCGTCGCGGGCATTCGCCGCACATGAACCTTATAAAAGCGGAGGTTGTAATAAATGGCAAAAATGATTGCCTTTGCAGAAGAAGCCCGTCGCGGCATGGAACGCGGACTGGATTTGTTGGCTGACACCGTCAAGGTAACCTTGGGACCCAAGGGCCGCAACGTGGTGTTGGAAAAGAAGTGGGGCGCCCCGACCATTACTAATGACGGCGTGTCCATCGCTAAGGAAATTGACCTGGCTGACCCCTACGAAAAGATTGGCGCAGAGCTGGTTAAGGAAGTCGCCAAGAAGACTGACGACGTGGCTGGTGACGGTACCACTACGGCGACCGTTTTGGCTCAGGCTATCGTGAAGGAGGGGCTGCGCAACGTGGCTGCGGGCGCGAACCCGATTGCGTTGCGTCACGGTATCGAGAAGGCCGTTGACGCGGTGGTGGCTCGTTTGCTCGCCGACGCGGTGGAAGTTAAGACCAAGGAACAAATCGCTGCGACTGCCTCGATTTCGGCCGCTGACGAAACCATCGGCGAAATGATTGCCGAGGCCATGGAAAAGGTCGGCCAAGAAGGCGTCATCACCGTCGAAGAATCCAACACTTTCGGCCTGAACCTTGAGGTCACCGAGGGCATGCGTTTCGATCGCGGCTACATTTCCCCTTACTTTGTAACCGATGCGGACCGTCAGGAAGCCGCTCTGGAGGACACCTACGTCCTGCTGGTGGATACCAAGATTTCCTCTATCAAGGACTTGGTGCCGTTGCTGGAAAAGGTTATGCAGGCCGGCAAGCCGGTGGCCATTATTGCCGAGGACATTGAGGGCGAAGCGCTGGCTACCCTGGTGCTGAACCGTATCCGCGGCGCGCTGAAGGTCGTCGCGGTGAAGGCGCCCGGTTTCGGTGATCGTCGTAAGGCTATGCTCCAGGATATGGCTATCCTCACCGGCGCCCAGGTCGTCAGCGAGGACCTCGGTCTGAAGCTGGAGAACGTGGGTCTGGAAGTGCTGGGTACCGCCCGCAAGGTCGTTGTCACCAAGGACGACACCACCATCGTGGACGGCGCTGGCGACAAGGACGCTCTGGCGGCCCGCATTCGCCAGATTCGTCAGGAAATCGAAAAGACCGATTCCGACTACGACCGTGAGAAGCTCCAGGAGCGCTTGGCGAAGCTCGCTGGTGGCGTGGCCGTCATCAAGTCCGGCGCCGCTACCGAGGTGGAGCTGAAAGAACGCAAGCACCGCATCGAAGATGCTGTGCGCAACGCGAAGGCTGCCAAGGAAGAAGGCTTGGTTCCCGGCGGCGGCGTGGCTCTGATTCAGGCTGCCACGGAGGCTTTCAAGGATCTGCAGCTGGAAGGCGACGAAGCGACCGGTGCCGCCATCGTGCGGGTGGCAGTGGAATCCCCGCTGAAGCAGATTGCGGCTAACGCTGGTATGGAAGGCGGGGTTGTGGCTGAAAAGGTCCGTCACCTGCCCAAGGGTCAGGGTCTGAATGCCGCCACCGGCGAGTACGAAGATTTGTTGGAAGCCAAGGTGGCAGACCCGGTGAAGGTGACTCGTTCCGCTCTGCAGAACGCGGCCTCTATCGCGGGTCTGTTCCTGACCACCGAAGCGGTGGTGGCTGACAAGCCCGAGCCTCCGGCTCCGGCACCGGCTCCGGCTGGCGACGACATGGGCGGCATGTACTAAAGCGGTACTGAACCGTTCGAGTTGTTCATAACTTTCCATCGGGGCGATTTCCTGTTTTCAGGAGGTCGCCTCGATGGTTTTTACTGCTCCCCTGAACTTGTGTCGGTCGCGGGCGTGTCAGCTCGGCGGCACGGCCAGCAGACAAAGATGAGAATGTTGTTACAAAGGATTGGAAAACTACCGGAAAAAACCTTGAGATTTACCCAAAAAAGCCGAAAAAAGTCCTAATGAAACCTGGGGGGTTACCGATAAATGTTTTAGAGGTTACAATGTTAACTAAGAACCGCAAGGATTTCTAGGTTTGGAACCTGGGAAAATCGTGTGGTGAGGAACTGGGAAAACCCTGGACATAGCAATTCGAAACTGAGGCAGGACGCGATGAAAAAGTTTTTGATTACGGCAGCGGCGCTGGTGCTGGGATTGGCTTTCGCCCCGGCAGCGTACGCAGAAAATTTGCCTTCCCCGAACGCATCCGAAGACTCCGCTGGCACGGTGATGGAGCACGTGAACCTCGATTCAATGCCCTCCGGCGCCTCCGACGTAGTGGTCAACCCGGCATCTCCCGCACCCACGGCTCCTTCTACCGCGGAACTGAACGCGGGTGGCAATGACGTCGATGTCCCGGCTGGACCTGAAGTCATGTACCCCCAGGCTCCGGCTTCCGTAGCTAACGCGGAACCTCAGATTCACGCCAATGTAGCCCCCCAGGCTCCCGCAAATGCCACCGGTAAAACTAAGACCTCCATCTCGGCAATCAACGCGAACGCGCCACAAGCCTTCGTGTCCTCCCCGATTGACTCGATTCCCGGCGTGGTTTCTTTCATCTTTATCATGCTGCTGTGCGTGGGCGCCGGGGTTGCGGCTGCGGTCGTGATTTCCATCGTGACCGGAAAGAAAATCAACCTGGGCCTGAACCGCTAAACCGCGGCAAAACCCTTTTGCAAAATCCATACAACGTTAAGAACTGAGAGACTCCTTGGAAGTCTCTCAGTTCTTAGATTTTGGGGTATGCGATGTAACCGAATTCTTTTACGCTCCGGCAAACAGCGCGGTGGCGTTCGATTCCGTTTCGGCGTAGTTCGCGGAGGCGGTATCCAGCTGCAAACCAATCTGGCGGAGGTTATCCTCCACGGTAGCCTGAGTGGCACGCCATTGAGCCGCGAGAGCCGCAAAAGCTGCGGAGGCGGCACCCGTCCAAGATTCCTGCAGGGTGGTCAGATTCGCCATCATCGCTGAAACCTGGGTGCTGACTTCCTCAGCACAGGCACGAGTTTGGGCGCCGGCAGCAGCTACGGCATCGCTATCAACTTGAAATTGCATGGTGGTTCCTTTCGTTTGAAACATTTAAAGCGCGGGAAAACCAAACTTTGGTTTTCACACTCTCAAACTAAGGCAATGCGCGTAGGGTGCCCAGTCACAAAAAATCTACCTGTGGAAAACCCCGAAATTGTGCACCCTGTGGAAAACCTTATTCCTGCACGTCAGAGCGGGGTTTGAGGCCAACTTCAGACGGTTTAAGCGCTTTCATGACCATCGTATCCATGGCTTCGGCGACGTTTTCGAGGGTCGAGCCCAAATCCGCCTCATCCGGAGGGGCATAAGGGTTAATCTCGTCGGGTTCGTCGACATCATCCGCATCTGCAGCCCTCGGGGCGGTTTCAGACAGGTCCCCGGTTTCCGGCTTGGTGCCAGGAACTGCCGCAACGCCTTCCCCGGGGGTGGGGGACTGCTCCGTTGCCGGTGCCGCGGCGGGAATCATGCCAGTCCGGATGGCAGGGTCAGTCTCTGCCCCAGCAATCTCTAACCCGGCGGTGCCGGTTTTTTCCAAACGTTCCAGTTCTGCCCTCAAGTTTTCGCGGGCTTGTTCTTCCCAACCCGCTGCGCCATGAGTCCAAAACAGTTGCGGACGGTTCAGCAGACTACCGATGACTTTGGAACGGGCAGAAATAAAACGAGCCTCGTCGTAGGCAGCGTACTCGCGGCGAATGGCCCGCAAATACTCGAGATACTCTTGCGGATCCGCAGCCAATATGGACAAATCCGCGTCGGAAAGCACCTGGGCGTCAATATCGTCAACCGCCTGATGGTGATGTAAACCGCGGATAAGATCCGTGATTTTTTCAATCTGTGCCTCGCTAACGCCCAGCTCAGCCAAAGAATCGGCAGCATAGTCAGCGGAACTCAACACATTCAGTCCCGCTTCCCCACGCTCCACCGCCGCTTCGGAAACGTCAAAAATCGCACCGTGATACCACACGGCTAGGCGGATAGCGTCCACGTCACGAGCTTGTTCACTGAGAATATCAACGTTTTCCAGGGTGGCTTTCAGATATTCCAGGTTATGAAAATGGCGCTGCGGATCCATCCACCGCTGGGCCAACTCGGTGCCTACGGATTGGGCTACGTCCCGCGGAGCCGTACCGCCTTCAGCGGCGATTGAACGGGCAAAACCCGCCAATAACCAAGCCGGTATCATCTCGGCCATACACATCATCCTCTGCCAGCTGGGGGAAACCCAAAGCAACCCACCAAGTATATCTGTTTATCCCGGTAGTAACGACTTTCGCCTAAAACCGAAGCTCTGGACGGTACACACCACGGCTAAAGCCCTCCCGCAGGGGTCGAAAAGTGCCCGAACCGAACCTAGGAAGAACGCGGCGGAGGCGGAGGCGGGGGAACCACCTTCGGTTTGGGAACCGGCTTGGCAGGAGGTCGAGGGGAAGGCGCCGCGGCAGGAGCTGGTTGTACCGTCGGGGTGGGTACGGCAGGTCGCGCTACCGGGGGCACCGGCCTGACGACAGGCATGCGCGGCGGCTTCGGAGCGCTGGTCGGTACTGTACGAGCGGGGGCTGGAACCTGCCGGGAACTTTCCTTGGCGCTGGAAGCTTTGTTAATCGCGGCAGAAGCCGCAGCGAACTTCGCGGCCGGATTGTTGTTCTCGCCTTCAGAATCTACATGTGAAGCCTGGCACGGCAGCTTGATTCGTACCGTGGCACCACCGCCGGGAGTCTGGAGCATCGCCACCGTACCGTTGTGAGCAGAAACGATACCGGAAACAATAGCCAAACCCAGTCCGGTACCGCCCGTGGTCCGCACTCGTGACGTGTCGGAACGGTAGAAACGTTCAAAGACCTTTTTGGCGTCTTCTGGAGCTACCCCCGGACCGTGGTCACGAATCTCTATGACCGCACAACGCTGGAAAGCGGGAATCTTTGAAGCCGCGGCATTCTTAAGGGGGACTCCGGTTTCATCAGGCCACATATGGTAACCCACCACCACCTCGACGGGGGTGTTCGCCGGAGTGTGCTGACGCACGTTAGTTAGCAAATTGGTAATAACCTGGGAAATTTTTTCCGCATCCACGGTTGCATAGACACTGTAAACTTCCTCCAGCGTCTCATCTTCCATGTTCAGCAGCTGCATGTCGCGTTCCGGATCCAACACGGCCATATCCGACAGAGAGTTCCGCGCCAAAGCGGTAATATCGGTGCGTTCAAAGGTCATCGGACGGTGTTCGTCCAATCGCGCCAACGTCAGCAAGTCTTGCACCATGTTGCCCATGCGGGTGGCCTCAGACTCAATCCGTGCCATAACCTCCGCCTGACGCTCCGGGCCTACTCCGCCCATGCGCGACAGTTCCGCGTAACCGCGAATCGCGGCGGTGGGGGTGCGCAGCTCGTGGGATGCATCAGAGACGAAACGCCGCATCTTGCGTTCGGACAGCTCCACCGCTGAGAACGCCTGTTCCAAGTTGGAAAGCATCACATTCATAGAGTTCGCCAGGGAACCCACTTCGGTGGTGGTAGGGGCTTTCTTAACACGTTGGGTCAAATCCCCGGCCGCAATCTTGTTCGCGACCCCCTCAATCTCATGCAGAGGCCGGAAAGCGCGCCCTACCAGGTAGTTTGTCATCAGAGTGCCGATGATGGCGATAATCAAAGTCGAGATTGAGATGGTGAAAATGATGGCCTGGAGCATATTGCGCTGCGGTGTCATCGACAGACCAACAGTCGCGGCTCCGGCGACTTTGCCCTGTGAAGTCAACAAAATCGACAGAACCCGCCACTTTTGACCGGACTTGGTGGAAGGGACCGTAGTTCCGGGCATGACCAGCGAAGAAGTGTTGTTTATCGTGGGGATGTCAGCTTTTTTTGGCAGGTATTGCCGTTGGGGAATGCCCGATTCGTTCTTAGTTGCCGGGGTGATAAATTCGCGATCCGTGCGGTGCATAGAGCCCACAAACTGCACGTAGATGTAGTAATCACTGGGCATATTGTTGGAAAACACTGTGGTGTCCGAGAGGTTCGCGGCGTTGGGACCCATAACCCTAGCGGCCGCGGAAAGCTGGGCGTCCTGCTGGCTGGTCAGGTACGACGAAAGCGACAGCACCGTTACGGTGCCAGCCAAAGACAGCGCCGTAACCAAAGCGACGGCAAAAATGATGGTCAGACGCGTGGCCAAGGCCAGGGAGATCCACAGTTTCCCTATTCCACGCACTCGCCACTCCTCATCTGACTTGGGTACTATTCAACAGCCAGTCCCGTTCCACCGGGCGGCAAAGAAATGGCTCACCTCTGCCGCGGGCTTGTGCCGTTCGCAGCGGCGGTAAACCGCCAAAAACTACTCGTTGGGATCCCGCAATAGGTAACCGACACCGCGACGCGTCTGGATGAGCGAAGGCGGAATCTTGCCGTTTTCGTCCGGGGCGTCGAGCTTGCGACGCAGGTAGGAAATGTAAGATTCAACGATGGCGGCATCGCCTTCCCAATCGTATTCCCACACGTGATCGAGGATTTGCGTCTTTGAAACCACACGGCCTTCGTTAACCATGAGGTAACGCAACAGTTTGAACTCGGTGGGAGACAGGTCGATGAGACGACCGCCGCGATGCACTTCGTAGAGGTTGTCGTCTAGCTCCAGGTCAGCCACGCGCAATAGCGGTTGTTCCACCGCGGAGCGCTTCGTGCGACGCAAGATAGCGTTGATACGCGCCACGACTTCCTCCAGACCGAAAGGCTTGGTGACGTAATCATCACCGCCAGCCTGCAAACCCTCGACCTTATCGCGCATATCGTCCTTGGCGGTCAGGAACAGAATCGGCATATCAACTCCGGAAGCCCGCAGCTTACGGGTCACGGTAAAGCCGTCCATGTCCGGCAACATGACATCCAGAATGACCAAATCGGGTTTCTCCGTTGTGGCTAGGCGCAAGGCCTCGGTGCCATCCCCGGCGCTTAAGACGTCGTATCCCGCGAAACGCAGGGAAGACGCTAAAAGGTCGCGAATATTGGGTTCGTCATCCACGACCAAAAGTCGTGCTTCGCTCACTGCAGGTTCCATAACCATCCTCGATAACCAACGTGTTCAATATGTCGTGCAAGTTTTGGAGACACGACACTCCATACATACATCTTAACGGCAAAAGGTAGTGCTGGGTGCAGCTTGGAGCGGATTTCCCGTCGAATAGTCCGGAGATTCTCTGAATTCACCAGTCCCCGGCAACCTGCTGGGTTGGGAAAGTCTGGTTTGGACGCTACGGGCTTGCGCCGGGTTACCCGTGGTGGAGGTGGTTTACGATAGTGTCATGTCTGAAATTGGTGGGAGTCCCAGCCCGGTTCTGCGGGTGGGCGTCATCGGTATGGGTGCGGTAGGCCCCATCCTGGCTGCAGCGTTCACACAGGCAGGCCACATTTTAGTGGGGGTTTCGGCACGTTCGCAGACTTCCCAAGAGCGGGTGGACGCCATCCTTCCCGGTGTTGCGGTGGTGCCGCCGGCACAGCTGGTGCCCGATTGCGACCTCGTGCTGTTTACCGTGCGAGATCGGGAAATTGCCCCTCTGGTCACGCATTTAGCCGAGTCACAAGCGTTTCGAGCGGGTCAGCTGGTCGCTCACGTGTCCGGGGCCCACGGATTGGATGTTTTACAGCCCGCTGCCGCAGCGGGGGCCATTCCCCTAGCGCTGCACCCGGCGCAAACGTTTTCCGGTACGTCCTTAGATTTGCAGCGTTTGCCAGGAACCCATTGGGCAGTCAATGCTCCACGGGCATTGCTGGCTGTGGCTCAAGCTCTAGTTTTGGACCTCGGCGGAGTACCGCACGTGTTGCCTGACTCGGCACGTCCCCTGTACCACGCTGCTTTAGCGCACGGGGCAAATCACTTAGTAATCTTGGTGTCCCAAGCCCTGCGAGCGCTGCGAATGGCGGGGCTGGACGACCCGGCAGCCTTTGCGGAGCCATTGTTTAAGACCGCTTTTGAAAGAGCTTTACGGGAAGGGGAAGCGGGACTGTCCGGACCGGTGGTACGGGGGGACACCCAAACCGTGGCCCTGCACCTAAAGGCGCTACAGAACGGACCGGTCCTTGACAAAGATGACTTGGATCCGGCACTGCCTTTTGACGATTTGGCTGACCTGCCCGATTCCTACCGCGCCCTGGCACGAGCCGTGACGCAACGGCTGCGGCAACGCGGAGGTTTGAGCCCCACCCAGTTCGACCAACTTCAAAAAGTTTTAGGCTGAATGCAGATTCTGCCTCGATTAATCCCCGTGTGCCCGGATAAGATGTCCCTATGAGTGGTGAATTATTCAATCCTGAGGGTGTGACGTTCAAGCCGATTTCCATGAAGCTCATCACGGTGCGGATTTTGGGGCTGCTGGTGTGGATTGTGGTTTTCGCGCTGGCTCTCGGGGTATTCGCGGGGGCAATGATGTTCACCCAGGAACTGCCGTGGTTTTGGCTCCTGGAGATTGTACCGATTGGTCTGCTGGTGTGGCAGCTGTGGTTAATTCCGCGTCAGGTCAAGGCGTGGGGCTACGCCGAGTCCGAGCGGGATCTGTTCTTACGTCGCGGCATCATGTTTAAGAAAATGTGGGCGATTCCTTACGGGCGGATGCAGTTCGTGGATGTGCAACAGGGGCCTATCGACAGGATTTTCGGCATCGCCCAGGTCAGCATGAAGACCGCTTCGATGGAATCTGCGGCGAGCATTCCCGGATTGGACCATGCCGAGGCAGATCGCTTACGTCAAATCCTCACCGCGCGCGGTGAATCCTTGCGAGCGGGATTGTGAACACGGCGAGGAACGACAGATGACACAACCAATTGATCCAGGCTGGGAACCCTCGGAAGGAAAGCCCAAAGAATCTTCGGCTGCCTTACCTTCGCAGGGCTTGCCGGAGGGGATTCCGGCCAGTTCTGACATCTCTAGCGTTACTGCACAGCCTCCGGTTTGGCGCAAAGTTCATCCCCTAACACCACTGACCCAGATGTGGGGAATCCTGGTGGTGCTGGTGGCGGTTATTTATTCGCAACTCGACTTGATTCGTGACCTTTCCAAGGAGATGGCTGCGATGCAATCGGCAGGAAAGGTCTTGCCGGTGTTGTTGTTTTCTCTGCTGGCGATTGCGGCGCTGCTCCTATTGTTGTTGCTTTTTACCTATCTGAGCTGGAGATTTACCGCTTATGCGCTGACTGATGAAGCGGTTTTGTTTCGCCACGGCATCATTTTCAAAAAAGAACGTCATATGCGGCTAAACCGGATTCAGGCGGTAGACGTCATCGCTCCGTTAGTGCCGCGTCTGCTCGGTTTGGCGAAGCTGCACGTGGATTCCGCGGGAGCCAGCGGTTCTCAGATTGACATCATGTATCTGAAAGCCTCCCAGGCTCAAGCGTTGCGAGCTGAAATCTTATCGAAGGCATCTGGTCAAAAAACCCCAACCGGCCCCGCGACGGATGCTGCTAATTCTTTAACGAATGGTACAAAAATTATCGGGATTGGTGAGGCCGGGCTGGTGGGAGCTTTGCCTGCCGCCAGTGGGGAAGCCCCTGAGACAACACTTTACGAAGTGCCAACCGATATGTTGGTAGGTTCCATTCTGCGTTCCATTTCTACCTGGTTCGCGGTGCTGCTCATCCCCCTGCTGTTTGTACTGGGGCTAATCCCGGCGATAGCCATCTTCATGAGCGGCGACGCGGATAGTTTCTGGGCCGCGATGTTATTGGCGCCTCAAGCTCTGCTCGGTGTGCTTGGCGGTATTTTTGCTACTATCACGGCGATAGGCCAAAAAGTCAACGAAGGATGGAACTTTACCGCGGCGGCCTCTGCTGACGGAATCCGTCTGCGCCACGGACTGACGACCCATGATTCCCAAACCATTCCTCCCGGGCGAGTTCACGCCGTCGTCTTGAAGCAGCCTCTGCTATGGCGAGGCAAGGACTGGTGGCGGGTCGAGTTAACTATGGCCGGCTATCAGGGTGCCTCTGAAGGAAACGGCAACAATAAGAAAAAGACCAGCTCCCACGTAATGCTGCCGGTAGGAACGCGAACTCAGGCGTTGCAGGCATTGTGGATGATGGAACACGACCTCGGCGCGGTCACCGACCTCAACGGCGCCGAAATTGGAACAGCCGGTACAAACCTATTGGAAGTCTTGCTGTACGGCTCCGGGCCGGCTCCCGGTATTTTTACCGCTTCGTCGAAAGCCCGCTGGTTTGACTGGATCACGTGGAACCGGAAAGCTGCAGTGCTGACCACGACGATGGTGATGATTCGCGACGGCAGAATCACCCGCCGCGTATCTTTCGTGCCGCATTGCCGGATGCAATCCGTAGCCTTGCGGCAAGGACCGTTGCAACGGGCTTTGGGAATGGCGAACGTCAAACTGCACTTGGTGCCGGGGGTGGTGCCGACCACGGTGTACCATCTGCCCAATGAGTCCGCGCAAAGACTCTGGGAACTGCAAGTTTCCCACGCGGACATGGCGCGTCAGAAAGAACCTCCCGCCGCCTGGCTGGAACGAGTAACCTCTAACCTGGAGGCTTGTGCGAGTATCGGAGAACACCAAACAGACAATCTCAGAGAGGATTAAGACTGTGGAGTTGTTGAAAACCAGAGCAGAATTGGCGACTTGGCGCAACGGTGTCAGTGGCAAGCTTGGCCTGGTCATGACGATGGGAGCCCTGCACGAGGGTCATTTAGATTTAGTTCGGGCCGCGAAAGCCCAGGCGGATACCGTGCTGGTGACGGTGTTCGTCAACCCGACCCAGTTCGCTCCCGGTGAGGATTATGACACCTATCCGCGAGACTTGGCGGGGGATGCGGCCAAGCTCCAGGTGGTCGGGGCTGACGCTCTGTTTGCGCCTACCCCCGAGGTGATGTATCCGGTTGGCGAGGCTTTGGTGCGTTTCGACCCCGGTCGCGCCGCCTCAATCCTGGAGGGCAAAACTCGCCCCACGCACTTTGCCGGAGTGTTGCTGGTGGTGGGCAAGATGTTCCATCTGACCCGTCCCGATGTGGCTGCTTTCGGCAAGAAAGACGCGCAGCAGCTCGCCATTGTCTCCCAGATGGTTACCGACCTGGACTTCCCCCTAACCATTTTGCCGGTGGAAATCCGCCGGGAACCTGACGGTCTGGCCTTGAGTTCACGCAACCGTTACCTGTCCCCCAACGAACGCGCTACTGCCCTCAACCTTTCCCAGGCTTTGAAGTGGGGTCAAGAAAACGCTTCCCGCCTCGGTGCGGGCGATTTGGCAGCCAAAGTGCGTCAGCGCCTCGAAGCGGTGCCGGGTATAGACGTGGATTATGTTGCCCTGGTTAATCCGGTGGGATTCGTGCCGATTACCGGCGATTTTCATGGTAGCGCCATCTTGGCGCTGGCGGCGAAAGTCGGTTCCACTCGGCTGATTGACAATATGGACGTGCAACTCTAGAGGTCACGAGGGTCCTGCCGCGCCTTTCGGGTGAGCCTGGGGTCCCGGGAAATGTTGCGGCCCTAGCGTATTTCGGATTACCCTGTGAAAGACCCCTGGGGCGTCACTACCTGAGGAACAAACCGGGAAACCTATTGAGGGGGAAATATGCGGATGCGAACCATGATGAGCGGCAAGATTCATCGCGCTACCGTGACTGATGCGGACATTAACTATGTCGGATCCATCACTGTTGACGCGGATTTGCTGGAGCGTGCCGACATCCTGCCGGGGGAACAAGTTGATGTGGTCGATGTCAATAACGGTTCGCGCCTGACGACCTACACTATCGCCGGTACCCGCGGTTCTGGCACGATCCAGATGAACGGACCCGCTGCTCGCCTAGTGGTTCCCGGCGACCTAGTCATTATCATCGCTTACACTACTGTTGATGAAGAAACAGCTCGGAACCTGACTCCTCGCGTGGTGCATGTAGACGCGAACAATCATCCGGTTAACTAACTCCGGGTGTTGCCACTTACTCGATGTGCAGGAACAGCTGCTCGAGGTGCTTGATGTTTGCCTCGCGTTCCGGTTCGCTGGCCTCGACGGTGCCCTGCAAACTGGAGACCATCAGCGCGAAAGAGACTCGGTCTAAGCGTCTCGATGATTCGTTCAACTTAGAAATCAACGCGCTTGCGTCCGCGTCGGTCTCCATGAGGTCAATAACCTCATCTAAGGACTGTTTGGCTTCGCTCAGCCGGGCGGAAACAGTCATTTTGTCAGCGGCGGAAAGTTGCATCGAATCCCCTAAACATCGTGTTTGACTTCTTGGGGCAATTTTACCCGGCTCGCTCCGGTGGGGGACCAGGTTGACAGGGGTAAAACCCTTGCGGAACAACACTCCCGCGTAATGGTCTAAACTAGGACGGTGGCTGAAAACAAAAACAAAACTGAGAACGTAAACCCAGCGCTTGCGGCGGGCGACGATGAGACGTACGCGGCCGAGGCTCCTGAACAAATTCGAATCCGTGCGGAAAAACGCGCCAAGATGCTGGCCGAAGGCAGGACCCCCTACCCGGTACACGTGGATATTTCCGCCACCATTTCCGAAGTTCGTGAGAAGTATTCGGATTTGCAGACGGGGGAAGAAACCGAAGATTACGTCGGCTTGGCCGGGCGGGTTCGGCTGATGCGTTCCAGCGGCAAGCTGGCTTTCGCTACTTTGCAAGAGGGTAACGGCTCCACCATTCAGATAATGGTCAGTGAACGTGAGGTTGGCCCGGAATCGATGTCCGCCTATAAGGCAGAGGTCGACCTGGGCGATCACCTGTTTGTCCACGGTCGGGTGATCAGTTCTAAACGCGGAGAGCTGTCCATTTTCGTGGACTCTTGGCAGCTGACCTGTAAAGCGCTGCGTCCCTTGCCGAAGTCATACATTAATGAAGCCGGCGAAGAAGTCTCTTTGAGTGAAGATATGCGGGTTCGCCGGCGTGACCTGGATATGATTATGCGCCCCGCTGCCCGCGACATGGTGCGTAACCGCTCTCGTGTGGTGCAGACGCTGCGCCGCTACCTGGATGAGCACGACTACCTCGAGGTAGAAACCCCCATGTTGCAAAATTTGCACGGCGGGGCTGCCGCCCGTCCTTTTGTGACCCACATGAACGCCTATGACACGGAGCTTTACCTGCGTATCGCCCCGGAGCTGTTTTTGAAGCGCTGCCTGATTGGCGGAATAGACAAGGTTTTTGAAATCAACCGGAACTTCCGTAACGAAGGCGCAGATTCTTCGCATTCTCCGGAATTCACCATGATAGAGGTGTATTGCGCTTACGGTGACTACCACCAGATTGCGGACCTGACCCGAGAGATGATTCAGCGCTGTGCCCGGGACGTGTTTGGCTCCGAAGTCGTGACCTTGAACGATGGTACCCAGTTCGATCTATCCGGGGAATGGAAGTGGATTGACCTCTATGGTTCCCTGTCTGAGGCGCTGGGTCAGGAAGTCACGGTGCGCACCCCGAAGGACGCCTTGGTAACTTTGGCGGATCGGCTCGGCATTGAGCTGGAACCCTACTATACCTCCGGGAAAATCGTGGAAGTCCTGTGGGAAGAACTCATTGGCGACAAATTGTGGGAACCCACTTTTGTCTGCGATTTCCCCGAGGACACCTCGCCTCTGGTGAAGACCCACCCTGACAAGCCCGGCCAGGTGCAAAAGTGGGATTTGATGATTCGCGGCTTTGAAGTTGCCACCGGATATTCCGAGTTGAACGACCCGGTGGTACAGCGGGCGCGTTTTGAACAGCAGGCTTTGGATGCCGCCAACGGAGATCCGGAAGCCATGGAAGTGGATGAGGACTTCCTCATTTCGATGGAGCAGGGGATGCCTCCTGCTGGCGGGATGGGAATGGGCCTCGACCGTTTGCTGATGACTTTGACGGGGGCAGGAATCCGCGAAACTATCACGTTCCCGCTGGTCAAGCGGGTGTAGTGTGAGTCAAAGTGGCTTCGGCCGGTTTGCTCCCAGCCCGTCGGGAGTCATGCATTTCGGGAATCTGCGCACCGCGGTGGCAGCCTACCTGTTTGCTAAATCCAGCGGACGCAAGTTCTTGGTGCGAATAGAAGACATCGACACCGGACGTTCCCGTCCTGCTTTTGCCGCCCAAGCCCTGGAGGACTTGACGGCGTTGGGTCTGCAGAGCGATGGGGAGGTTGTTTACCAGTCGCAACGTGGGGGATTGTATCAAGCCGCTTTGGAACAGCTGGTACAAAAGGGTTTGGTTTACGAATGCTACTGTTCGCGGGCAGACATCTCGGCAGCGGCCAGCGCCCCGCATGGGAAACCCGGGATTTATCCGGGAATCTGCCGGGATTTGAGTGATTCTGAACGAGCGGAAAAACGGGCCGCACTGGCAGCGCAAGGCCGCAAACCTGCCTTGCGGCTACGAGCCCCGCAAGGAGTGGAATATACGGTACACGATTCCCTGTTGGGGCCGCTGACCGGTTTGCTCCACGATTTCGTGTTGCGGCGTACCGATGGGGATTGGGCTTATCAGCTGGTCGTGGTGGTGGACGACATCAATCAAGGCGTGGATCAAATTGTGCGGGGGTCTGATTTGGCCTCCAGCGCTCCGGTGCAGGCCTGGCTCACCGAAACCTTGGGAGGTCGCCCCGCAGTCTATGCCCATGTGCCGTTGGTCATGAATACGTTGGGACAGCGCCTGGCCAAGCGAGATAAATCGGTGACGCGTCCCGAACTGAACTCCCAGGGGTGGTCTGACCAACAGATTCTTTTGCGTGCCTTGGAAACGCTGGGGTGGCAGACCGCGAAAACTGACGCGACACAACTGTTGACCCGCCCCACGAAAGAAATTCTCAAGCAAGCCGCGGCGAGCTGGAGACCTGAAAATTTGCCTCCTAGTCCGCTAATCTTTCACCCCTAGGCGTCGTGATTGACAATCCCGGCTTGAGACAGCGTGCCAGAAAACGGGGTCATATGAAGATAATTTGGGCGCCTTCCGATTTTTTGATGAAGTCAGGGGCGGTGATGATTCCGGAAACCCCTTTAAACATCATGTTCTGGCGCAGCTCCATGAGATCCACGGTCATTTTGCATCCCCACAGATGACCGCCCATCTCTACTATCTGCTCTAACAAATCACGCACGGGGGGAATGCCGTTCTTTTCCATCATTTTGTTCATGTACCAGGTGGCAAGGTGAGTGGCACCCGGCAGATTTCCCAAGCTGGGAGGCATATAGCGTTTACCCCATCCGGGGCGGATTTTTTCCAGATAGGGAAAGTGCAGAGCCGTGTTTCCCTGCATGGTGAACTTCAGGGAGTCCATGGTGCGTTTCGTGACAATGTCTAGGCCCCAGAAAGTAAAGAAAATATTGACGTCGATTTTGTCCGTGAGAGCCGCGATCGACATAATCAGTGCCGGGTAAGCCATGTCAAGGTTACCTTTGGAACAGATAAAGGCCATCTTGCGCTGATCCACGTGCAGCAAGGGCTCCGAAACGTGCCAGAAATCCTTGTCAAAGAAATCAGTTGGGGATTTGTCCATCACTTCACTCTCCTACGGAACCTAGATACAGCCTACCGGTTTGGGAATTCCGGACACGTAGGCGATGAGCTTACCCGGTTTAAAGGGGAAAAGCTCGAATAGTTCGGAAATCGGGAAGTCTCCCGCCATTTCGAAACGTCTCAACGAGGGACTGACTTGATATTTTGCGAAACTTTCCCGGGCGAATTCGATGACTTCCCAGTGCCGGGGCGTCATCTCTAATTTAATAGCCCTAGCCAGGTCGGCACCGATTTCGTGAGTCCACTGATTCGGATTGGTCATGAAACCTTCCGAGTCCACGTCGATGTGAACTCCGCCGGCTTCGTGGAGAACCGGGATTTCCAAAACTTTCGTGGAAAATGCCGCCGCGAGACAGGCGTTGGGGCGGCGTTTCCAAGTGGGAGCGATGAAACTCGTAGAGTCTTGGGAAAGATCCGGGGTATTGAGCGGAGTGGTGCCATCAGGCCGCAGACCCCACCGACTAAATTCCTTACCTAAAAGCTGTATATGAGAAAATCTATCGAAAATCCGCAGGCCCACCATGAGCACACTATAGAACACGAACATGAACCGCTTTATGAGGTGGTTCATCCGGGTCTGTTTCAGCAGGGACATAGGCCCCAGATAGGGGAAAATCCATTTGCCCGTTACTGCTGGTACTGTGTAGGAACGGTCTATCACGGTGGACTTGTTGTAGCCTGTGTCAACGATGCACATGGCGTGGCCGTCGTAATGGCGAATCATCGGCCTACCAGCCATGTAATCAAGCAAGTTAGAAACTAATACCCTAGATTGGTATACACTTGCGGAACCAGCTTTGGAAGTCGGTAAATCGGCAGTGTCACCAATGACAAAAATATCCGGATATTCACGATGCTGCAAGGTTTCCAGATCAGGATGAACGAATCCCATTTCATCGCCCAGTTCGGAATCCACGATGAACTGCTGACCACGCATGGGGGGAATGGTCACCAGCATGTCGTAATCAACGACCTTCCCGTCATAGGCATACATCCGTTTTTCTTCCGCATCGATATGTCGCACCACGAAATCAGGCTGGACCTCGATGTCGCGCAGGCGCAAGAGGTTAGAAAGATTCCGGGCAGCCACGGGCTGCTCAAAAACCTGGGATTGCGGGGTAACAATTTTAATATTGATATCATCGCGAACTCGGTGTTCAAAGAAATAGTGGTCGGCTTTAAGGGCAAACTCAATCGGAGCGACCGGGCAGCGGATAGGGAATTCAGAGATATGCACGACCAAACGGCCGTGGTCGAAAGTCTGCAGTGCTCGGCGCAAGCGACGTGCCCAAGCCAAAGTATAAAAGGAATAAATCCCGGTGTTCAGGACGGTTCCCTGTGCCATTCCTTCGACCAGCTCGGGACGGCATTCGCAACCTGTCGCCAAAATCAGGTAATCGTAGGAAATTTGCTTGGTCTGAGTGGAGACTGTTTTCGCTACCGGATCGACCGCGGTGACTTTATCCTGCAGGAACCGGATACCGGGGAGGAAGGTTTGCCGACGCCACCGCCACAGTAGCGGGTTGGGAACTTTCCCTAAGGTCAGTGAGACAAAACCGGGCTGGTAATAATGCCGGGCGGAATAGTCGATGACGGTGATTCGGAACTCTTTACTATCCAGGCGGCGCACCAGCGAGTTTGCCGTGACTGTACCGCCGGTTCCTCCGCCTATAATCACCACGTTTTTCATGCCAAGTCTCACCGCCTTAGGATTTCACCTCCGAATTCGTTAAGAATTCTAATGAGATTTGTGCCGTGGTGTGTACTGTTGAGAGTCTCACTCCTGGCTCAACCTATTTTTAAAGTGGTTGACCAGCTTCGCTAGTCCCCACGAATGGCCGGTGTCGACAGGGTTCCAGTCTGAGTTCCAACTGCTTTGTTGCTGGGTCGCGAAAATATCCGCGGGGTAGGCGGGCAGTGCCGCCGAGACCAGAATCTTACGAATGTCTACTTCGCCACTAATCGCTTCGTCCACGGCGCGCAGCAAAGGCAGCTCGTCCAATAGCTGCGGGCAGCGCTGTTCAATGAGTTTTACCGCCAAGGGTGTGGAGTACACCCCTTCGACCGTATGCCCCGCGGCCTTCATCTGGGCTTCGGCTTCGGCCGGACGCTCGCCGCGTCCCAGCCGCATTCCAAAGAACTTATTGCGCCCCGAAATGCCGGTAACTTCCAGGTCGCCCACTCCGGCCAGCCCAATGGCAGATTCCTGGCGTCCTCCCAAAGCCTCGCAGACCAAGGACATTTCGCGAATTGCCTGGGCGAACACCGCGGCGCGCAAGTTGGATTGCGGAGATCCGGTTGACTCCTGGATGCCCTCGGTCACGCCCAAAGCAATGGCGTAGCTGTTTTTCAAAGGAGCCAGGACTTCAACCCCGGTCGTGTCCTCAGTAGGAAAGGCGCGGTAATAATCAGTGCGTACCGCTCGGGCATAGTGAACCGCGGCTCCTAAATCCTGACAGGCATACACTGTTGCGGTGGGTTCGCTCAGCGCGCATTGGCGGGCAATAACCGGCCCCCCTATGGACACCAAGGTTGGTAGCTCGGCTCCGTTTTCGGCGGCTATCTTTGCCATCGCCTCAGCCAGCAAATAAACCTCGCCCGCCTCGTCCTTAATAAAGCCTTTCGTCAGCACCCAGACCGCCCTTACGCGACTAAAGTAGGGCGCCAAGCGTTTCGTGATGTCAGGTAAACCCACGGCAGCGACACAAACGGCCAGGACTTCCGCGCCTTTCACCGCCGCGTCGAGGTGTTTAGCGCGATAGGTCTTAACCTGGGGGGCCAGAGGCACGTGAATCGCCGGGTGAGTTTGCCCCAGAGCGTAAGCATCCAGGACGGCATCGTCGTATTCGGTTCCCCACATGGCTACGTCCCAGCCCGTGTCTACGAGGGGCCGGCAGAGTGCCGTGCCCATCGCCGACGCTCCTATTACGCATATCTTTGGCATAGCCCACCTCTCAGAACAAAGGGTACCAAGCCACTTTACCGCACTGGTGACGGGGGAACCTACCCGGGAAGGCGAAACTTAGATGAAGATAATCTGCGACCCTTCAGACAGTTCGATGAAGGTACCGGCATCGACTATCCCCCTGACGGACTTGTGCAGATGACGAGGAGTCAGCTTCATCATGTCCGCCGAAAGTTTACAGGCCCACAGATCCGCCCCCAACTGAGCAATTTGTTCAATCATGTCTCGTACTGGTGGAATTTCGTTTTTTTGCAGTTCATTTTTCAGGTACCAAGTGGAAAGTTTCGTCATGCCCGGAAGTATTCCTAATGAAGGAGAAAAATGCATATCCCCCAATCCGGGATAATATTTTTCTAGCGCGGGAATGTGCATGGCGGTGTTGCCTTGCACGGTGAACTTGAGCCGATCCATCGTACGTTTATTGATTAAGTCCAACCCCCAGAATGTAAAGAATATATCCACGTGGACACCTGCATTGAGAGCGGAGTGAGCCATAATCAAGGCGGGATAGGCCATATCGAGGTTGCCTTTGGAGCAGATAAACGCCATCTTGCGGTTTACGTAAGTGATTTCGTCTGCGTCTTGCGCCGCGTCGGCATTTGTGGGTGTTTCATGTGCTTGAGTCATAATCCTTGTTCCTGATTTTCTGTTTCGTCGCTCAGAAGGTTCGTGGGTTAGATTTGCTAGTTTGGTTCGTTTTTACACGCACCCCACCGGTTTCGGAGCCCCAGCGATGAAAGCTAGCTTTTTCGCAGGCTTGGCTCCGAAAATTTCAAACACGGTTTTAACCTCGAACCCACCAACTTTAGCAATCCGTCCCAAGGTAGGAGAGACACCGTGCTGCTCGAATTCGTGGCGGACAAAACGCACCACTTCCCAAGCCGTATCGTCGAGCTCTAAGTGCAAAGCCGCCGCCAACCCCTTGGCTACTTCGTCATTCCACTGTTCAGGACGAATCATGAAACCCTCATCGGTCACGTCAATAGGTATGCCATTGACTTGATGCAGTACGGGAAGTTGGCCTCTTGTGGCGAAAACTGGCGGTTCTGGATTCAACGTGGAGGGTTCAGACGCTAGTGGAACTGGAGGAGCCACCTTGACTCGAGGAATCCGAACCTGTGGAAAAGAGGGCGCTTTTCGACGCGGTTTCGGGGGAAGGGCAGTGACACCATCGTCCCGCAAGCCCCATCGTGCAAAATCCTTGCCGGCTTTAGGCATATCACGAGGTAGCAGTAACGGAAGACCGCGTATTAAGAGACCCCAATATGCGAGGTAGAACCCCATTTTAGCCATGTGATTGAGACGTGATTCTTTCAACAGGCGCAAAGGACCCACATAGGGGATAGGGAACTTGCCCGTTACAGGCTGAACGTCATAGTTAAAGTCGAGCAACAGCGCCTTGTGAAATCCTGATTCAATAAAGCAGTTGGTGTGTCCGTCGAAAGATTCCGTCATGGGCTTGCCACGCATGTAGTTGATGAAATTTGGCACGAAAGTCTTGGCCTGGAAATGAATCGCTGCTCCCGCTTTGGAAGTTGGCAAATTCCCCGCATCTCCCAGTACGAAAATATCGGGGTAGGCGGTGGATTGCAGCGTGTGCTTATCCACGGAAACATAGTTGGATTCATCGCCTAAGCCAGAATCAGCAATGTATTGCTGACCCATAATCGGAGGGGTTGTCACCAGCAAATCAAAAGGGATTGCCCGCCCATCGTAGCCCATTAGAACTTTGTTTTTCGGGTCGATGTACTCGACGTTAAAGTCGGTTTCCACCTCGATATCACGATGGCGTAACAAGTCCCCAAGTTGTGCTTTAGCTACCGGTTTGGTGAAAGCGCCGTCCAGGGGGGTGACGAAAGTAATATCGATGTCTAAGCGACGGTGACGCATAAAAAAGAACCAATCAGCCAAAAGCGCGAATTCCAACGGAGCCACGGGACACTTGATGGGCATCTCTGAGATGTGAACGACCAGATGGCCCTGTTTGAACTGTTGCATGGCCTGGTGTAAGCGAACGGCACCGCCAAAGCTATAAAAATCATAGACGGATTTACGCCAAACCCTAGGATCGTTCATTCCCGGCACTTGGTCAGGACGGGTGGTGCAGCCCGTGGCAATGATGAGGTAATGGTAAGAGATGGTCTGACTTCCCAGCTCCACTGTTTTAGTGACTGGATCGACCCGTTTGATGGTGTCCATAAGAAAACGTACGCCTTTCGGTAGGAAACGCGAACGAGGCTTCACTATGCTGCGGGGCTTATACATACCAAAAGGAAGGAATAAGTATCCCGGCTGGTAGTGATGGCTATTGTCACGGTCCACCACCGTGACTCTGTATTCGTTGGGTGGGAGTTCCCTGTGCAAGCGATTAGCGATGGTTGAACCGGCAGTGCCGCCGCCGAGTATGACGATTTGCTGCATGACATTCTCCTTCGACATCTTCGCCCATAGCATTGCGTAAAAAGTTATTACATAACATAGAATTTGCTGTTATATCAATAGATTTCCATGTTAACATTAGACAATATGCAGAATTGCATGAGGTTGTTTTTCATTATTGCCCTTAGAATTGTTTTGTGAGTTCATCCGTTTCTTCCTCAGACGTAGACAGTCTATCGGTCTTATCTTGGAAAGGCCGACTAAATTTTCGTGATTCTGTGGCATTAAGGGCGGGCAGATGCGCAGCGTGGCTGTCCCGAGTTACCGGACGCGGCAGCGGGGGCATGATTGGGGGTCGGGTGGCGCTGCGGCTGCAGCCCCAGATTCTGGAGCATTTGGCGGAACACCGACTTATCGCCCTCGTAACGGGCACTAACGGAAAAACCACGACTACGCGAATGCTCAGTGAAGCGGTCTCGGAGGGTGGCTTAGCTGTAGCCTCAAACCGTGGCGGGGACAATATGCCTCCCGGCGTCGTCACGGCGTTGATGTCGAATTTGCACGCTAGAGTAGCGATTTTAGAAATTGATGAAATGCACTTGGAACTTGTCGCAAAAGCGACCTGTCCGCGGGTCATAGTGTTGTTGAATCTCTCGCGTGACCAACTGGATCGGGTCGGGGAAATTGCGGTCATTGAAAAGCGCATTCGCGCTGCAATCGATGAAAATCCGCAGGCCTACGTGGTTGCCAATGTGGACGACCCCCTAATGACCTCGGCAGCCTGGGATAGTGCGCACCCCGTCTGGGTCGCGGCAGGCAAAGGCTGGAGTGGAGACTCGCTGACGGCACCTCGAACCGGCGGAGCGATAATTTATTCCCCTGACAAACCGGATACGCCGACTGACGAACCTCGTGAATTGGCTTCCGGTCTGGATCAAGAAGTATTGTGGCGCTCGGTTCCGGTCGAGGAATTGTTGGCCAATGAGGTGCCTTGGGACAGGCCCCCGACTCAGTCAGATTTCGCCCGGCCCAACCCGAAGTGGATTTGGAAAGCCGAGAGTTTCCAAGCCGGTGACCCCGTGCGGCTGGTAGATACCGGCAGCGGGCAGGAAACGACCGCGACGGTGCGGCTCCCTGGTAGAGCCAACCGCGGTAACGCCCTGCAGGCTTTCGTCGCGGCGAGGCTACTGGGAATAGAGGCGCAAGATGCTGCCGCAGGTATCGCCAGAGTGAGAGATGTGGCGGGTCGCTACGCGAGTTTTAGCGTGCAAGGACGCCACATTCGGATGCTTTTGGCAAAGAACCCGGCCGGGTGGATGGAATCCTTGACGATGCTCAATCCGCAGGCTGGAATCATTGTGGGAGTTAATGGCCAAATCGCCGACGGGACCGACCTGAGTTGGCTGTGGGATGTGAACTTCGAGGCGCTGAGCGGGAAAACTGTAGTGGCCACCGGCGAACGCGGCGCAGACTTGCAGGTACGTTTGAACTATGCGGGCATCGAGACGCGCTGGGCTCCGACGGTTTCGGAAGCTATCGAGATGGCTGACCCCGGCGAAGTCGATATGTTGTTGAATTACACAAGTTTCCGTGACGCACGGGCCGAATTTGTAGCACAGGGGTGGTTGCGGTGAGTGAATCAACGTTACGTATCGGGGTGCTGATGCCCGAGGTCTTGGGTACCTACGGGGACAGTGGCAACGCGGTGGTGCTGGCGCATCGAGCCAAATTATTGGGTTACCAATCTGAAATTATCCGTGTGAGCTGCACTGATGCCATCCCTGATGATTTGGATATCTATACTTTGGGCGGCGGGGAAGATATCGCTCAAACCATTGCCTCGCGCCGCCTACTGACGGACCGCGGATTGGAACGCGCGGTACAAAATGGGAAGCCCGTCCTGGCCATATGTGCCGCTTTCCAGGTCTTGGGAACCTGGTATACGGACGCGGAAGGCAAACGCACCGAAGGTGCAGGGCTGCTCGACGTGGTGACCTTGCCGCAAGGGGCTCGGGCTATTGGAGAATTGGTCAGTTCCGCGAGCGGTTTACAGTTGTCGCGCGAGCTGACCGAGCCCCTGACCGGTTTTGAGAACCATGGGGGCGCAACGCTCTTAGGTGGGGACGCTTTTCCGTTGGGATTCGTGACTTATGGAACCGGCAACGGTCAGCCCGGGGTGGCTCCTGGCCTGGCTGACGGTGTTAGCGCACAAGCCGGGGTACAGGCGGGACGCGAAGTCAGTCGGGAGATTCCTGATGGCTATCGGGCTGCAGAGGACGGAAGAGCGGTGGAAGGCTGCGTGCAGGGTTCTATCATTGCGACCTATATGCACGGACCGTGTTTAGCGCGTAACCCGCAGCTGGCGGACTTGTTGTTAGCACGTGCTTTGGGCGCGACCCTTCCGTTGGCAGTACCGGAAATTCCCGGGCTGCAGCGTTTACGCCGAGAGCGATTAGCGGCGATTAAATAAAATCTTCCGGGGCAAATTCGCTCAGTTCGATGGCTCCGATGCGGGGCAACGGTGCGTTGAAAGCGTGAATTTCGCGCTCTAAATCGACGATTTTTAGACCGTTTTCCTCCAGAGTGCGCAGCTCGCCAGAGAGGAATTCTTCAAATCCCACGACCGTAACGTCGTGGTCGTTATGCAGCAGACTACGCAGTTGAGGCTCAAAATCCCCATCGTGAGAAACTAATACCACATTTCCGTATTCTTGTTTGTCAATGGCCTCTAAGGTGCGCTGAATTCCCACGTCAACGACCTTTTCGTCCCCTTCGGAGGTGAGGGGAATCGGCTGATAATCCATCGCTAACAAGGCTTGGACAAACGTCATGGGCATATGGGCAGACGCGTTCAAAAAGAACAGCCCTTTGGTTTGGCCGGGAAAGGTCTCCGAGACGTAGTCGCGAACCCGATCCCAGCGGGGGCGTTCGTCAGGGTCAGGGCGGCGTCCCAAGACACTCAACCCCAGGGTGGCGTCGATGTTCTCTCCATCGACCAGAAGGTAAGTTGTTTCTTCTTCAGGAATTTGCAGCTTCATTGAGTTTTTCTTTGCTTATGGTGTTTTCTTTAAATTTTCACAATTTGAACAGCCGAGATTTCCGAAAGCTATCCCGGAATTTTCAAAACGTCTCAGTAGTTTACAACTTTTTTAGCCGTGCCGTCAGTCAGATAACTTTTCCTAAAAAACAGTTTTGACCCGGGAGCCGGGTCAAAACTGCTCTCAAACTATTTAGCCGGCGTAGGGAAGGCTACTGGAATCCCACTGCCTAACTGAACCAGCATCTCTGCGCTGGTAGAGAGCATTGTCATCCCTATGAGCGGTTCTTGCGGAAGCTTCTCTCGCGCCTGGGCGATGAGCTGCTCGCAGCGAGACAATTCCACTTCTATCTGCGGGTCGATGCTCTTGCGGCGCAACATGATATTCGTGCGTAGCAGCTCCAGATGCTGTTGCTCCCATGCCAGACGCAGCGGGAACTGATTTTGCAACTGAGCCAATTCTTGCGCCAGAACCGAAGTGCCATAGACATTAAACAGATTTGCTTGCAGACCGCAGAGTTTGCTCAGGGCCACAATGGGGTCGCCCTCTCCGGCCAGAGCCTTGCGGGCTTTTTCCATAGTCCGTAGCGTGATGGCAATTTCCTGCCCGTTCGCCTCGGGGTCGTAAGTCCGGATGGTTTGCACGTCCGCATTCAGCCTTTCCAGCATCGTGGATAGGTGTTCTCTGGTTTGGGACAAGAAGGCGCCGAGTTTCGTGATGTGTTCCAGGGCGAATTCGGTCTGGGTGATAGCCCGTTCAGAACCGCGCGCGTAACGGATTGCAGTCTTGGAATCGCCTTCCTGCAGGCACTTTTGCCCGGACAAGATGCCTTTGTAGGCTGCCTTTAACAACCGCTTTGACTGACTGAGGTTCGCGCTGGCATGACCCAAATTCGCTTGCGGATAGTCGACTTCCAGCTGCCGTTCCACCGTCTCGACCTGGGCCAGAGACTTCCGCGCCCGGTTCCAGGAAGCTGCCAACCGATTGAGGGAAGCCTCAACCTGGTCGGGGTGATAGCGGCGTTTCGTGAATTCCAGCACTTCGGCAGACAGAGCCTGCTTAACCTGGCGAGCCGAATCCTCAAGTTGCCCAGCTTCCTCACGGTTGACCACGTCGGCTCCCGCCAGCCAGTTCATCAAGGCATTAGCCTGGTCGCGGGAGGATTCCAGGGTAGCGGCGAAGCTGCTGGTTTCCGCCTCTCCGAAGGCTTGTACGGAGGCGTGCAGGTCTTCGGTGGCCGCAAAAATGGAATTGTTCAAGTCGTTCAAGGCGCTAAGTCCGCGTTCAAAGTTGGCTTCGTTTTCTGCGGCAGCCGCTTCGTCAAATAGCATTTCCGGCTCTGGATAGACCGGGGTTTCGGGCTGGTAGTCTTCCAGCGGCGCCCCCGCTCCATAGACATCAGCCGGAACTGCCCCGGGGGCAGCCGCTACAAAATCAGGAGTGCCGATGGGAGGAACGGGCTGCGCGACGTTGGCTTGCAGCTGGGTTTCGGCTGGCTCCCCGGAGGCAAACGCCTCGCTACCTTCGAATTCGCTGTCATGGTCGGCGCTCTCGACCGCGTCAAAGTCGACGGTGTCGTGAGGCTTGGCTGCGGTGTTGTAGGAATTCCGCCGATAAATTGCGATAGCCAAAGCCACCGCCACCAGCATCGCCAAAATGAGCATAAGGATGAACCAATTACTGGTGGAACGTCCTGATACATCGGTATCACCCGCAGGAGCCGCGGAGCCGGAGCCTGCTGACATAGCCAGATCCATTAACTGCTGAACGAAAGAACTCACGCCCGAAGCGTATTCACCGTTGCTCAACTGGTAAGGCAAAACCTGCATAGCCCGGTCTCCGGCCTGGGCACTATTGATAGCCGAACCCGCGGTGGAAGAGGCCGCAATCTCTCCCGAACCGTTCTCATCAGGGTTGTAGGCGATAGAGAGCAGGTAGGAATTGGCCTCCAAGTGCGATAGCTGCATCGTTTTCTCGTTCCATTCACGAGGAGAGAGCTCACCGAAATCGGGAACGATAACGATATAGACCGACATATTAAAATTCTTGGCGGCCTCGATGGAACTTTTTACCTGATAGATGCCGTCATCACCCAGTTTGTTATCGGGGTCGTAAATCTGGTTGCTGGAAATATCCAGGGGATCGGCCGCGGGCTGGATAGCGGGAAAAGCTTGAGCGAAGTTCGCTGGAGCGAACCCCGCCATCAGCAGAACGAAACCTGCCGCTATAAAACGAACTCTTGAAAACACAGTAACTTTGCTACTTTCTTTCGAACACAACAAACGTTACCTATAACTTTATCTCAGCTGGGGCTTGCAGTTAGACTGGTTGGGTTGAAATTTTTGCCGCAATCGTTAGATTTGAGCGGTAAGTGAACCAAAATTTTAGAGGAGGACAAGTGCCGAGCGGGAAAGTGAAATGGTACGACGCTGTCAAAGGCTTCGGGTTTGTGGCCGGAGCCGACGGTGAAGAGGTGTTCCTACACGCCTCGGCTCTGCCCGAGGACGTGGTGGATTTGCATCCCGGCACCAAGGTCGAATACTCGGTCGTTGACGGCAAACGCGGCCGCCAAGCCATGAATGTGACCGTGGTGGAAAAACTTCCTTCCGTAGCCAAAGCGCAGCGCAAGAAAGCTGCCGATATGGTTCCTATTGTGGAGGATCTCATTCGGATTCTCGACGACGCCTCGGGAAGCCTGCGGCGGGGAAAGTATCCTGAAAACGGCAAGCAGATTGCCAAGATGCTGAAAATCGTAGCGCAGTCTTTTGAAGCCTAAACGCCTGCCGAAAGAATGAAACCAGACCAAGAAGTGACACGAAGGAGCTGTTGATGGCTCGGAAACAAACACAAACGACTAAGTCAGCCGGGGACCCGGAGCCCGATTCAGTGCTGGCCAAACAGTCCGACCTGGCCCGCAAGGCCCTGAAATCTATCACGAAAGATGAAGAGGTCGGGGAACACTTGCGGGTGGAAGCCACCGGCGAACGTCTGGTGACGCACTTTTTCGAGTGCCTGAAACCGGGGTACAAGGGCTGGGTGTGGGCTGTCAGCTTGACCCGGGTTCCGCATGGGCGGATTGGGACAGTGTGTGAAACAGACCTGCTACCTGCCGAGGGCGCCTTGCTGGCACCCCCGTGGATACCGTGGTCACAGCGGTTGGAGCCCGGCGACCTGGGGCGAAAAGACCGGACTCCCTACGATCCGGACGACCCGAACCTCGACCAGGGATATGAAGCTACCGGCGAGGACGCTGACCAGCTGGCCCTGTGGGAACTGGGACTGGGGCGCAAACGGGTGTTGAATCGGGAAGGTCGCAATGCGGCGGTAAAACGCTGGCTGCGTGACGTGCATTCCCGAACCGAACTGGATCGTCACGGTAATCCACCGGAGAATCCCTGCTCTACCTGCGGTTACCTGTGGAAAGTTAGTGGTTCGTTGCGGCTGGAGTTTGGCTTGTGCACCAACGCGTGGAGTCCTGACGACGGACACGTGGTGGCGATGGACCACACTTGTGGGGCGCATTCAGAAACCGATGCGGATCTGACACCGAGTACGTTGCCGGTGGGGCGAACCTTCTTGGACGACAAATCCTTGCAGGAACTTGATCCGGATGAGATTACCCTTTCGGGAAAAGCTGCGGACGCATAAGCCCGTGACGTTGCGTTTTGGCTTATTGTCAGGGAAACGACTAGCGTTAAACGGTGAGCAATAATACAACGAAAACTGCAAACAAATCCGGTAAGAAAACCACTACTGGTTTCACCCGCACCAGCGGAGAACTTGATGGTTTTTTCGAACTCTCCAAGCGTAAATCTTCCGTAAGGCAAGAAATCCGCGGCGGCCTGGTGACCTTCTTTGCGATGGCTTACATCCTGGTCGTCAATCCCTCCATCCTGATTGCGGCCGCCAGCGCCGGTGGAGCTGAAAGTGTCACCCCTGCCTCTATTGCGGCGGGAACTGCCCTGGTCGGCGGCTTGATGACCATCTTGATGGGGCTGGTAGCAAACTTCCCCTTGGCTCTGGCGGCTGGTATGGGGCTGAACGCGATGGTGTCTTTCACCCTGGTGCTCGGTCCCTTCGGGCTATCCTACGGCGAAGCGATGGGACTCATCTTTTGGGAGGGCGTCGTCATTACGCTGCTGGTGGTCACCGGTTTCCGGGAGGCTGTCTTTAACGCCGTACCCAGCCAGCTGAAAGTCGCTATCTCGGTCGGTATTGGTTTATTCATCGCGTTGGTAGGCCTCATCAACGCAGGAGTTGTCCGTCCGGGAGGCACTCCGGTTCAGCTCGGTATCGGAGGATCCTTCGCGGGCTGGCCGATGGTCGTGTTCCTCATCGGTTTTGTGGTCATTTTGGTTCTCTACATTCGCAAGGTTCAGGCCGCCATTCTCATCGGGATTGTAGTGTCTTCCGTTTTCGCAGTCATTATCCAAGCGATTGTCAAGATTCCGCTGATGACTGATGAGACCGGCAAGGTCGTCAACGAAACTGGCTGGACCAAGAACATTCCTGCTTTGCAGGGCTCGCCCGTGCAGCTTCCTGATTTCGCCACCTTCGGCCAGATTGACTTCTTTGGGGCGTTCACTAAGCTCCCGGTAATTTCCGTGCTGCTGCTGATTTTCTCCCTGATGCTGGCGGACTTCTTTGACACGATGGGCACGATGGTCGGAGTCGGCGCAGCCGGCGGTTTGCTCGATGAGAAAGGTAACCCGCCGCGTACTCTCCAGATTCTGCTCGTGGACTCCCTCGCTGCCATGGCCGGCGGTTTGGGCGGCGTTTCCTCGAACACCTCCTACGTGGAGTCCACCTCCGGCGTAGGCGCAGGAGCCCGTACCGGTTTGTCCTCGGTCGTGGTCGGGGTATGTTTCCTGCTGTCCATGTTCTTTGCCCCGCTAGTAGAGCTGGTGCCGGCAGAAGCCGCGTCAACCGCCCTGGTCTTTGTGGGATTCCTGATGATGACGCAGGTGGCGGACATTGATTGGAAGAACGCTGAGAATGCGATTCCAGCCTTCCTGGCTATCGCCATGATGCCGTTCTCTTACTCGATTACCGCTGGTATCGGGTTTGGCTGCATCGCTTTCATCATCATGAAATTGTCGCGCGGTAAGTTCAAAGAGATTCACCCGCTGATGTGGGTGGTGGGCATTTTGTTCGTTATCTACTTTGCCTTGGGACCCATTCAGGCTCTCTTTGCCTAACTGAGTTCTGACGTAAAAGACCCGGCCAAGACCTTGGTCGGGTCTTTTACCATTTATTGTCGCTACAGGCGTTCGATAACGTAGTCGAGACAGGCCAGCAGTGCGGCCGTGTCGGCGGGGTCAGTAGAGGGGAAAGTTCCGATACGCAACTGGTTGCGGCCTACTGCGCGGTAAGGACTGAGGTCAACGATGCCGTTGTCGCGCAGGATCTGGAGCAGAGCCGCAGTATCAACGGAGGCATCAAACTCTACGGTAGAAACAACCGGGGAGCGCTTTGCGGGGTCTGAGACAAAGGGAGAAGCGAAAGACTGAGCTTGTGCCCACGTATAAATCGCCTCCGAGCTGGCCCGAACCCGCTGTTGCGCCGCCTGGAGCCCGCCGAGTCTGTCCAACCACTGCAACTGGGAGTGCAGCAGTTCCAACGTGGCGATAGCCGGCGTATTCAAAGTCTGGTTCTTTACAGAATTTGCCACCGCAGTTTGCAAGTTCAAAATTGCGGGAATCCAGCGACCTGCGGAAGGGTTTTCGGTTATCTCAGCGGCACGTTCCACTGCTTGGGGAGAGAGGAAAGCGAACCACAGTCCGCCGTCTGACCCCAGAGCCTTTTGTAGGGAAAAATAGTATGCATCAGTCTGGGCTAGATTGACCGGCACGGAACCGGCGATGGAAGTTGCGTCAATCAGTACCAGCTGATCGGCGTGGCCCAGGCGTTTCACCGGCGCGATCGCCCCGGTAGAGGTTTCCTGTTGCGGCCAAGCGTAAACATCGGCCTGCTCACTGGGCTGCGGGAGGGTAGAGTCGCCCAACTCGGCCTTGGTGATGAGTGATTCCTCAAGGAAGGGTGCCCCCGAAGTCTCTTTGGCGAACTTTTCACCGAAAGAACCAAAGACGGCGTGGGCGGCCTGGTGGCGAACCAAAGACGCCGTGGCGGCGGCCCAGAAAGTGGTGGCTCCGCCGTTGCCGAGAGCCACCGTGTAATCGGCGGGAACCTCGAAAAGGGTACGCATCCGCGAGATACAGTCAGCCACCAGATTCTTAACCGGAGGTTGACGGTGAGACGTTCCCATGAGGGTCGAATGACCCAAATGCTCCAGCTGCTCACGACGAATCAGGGTGGGTCCACAGCCAAAACGGCCGTCTTTGGGCAAAAGTTCGGCGGGAATCTTTAGGTTCGCATATTCACTCACGTTTCGATTATGCCACCACCCCTATCAGGCCGAACAATCCGCGGGAACCCGACCCAAGACTCTTGTGAAGAATAGAGAAAGAGACCGGGAAAATTAGCCGGAGTAAAGAACCTGACCGGAGAGGTGCCCGCTAGTTAAGAATTTTGATAAATTAGAGGGAGTTCTTAGCGGCGAAAAAACTGATTGTTGTTGAGAAGTCACGATGCAGAAAGAATCACACGAATGAGTGAACTGGTCGATACCACGGAAATGTATCTGAAAGTCATCTACGAGATGATGGAAGACGGAGTGGCTCCGTTGCGAGCCCGAATCGTGGAGAGATTGGGCCATTCAGGGCCAACGGTCAGCCAGACCATATCCCGCATGGAGCGTGACCGACTGCTGAGTCTGGAAGACGATCGAAAAATTACGCTGACTGAACAGGGGTTGCGCGATGCCACCGAGGTTATTCGCAAACACAGGCTGGCAGAACGGCTCTTGACCGACGTTATCGGCTTGCCTTGGGACGAAGCCCACGATGAAGCCTGCCGTTGGGAACACGTCATGAGTGAGAAAGTCGAGTCCCTGTTGCTGGCGCTGCTGCAAATGCCGGACTATGATCCCTATGGCAATCCGATCCCCCGCCGAGTTAAGAACTATAAGAGCTATAACCCCACAGTCGAGGGAGCTACCCTGGATTCGTTCTGGCGTCGTCACCCTGACGGCGGAGCGGTACAAATCGGGAGAATCGGAGAGCCGGTACAAGCCTGTGAGGGAATTCTTAAGAAATTAAGTGAAGCCAAAATGTTACCTGGCTCTAAGGTTACGCTCAGGTTTGACGACGGCGCTGAGGTTGCGACACTTTTCCTTGAAAACAAAGGGAAAAGTAGCGAAAAAGACCTGCCGGCCGTGGCGATTCCACGCGATCTCTTCAAGCATTTTTTCATAAAGCTATAGGCAAAAATTGCCCAAATCTTGTCAAAATCACCGGGAATTGTTATCCAAATGTGACATTTGAAATTCAATGGTGTAGTGTTGTAAGCACGTTCTTAGGACGGGTCGAACCGTCCGGAACCTGAACTTGAAATCAGGCCTTCAAGGAAAGGGACAAAGTTGGCTAACACCACTTCTCGGGCTCGGCATCGCGCCGCAACTAAGCCTGTCACACCTTTAGATTCTTTGAAAAACATCGATGGAAAGAAAGGGTTTGTAGCCGCAGCCTCCGCCGGTTTGGCGCTGGGCACCGTATGGGCTGGTTCAGCTATTGCTGCTCCAGAAGGCGCGGACACCCCTTCCCAGGCCAAAGTGCCGGTTTCCGCTCAGGTAGGCGACGCCGTTGCGCAGGCGCATCTCGCGGTTGCCGCTAACCCGGTGGTCACCGCTCCTGAGAACGTGGCGTGGACTGAGGGTCAGGTCGAGGTACCGGCTCAGCAACAGCAGGCGCAGGCTCAGCGTGCTAATAACAATCACGGCACTGCTAATCGCACTGCCGGACGCGCCGCGGTTTCGGCCGCTCCGATTTCCATCCCGGCTAATATCGCCGGCGGTTCTATCGCTGACATTGCCCTGCGTTACCAGGGTGTGCCCTACGTCTATGGCGGAACCACGCCCAATGGCTTTGATTGCTCCGGTTTCGTTGGTTACGTTTACAACCAGGCCGGGATTGCCCTGCCCCGTACTTCGTGGGCTCAAGGCTCTTCTGGCAAGCACGTTTCCGCCGGGGAAGCCCAAGCAGGCGACATCGTTTACTACGGCGGCCACGTTGGCGTCTATCTCGGCGAAGGCAAGATGGTGCACTCTCCGCGCCCTGGCGAATCCGTGAGGGTTCAGCAGGTTTACGGTAATCCTGAATACGTGCGTATCGGTCAGTAACTACCAAACTTAGGCGAGTGGAGTCGGTATTCTGGCTCCACTTTCGCTTTTTAGGGTTAAGTAACATTTTGTGTGTCTTTTGCCGGGCGTGTCGTTAGTGTGAGTGG